>NZ_FMCH01000325.1 GCF_900091855.1 Streptomyces sp. DvalAA-14
AGGCGGCGCCGTTCAGGGTGAAACCGGTGGGCTGGACGAAGCTGCCCGAGTAGGTGCCCTGGAAGCCGAAGGACTGGCTGCCGCCGGGCGGGATCTGGGCGTTGTAGGAGAGGCTGGACGCGGTCACCGAGCCGGAGGAGGGGCTGATGGTCGCGTTCCAGGCGCTGGTGACGGTCTGACCGGAGGGAAGGGTGAAGCCGGACGTCCAGTCGTTGACGGCGGTCGAGCCCGTGTTGGTGACGGTGACGTTCGCGGTGTAGCCGCCGCTCCAGGTCCGGGCGGTGAAGGCGACCTTGCAGGAGGAGGAGCCCGTGCCGCCGGTCGAACCGCCCGTCGTTGAACCGCCCGTCGTCGAACCGCCGGAGGTGCTCCCGCCGATGTTCACCGAGGACGAGAACGACGTCACCGCCAGCCCGACTCCGTTCTGCCAGGGCTCGAAGCCAGCCTGGACACTCGTGAGGTACCAGGAGTTCTGGGCCAGGCCCCGGCTGATCGCCTCATTGGCGAACGCCTTGACGTCGAAGCTCCAACTGCTGATGGCCGAGGGCGCCACGAAGGAGATCACGTCGTTCGACCCGTTGTTGCCGGTCCACACGTCCCAGCTGCGCCCGGCCACGGTCGCGGTGCCGATCCGGGTGCCCACCGGCTGGACGGGATTGGTGTGGTTGTACCACACCATGATCTCTGTCTTGTTGACACCGTCCTTGCGGGGTGTCGGGTCGAGCCAGATGTCGTACGCGGCGTCATAGACGGCGTTGCCGACGTAGGTGAACGACACGCTCGTTGGAGCGCTGCTGATCGCGCTGAGCTGCGCCGGCAGGTTGGTGCCGGGGGAGCAGTTGGTGTAGTGGCAGCCGTTGAAGACGGACGGGTACGACTTCGGGGCGCCGCCGGTCGAGGCGCCGTCGGCCTGGGTGATCTGGAAGCCGGTGCCGGTGACAGCGATGCACTGGGTCGCGGTGGTGCCCCAGCGGTTGTTCTGGACCACGTAGCGGCCTTCGATGGTGGTCGAACCGTACTGGTCGCAGATCTGGGTGTCGGCGTGCGCCGCCGGCGCGGTGGTCAGGGCGATCAGGCAGCCGGCGGCCAGTCCGAGCGTCGCCGTCGTCGCCAGGGCTGCTCTGCGAATCGACCGAAAGGCTTGCTGCAGCTTCTTCATGCTGTCCCTTCGACAGTCACGGAGGTGGGGGGAGAAGCAAGCGGGGACCTATGGGAGCGCTCCCACAAGCTCTTCGCTCCGGACCATAGAGGGCGCCTCGTGCCGGAACAAGGGGTGCGGCAGAAGGAGATCTGGACCTGCAACGGCTCCGGGCCTGCTCGCACCAGGGCGACCGCGGCCCGTGCCTGCCCCAGGGACGCAAGGGGGGCAGGCGCGGGATCCCGTGGCGTGCCAGGGGTCACTGGTGGCCGGCTACCCGGGGCCGGCCGCCGTCACCCTCGGGTCCACTTGTAGGTGGCGATGGCGTGGGCGGCCAGCGAGTCACTGTACGTCTCGCCGTTCCAGCCCGTGGTGAACGACTGGGTTGCGTTCGAGGTGTTGTAGACGATCAGCGTGATCGAACCGTCGGGGTTCTTGAACGCCACGTCGTCGAGGTTCGCCGTGGTGGTCGAGGCGATCCGCTTGGCGCCGGGGACGACGAACTTGCTGAAGTGCCCCACGGAGTAGTAGGCGGCGTTGTAGGTGATGTTCCCGGTGCTCTGGTTGATGGTGACGAGCGGAGTGCAGCTGCTGCAGCCGCCCGGGATCACCGGACCGTTGTTCTGGTCCTGGGCGATGTTCCACATCGTCGCGGCCCGCGCCCAGTTGCGGGTGCTCTGGATGAAGGTCTCGATCGCGTTCTGCGGGTCGATGCCGTCCGAGCACTCGGTCTCGTAGTTGTCCTTGCCCGGGACGTCGGCCTGCATGGTCGACATGGCGCCGAGGTTGCCCGCGTAGCAGTGCCAGGAGGTCCCGGCGAGGTACTTGCCGGCGGCGCTGTCCTTGATCAGGGGCTCGGCGTAGCTGCTCAGCAGGTTGGTGTTGAAGTCGGTGCCGAGCACCTTCGGCGACAGGCCCGCCTGTGCCAGCGCCGGGCCCAGGTTGTTGGCGACGAAGCTCGCCTCGTTCTGCTCGCTGAACTGCATTCCGGGGTAGGCGGTGGCATACGTCGGCTCGTTCTGCGGGGTGATCGCGTAGATCGGGACACCCTGCGCGGTGTAGCCCTGGAGGAACTTCACGAAGTACTGCGCCAGCGGGCCGTAGCTGGAGGAGAGCAGCGTTCCGGCGTTGCCGGAGTTGTTCATCTGGCCGTTCGCCTTCATCCAGCCGGGCGGACTCCAGGGATTGGCCATGAACTTGACCGCCGGGTTGAGCGCCTGGGCCTGCTTCAGGACGGGGATGATGTAGGCGAGGTCGTGCCCGATCGAGAAGTTCGCGAGCGCGGGGTCAGGGCGCGTCCACTTCTGGTTGTTCGCGCTGCCGCACGTCCACAGCTGGACCGGGGTGCCGTTGGCTGTGCCCGCCCCGCTGACGTCCAGGCACAGGCCGGACTGCACACCGGTGATCGTGCCGTTGACGTTGAGTGTCCATTTCTGGTTGGCCGCGCCGTTGCAGGTCCACACGATGACCTTGGTGCCCGCGGCGGTGCCCTGGCCGTCGGCGTCCAGGCACTTGCCGGCGATGCGCAGCTCCGACGCGCTGGTGTAGGTGTACTGCTGGTTCGCGTTGCCGCTCGTGCAGTCCCAGATGTACTGCTGCACGCCGTTGGCCGTGGTGCCGGTGTCGTCCAGGCAGCGACCGGAACCCACGCCGACCGTGGTGCCGGTGGAGGCCGAGAGGTTGTCGTCGTAGGAGTACGGCTGCGCGGTCGCCGAGAAGTCGGAGGCACCCATGGGGATGCGGACCCAGCTGATGCCGATGCCCTGACTCGGGCTGAAAAGGGCGTTCATCATGTTCGTGTGCGCGGTGCTGCTCAGCTTGTCGGACAGCAGCCAGGCCGAACTGTCCGTCATCGCGGCGCCGAACCCGTCCATGGTCTGGAACGTCTGGCTGTCGTTGACCGTGATGGTCCCCGCGGCGGACGAGGCCGAGAAGCCGAGGTCGGGCTGCGCTGCCAGATGCTGGCTGAGGTCGGAGGTGGTCAGCCACTTCTGGACCGACTCGTTGGCGGCCGAGGCGGGCGACGCGGTCAGCGTCACCAGCGTCGTGATTCCGACCGCGCCCACCAGAAGGGCGCGGAACCGTGTTCTTGGCGACATCATGGAGTCCCTCTCTCGCTGCTGTGGACATGGCGGCCGATCCACCGGCCCGCCCGGTCCCGCGAGCGGTGCCCAGGTCGCGGACCTGGCGAGGTGGATCAGGCGGCTGTAGGGACGGCCCGCCGCGGCGGCTCGGAGGGTTCAGCGGGTGCCGGTCGCCGCGGCTACTGCAGGCTCCACTTCTGGTTGGAGCCGCCGGTGCAGTTCCACAACTCGGCCAGGGTGCCGTTCGCGGTGCCGGCCCCCGTCACGTCGAGGCAGAGCCCCGACTGAACGCCGGTGATGGTGCCGTCGGCGTTCGGAATCCACTGCTGGTTCGGTCCGCTGTTGCAGGACCAGACGACCACCTTGGTGCCGGGAGTGGTCCCCGCCGTTGGCGTCCAGGCACAGCTGGCTGCTCCCGCTGTAGACCGAGAATCCCGTGGCGGCTTGCGTCCAGGTCTGGTTGGCGCCGCCGCTGCCGGGCACCCCAGCGGTGGCTGGGGGAGCGCGTGCCAGGCGTCGCGGGGCAGGGGGCACCTTCCAGCGACAGCTGGGGGAGGGACTTCTCCAACACGGCCCAGGGGCGGGGGAGCAGGCGGAGTGGTGGGGGGCGGCATCCGGCATCTTCGACCTCCTGTGAGCGACTCACATGGGCGCACCGCACGGGGCGTGTTCTGGGCACGCGGGCGTTGCAGAGGTCGACGGCCTGCCACCGTCGAAGAACAGCAGCACCGGGGGTGTCGGGCGAGGGCCCTCCTCGGTGGGAGCTGTGAGCATCAGGTAACCCTGTGTGCGAAGACGTGTCAAGTTGTTGGTTGCAGACTCCGGGCGATGTTCGATATTGGGTGGCCGTGGCATGCTCCGACAGCGGGCCGGTCGGACGATCCGATGCGGACGGCGGCTTTGCCGCCACCTGCCATCTGCCCCCACCTGCGGCCGGGCGGGCGCGTGTGCCCCCCGCAGACCCGTCAGCGGGGGGGGGTCAACCGGCCCTGGCCTGCGCCCGGCTGACGGGCGGTGTTTCTTTGGCGTGACACCTTGACGTCACACCAGTGAACGCTAACACTCTCTGCCAGGTGAAGGATCGCCGGGCCTCAAGGGGCCGAAGACACGGCAGCCCTCGGCCCGGAGACGCCTGGAGATCTGCTCCTGGCATGGGGCCGGCACGCCAACGGCGTTGGTACATCTGGCAACCAAGCGCGTCAACGTGGTGAAGGCCGACCAGAGCGGTGCTGGTGTCCCGGTCTGCGTCCGGGGCGGAAGCCGGACGCGAGGCGCTGGCATCGACCTGACCGCAGCAGCACAGCGGTGGACAGACTGTGAGCGCTAACATGGGGAGGATGATGATCGCCATGAGGAGTCGTGACGCCGACCGCGCCACGGACACCGCCGCTCCGTGACCCGGGCCGGATCTCACCTGTTCCTGGGCTTCGTGCCCTTTCCCCCCACATTGAGGAGGATGCGGTGTTCGTTCGTGGTGATGTCGGTGTGGTGGTGTCGGTGTGGTGCGGTTGTTGAGAAGGTGGTTGCCGGCGGTGGCTGCGGCTGTCGCGTTGGTGGCCGGTGTGCTGGTGGGCGGACGGCGCCGCGAACCAGAGTTGGACGCGCACGTCGTCGGGTCAGCTGACCGTGTTCAGCGGGGGAAGCCAGTTGTGCCTGGACGGGTACGACAACCAGACGACAGCCGGCACGAAGGTGGAGACCTGGTCCTGCAACGGCGGTGCCAACCAGCAGTGGAACGTCAACTCCAACGGCACCATCACCGAGACCCAGTCGGGGCTCTGCCTTGACGTCACCGGTGCGTCGACAGCCAACGGCGCTCTGGCCGAGCTCTGGACGTGCAACGGCGGCGCCAACCAGCAGTGGAGTCTGAGCTAACTCCGCATCCCGTCCCGTGGCCGGCCCGCAAGCCGGCCACGGGCGTTTCGGGCTCTCGGCCCGGTGCCGGGCCATGACGTTCTCCCCGCCACACGGCCCGCGGCGCGGACCCACTCGGTCCCTGGCGTAGGCGGCCGGAAACATCGCTGAACTGTATATGACACATCTCTTGAGATGAACTCCTCGCTATGTCAGTCTCATGACGGCAACCGCTGCCCCCCGCTTTTCCCCGGCGGTCGTCCCGCGCACCTCCGTACCGTCCTCGACCGAATTGTGAGCGCTCACATTCGACGGTTCGTATGCCCCCCAGGAGTGTCCATTGCCACCACGACCCGATAGACCCGATATCACCCGCTTGCGCGGCCCGGCGTGCCCCTGGCCGCCTGGCGCACCGTGCGGGCGTTCCCGCCGCGATCCCGCGGCATAGGACTGACTCATAGCGGCGACGAGTTGCTGCCGTACCGGGACACCTGCCAGGTTCCGGCCGTCGGCGGATGACGCGTCCCGCCATGGACGAGTGGCCGGCCCGGCGCCCGCGCGCGCCGAAGGACCTCGGGCACGGCCCGCACCAGACGCATGTTTCCCCCCTCGAAGGAGCCACTGATGTCTGCCAAGACGCTTCTCGCGTCCCCAGGCTCACGCCGTTTCGGACCGCTCGTCGTGGTCCTGCTGGTCCTCGCGATGGCCGCGGCCGTGTTCGGCGGGCGCGCCTCCGCCACTGATCCGACCGCGGTCACCCCCGCGGTCCACCGGGCCGCGCCGGCCGCGGCCGCCGCGGCCTCGCTGCCGTGCGACCTGTACGCCGCCGGCGGGACGCCGTGCATCGGCGCGCACTCCACCACACGGGCCCTGTTCGCGGCCTACAACGGGCCGCTCTACCAGATCCAGCGTGCCTCCGACCACACCTACCGGGACATCGGCCTGCTCGCCGCCGGCGGATACGCCAACGGCGCCGCCCAGGCGTCGTTCTGCTCGGGCACCACCTGCACGATCACCAAGATCTACGACCAGACCAGCCGGCACAACGACATGCCGATCTCCTCGGGCGGTTACTGGAAGGGTCCCGGTCCCAACGGCGCGGACGTCGGCGCGGACGCGATGGCGCTGCCGGTGACGGCCGCCGGGCACCAGGTCTACGGCGTCAAGGTCACCCCGGGAGTCGGCTACCGACTGGACCACGCGTCCGGCGCCCCGACCGGTTCGCAGCCCGAGGGCATCTACATGGTGACGTCGTCCAACTTCACCAACCAGTGGTGCTGCTTCGACTACGGCAGCGGTGAGAACTCGCACACCGACACCGGCAACGCGACCATGAACTCGATCTACTGGGGCAACGCCTGCTGGTTCGGCGGCTGCACCGGCACCGGCCCCTGGGTCGAGGCCGACCTGGAGAACGGGATGTACCACACCGGTTCCGGCTCCAACAAGGACGCCAACAACCAGGGCGTCCACTTCCCCTTCGTCAGCGCGTGGGAGAAGAACAACGGCACCAGCAACTTCACCCTGAAATACGGCAACGCCGCCAGCGGCGGGCTGACCACCACCTATTCCGGCGGTCTTCCCAACGGCTACTCGCCGATGAAGACCGACAGCTCGCTGCTGCTCGGCACCGGCGGTGACAACAGCGTGTCCGGACAGGGCGAGTTCTTCGAGGGCGCCATCACCGCGGGCTACCCGTCGGACGCCACGGAGAACGCGGTGCAGGCGACCATCACCGCCGCCGGCTACGGCACCTCGTCGGGGGGCGGTGGCAGCGCGACCCCACTGCGCGGCGCGCCGTCCGGCCGGTGCGTGGACGTGCCCAACGCCACGCAGACCAACGGCACGCAGGTGGCGCTGTGGGACTGCAACGGCCAGACCAACCAGCAGTGGACCCTGACTTCCGCCAAGGAGCTCCGGGTCTACGGCGGCAAGTGCCTGGATGACGAGGCGTCGGGTACGGCCAACGGCACTCGGGCGATCATCTGGGACTGCAACGGCGGCGCCAACCAGCAGTGGAACGTCGGTTCCGACGGAACGATCAGGAACGCCCAGTCGGGCCTGTGCCTGGACGCCAGCGCCTACGGCACGGCCAACGGCACCCTCGTGCAGTTGTGGGCCTGCACCGGCGCCACCAACCAGCAGTGGAACCGCAGCTGACCAGGGCGGTCACTCGCGGGTGGCGCGTCCGCACCGGCTGACCGCGGCGACGTCGACCGATCCGGGTGTGCCGGGCCGAACCGCGGCCCGGCACACCCTCAGCTGCCCCCTCATCACCAGGAAAGAGCGAACCATGATGATCCCCGCACTCAGTCGCCGGCGGCGCAGGTCGTCGCGCGCGGCCACCGTCGCGGCGCTCGCCCTCGGCGCTGTCGTCGCGCTGCCCGCCGCGTCGTCGCAGGCGGCGACCATGACCACCTTGTACGTCTCCCCGACCGGCAGCGGCACCGCGTGTTCCGCGTCGGCGCCCTGCTCGCTGACCCAGGCCAAGTCGTCTGTCGAGGCCATCGACGGGAACATGAGCGGCGACATCGTCGTGCAGCTGGCCGGCGGCACGTACCGCCTGTCCGCCCCGCTGTCGCTGGGCAGCGCTGATTCCGGCACCAACGGGCACACGGTGATCTGGCGGGCGCAGGCCGGTCAGACTCCGGTGCTGTCCGGCGGCCGGCAGGTGTCGGGGTGGACGTTGAAGGACGCGTCCAACAACATCTACACCGCCGGCGTCCCGCAGGGTACGGACTCGCGGCAGCTGTATGTGGACGGGGCACTGGCGCCACGGGCGGCGATCTCGATCGCACGCAGTGATGTGAAGATCACCGCGAGCGGGATGAACATCGTCAACTCGGCCCTGGACTACCTGTCGTCCCTGCCGCAGCAGAACCGGATCGAGCTGGAGAGCCAGAACTCCTTCACCGACCGGTACGCTCCCGTGCAGTCCATCAGCGGCACCACGATCACGATGCAGCAGCCGGCCTGGAACATGAACAACTGGGGCTACGACACGCTGGCCAACCCCTTCCAGGGCGGCGGACTGCAGCTGGAGAACTCCTACTCCTTCCTGAAGACCGCCGGGCAGTGGTATCTCGACCCGCAGGCCGGACAGCTGTCCTACAAGGCGCCCGCCGGCTGGAATCCCACCGCACACGATGTCGAACTGCCGCAGCTGACCTCCCTGCTCCAGATCAGCGGCAGCTATGCCGACCCCGCGCACGACCTGGCCTTCCAGGGCATCGCCTTCCAGCACACCACCTGGCTCACCCCCAGCTCGTCGGTCGGCTATGCCGATCAGCAGAGCGGCACCTTCCTCGGCCATGCGTTCACCCAGCCCTCGGACTTCATGACCTCCTGCCAGTCCGGCTGCGCGCTCTTCGAGGCGGCCCGCAACGGCTGGAGCCAGGTCCCGGCGGCGGTCCAGGTCTCCGCGGCCAGGGGAGTGGCCTTCTCCGGGGACAGCTTCGCCGACCTCGGGCAGGTGGCGCTCGGCATCGGCAACGACGCGGACGCCCACGCCTCCGGTGTCGGGCTCGGCGCGTCGAACGTCAGCGTGTCGAACAGCACCTTCACCAATGACTCCGGCTCGGGCATCGTCGTCGGCGGCGTCCAGCCCGACGCGCACCACCCGTCCAACACGGCGATGACCAACCAGAACATCTCGATCCAGAACAACCTGATCACCGGTGTCGCCAAGGACTACAAGGACATGGCCGGCATCCTGTCGACCTACGTCACCCACGCCGTCATCACCCACAACGAGGTGGCGAACCTCGCCTACGACGGCATCGACGTCGGCTGGGGCTGGGGCGCCAACGACGCCGGCGGCAGCCAGGACTACCGCAACCGCGGCCTGTACAACTACCAGCCCGTCTACACCACCGCGACGACGCTGAAGAACACGGTCGTCAGCTACAACAAGGTGCACGGCACCAAGAAGGTCTTCCACGACGGCGGCAGCATCTACAACCTGTCCGCCAACCCGGGCACCAGCATCGACCACAACTACATCTACGACAACCAGCACACCGTCGGCCTCTACCTCGACGAGGGCTCCCGCAGCCTCAGCCTGTCCGACAACGTCATCCAGGACGCGGGCGTGTGGGCCTTCACCAACGCCAGCGGCACCAACAACACCAACGACAGCACCTTCTCCACCAACTGGTACAACGCCGGCGCGACGCAGGTGGCCACCGGCTCCCCCCACAACAACGTCCTGACCGGAAACGTCCAGGTCAGCGGCACGAGCTGGCCGTCAGGCGCGCAACAGGTCATCAGCCAGGCCGGTGTGACGAGCGGCGGCGGCACCGGCGGCACCGGAGAACTGCACGCGGTAGGCGCGGGCAAGTGCCTGGACGTGCCCAACGCGTCCACCACGCCCGGCACGCAGGCCGAGATCTGGGACTGCTCGGGCGCGGCCAACCAGCTCTTCGCCGCCACGTCGTCCGGTCAGCTGACGGTCTACAGCGGCAGCAGCCAGCTGTGCCTGGACGCCAGTGGCCAGGGGACCGCCAACGGCACGAAGGTCGACGTCTGGACGTGCAACGGCCAGAGCAACCAGCAGTGGTCCGTCAACGCCAACGGGACCGTCACCGGGCTTCAGTCCGGGCTCTGCCTGGACGTGACCGGAGCGGCCACGAGCAACGGCGCACTGGCCGAGCTGTGGGCCTGCAACGGCCAGAGCAACCAGCAGTGGACATTGGGATAAGCCCCCCGGCGGCGCCGCGGCCACGGCTCCGCTGGTGGGCGCGGCCTCAGGACGGTGCCTGGACGTGGCCGGCGGCACGGACACCCCAGGCACCGTCCTGCAGATCTGGGACTGCGACGGGCAGGCCGGCCAGAGGACCGTCTGGGACGGGTCGTTGCGCAGGCAGTAGAGCGTGCCGTTCACCCGGCACGGGTCGTTGGCGCCCTTGGCCCATCCCGACAGGGTCGACGCGGGGATGAGTCCCTTGTTCAGGGGTGCGGCGAAACCCTGGTCCACGGCCCAGGTGGCCTCGTTGTTCTGGGAGCCGAAGACCACGTCCGGCCAGCCCTTGCCGGTCCGGTTGAACAGACTCACCTTGGTCCGCGGGCGCGGACAGCAGACCGATACGTCTGCGGGCTCCGCCTGGTGTATGCGTGATGACCGGATTGACCTGCATCGACAACTCCACTACGTCGTGGCGCCCGTCCATCGCTGGGACGCTGGCTGGACTTGCAGCAATCCCCGGACCACCGCGCGCCGGGGGAGCGGCATGTGGGACCCCGGTACGGAGCCCCCCGGCCTGAAGGTCTCAGTGAGAGCGGCGCCGTGCTTTGGTCACGCATAAGAGCGCATGGCTGGTGATCATCAACAGGATGAGCGTGGTTATTTCCGAGAACTTCTTTGGTCGGCGTTGCGTATTCGATGGATTTAAACCGATGTGAAGGGGAGTTCTTACGGTGCGGGCAGTTGATGAGTCGTACACATCTCGCCGGTCCGGACCGCAGGTGTATGCTGCGGCGTGATGTCGGAGGCGTTGCGCGGTCCAGGCCCCGGAATACGACACAAGGGTGGAGGAGGCGGGTCGTTGGAGGGCAAACCCGTACTGGCGGCGTCCGGCAACCCGGCACCGCCCCCGGTCAGCGGCAAGGACGCGGAAGTGTACCGCCCGGGTTACGAACTGGTCGCCGAGGAGATCCTGAAGCTGATAGCCGAGTTGCGGCTGCAGCCCGGTGACCGGATGCCGACCGAGAACCAGTTGGCCTCGCAGCTCGGGACCAGCCGGACCGTGGTGCGCGAGGCGGTCAAGATCCTCTCGGCGATCGGACGGATCAAGGCCCAGAAAGGGCGCGGGCTGTTCGTCGCCAACGACGAGGGCATGCTGGGATCGTCGCGCTGGGGAAGCTTCTTCCTGCCCACTGACCTCGAACACGTCTACCAGCTCTTCGAGTTCCGCGGCGTGCAGGAACTCGCGGCCAGCCGACTGGCGGCGGCCCGGGCGACGCCGGCGGATCTGCGGGCGATCGAGAAGGCGGCCGACATGTGCCGGGAAGGCCATGTGACCGGTCGGCGTGCGCTGTTCGACCAGGGCGACGACGACTTCCACATCGGTGTCGCCGCCGCGTCGAAGAACCCCTTCCTGGTGGAAGCGGTGCGTGAGGCGCGCCGCCTGCAGCACCAGTCCAGCGTCATCGGACTGCACGGCACGGTGGGCGGCCACGCGGAGGAGGCTGTCGCCGAGCACGCGGCGATCTACCGGGCGATCAGGGACGGGGACGCCGACGCGGCTGCCCAGGCGGCCGGCACCCACCTGGACAAGACGCTGGAGGACTACCGCCGCGAGATCCAGCGCCGCGTGTTCGGCTGAACTCAGCGGCACGGGCGCCATGGGCGCCACGGCCCCGGGCCACCTCGGCGTCCGTCGCCGCGGCGCCGCCGGAGCCCGGGGCAGGGGCCGTTCGCCCGGCGGCTGCTGGAAACCCCCGAGGTCGGCGTGGTGGCCGCGTGCGTCGTGGTCTTCGCCGCGCTCGCGCTGGACAAGTCGACCTTCGCCAGCGCGGTCATCATCGGGCGGCTCGGTCCGGAGGGTGATTCCGGGCTCCGGCGCCCGGACACGGTCCTGCGCCGGCACCGTGACGTGGTTGCCGGCCGGCACGCCACCCGATCCCGGCCCAACCGCGGGGGCCCACCGTTCGCTGCATCCGGGCCCTCGTCCTGCGCCCGGCCCGGGAGAACCCCAGCTGGGGGTTCCGGCGCGTGCACGGCGAACTGCTCGTACTCGAAGTGAACGTAGCCGCATCCACCGTCTGGGAAATCCTGCAGGACGCCGGCATCCCACCGGCGCCCGAACGGGCGTCGAGCACCTGGGCGGACTTCCTGCACTCCCAGGCCGACGCTCTGCTGGCAAGTGACTTCTTCGAGACCGCCACCCTGTCCGGAGCCCGGCTGTACGTGTTCGCGGTGATCGAGCACGCCAACCGGCGGAGGACACTGGGTAAGTGATGAAATCATGATGGACCCATCCGCCAGCGGCGGAGTCCGTGCCACGAGATGGCAGAGACTGCTGGTGTGGGCAGTGGCGGCAATCCTGATAGCCGTCACCATTCCGCTCGTGGCCCATGCCCTCCCATGGAAAGGCACCGGGGTGACCTATTTCGTCATCGCCGCGTGCACCGCTGTGATCGCCGGTATCGCCCGCTTGGGGCTCTACGTGATGGATATACGGCAGCGAAGTAGAAGCCTGAAACCGTGACGATGCAGTCGATGCAACAGACGGGAGCCGGGCAAGGACCCCGGCTTCCGCCGCTCGCAGTAGCCACTGATGCAGCCGCAGCGGAGGCCGCCTCGGGTGCGGATCTGGCGCGGATGGCCTTCCATGCAGCCCGGCTGGCCGCGAAGAACTGCGGCGTCCCCTGCCAAGCCCGCGTCCGGCCGGAGCCGCAAAAGCCGGCCCGCGGCGATGGCCGCGCTGACGCGCACCCCAAGCCAGAGACACAACCGCCGAGTTACGAGAGGCCTCAGTGATGAGGTCCACTCACCTCGGGCCGCGCCGGCGCGGGCTGTGTCGCTCGGTGCGGCCCAGACGCAGGATGTGGCGTCGGCCCGGTTGATGGCGCCGTTGCGACGGGTCGCTGACGACTGAGGAATATGCGGGTCCGGTGCGGGTCCAGCAGGGGGATGGTTCGTGAAAGGACGTCGACACGGATCTGGTCGACGCCGGTGCGGATTTCAAGCCGCAGGTGGCGGCGGCGGATGTGGCGGTCTCCGACGGCGGTGACAAAAACCTGGCGTCGGTGACGGACGGGTCGCGGACGTTCGGGCTGCAATGGTCGGGCATGCTGCCCGTGCCGGCGGTCGACGGGAACACGGCTGTCTACGCCATTGGCGCCGGCGCCTCGTTGGTCCGGCCGACTGGGCCAGTAGCGGCTTCGGTTGCGGCTTTGCACAATTGGACCCGGCAGGCTGCCGAGAGCCGGTCGGGCAGGCAGGCTGCCGGCACCTCCGGCAACTGACCGCCCAGGTGGAGCAGCAGTCGCGCGGCGGTCGGTCATGGTCCCACCATCCGGGCAGGGCAGGCGTAGGCAGGCGTACGCCGTCGCCGGCATCAATTCACCAATTGGCGGGGGCGAGGAGTTCGTTGCGGTGGGCCCGGGCCCAGTCGGTGAAGCTGCGTGCCGGGCGGCTCGTGACTGCGGTGACGTCGCTGGTCGGCTCGGGGCTCCACGGTTCCAGGGTGAAACGGAATTGCTCGATGATGGCGCTCGCCTGCTCCTCGGGTATGCCGTAGGACACCATGAGCGCGACCGAGGCGGCCGGGTCGGCCTCGGCCTAGTGCAGGTCGCGGTCCAGCACCTCGCTGAGGATGGCGACCTGGTCGGCGGGACTGCGCGGATCGGGCCCTGTGAGCTCGTAGATCCGGTGGTTGTGCCCGTCCTGGGTGAGGCAGGCCGCGGCGACCGCGGCGATGTCCGCCGGATCGACGAAAGCGGCCCGGCCGGCAGCGAACGGAGCGTGCACGACCTGGTCGCCCGCGATCATTCCTGCCCAGTCCGCGCCGCCCCCCGTTCTAGTCAGCATTCTTTATCATAGGAGGAGCTTAACGGCGCGCATGACAAGAGGGCAGGTGCGCGGCAGCCGAGGGGCGCAGGGTGCCCACGGAACATGGTGCACGGAAGGCGGCGTGCGCAGCGCTGTCCGCGCGCCGTCGCGACGGGGTCGGCGGCGGCCCGGCCCAGTGGCGTTCGCGTAGGGTGTGAACCTCGTGGGATCAGATGAGCGATGGGGCCGAGGGCGGCATGGACGACGAGCAGCGGGTTGATCTGGGGACGTCATTGTTCATCCCGTACCGGTACACCGAAGACCGGATTTTCCGGGCTCTGCAGGATGCCGGTTTCGACGACTGGACACTCGCCCAGTGCCGGGTGTTCCAGCGCATCGCCCCGGATGGTTCACGTCTCACGGACCTGGCTGACCAGGCACAAATGGCCAAGCAGAGCGCCGGTGTGCTCGTCGACCAACTGGAGCGCCTGGGCTACGTCCGCCGGGTCCCTGACCCCACCGACGGCCGCGCCCGGCTGATCGTGATCGAGGAGCGCGGCCGGCGGGCAGTCGAGGTGGCCACCGCGACACTCAACGAGATCCTCGCGGAGTGGAAGTCCTACCTGGGCACCCGCAACTTCACCGTGCTGCAGCAGATCCTGGACCAACTGCGCGAGATCACCGACCCCTACTCCCGCTAGCCCCGGCCGGACCATACCCTCCGCACCCCCCTCACGCCCGCCCGAGCCACCGGGACCAGCGGGCACCGGCGTGCCCTGGCACCGCCTTGACGTTAGTCAGTTTTCATGACTAATGTTGGTGATCGGACCTTCGCCGCGTACGGCACGCCGCCATCGCCGGCGACCTGAGGAGGTTCGACTCGGCCGTCAACAGAGAGCGAATCGTCATGAGGTTTCTCGTCCTTGGAGCAACCGGTCGCACCGGCGTCCACTTCGTCAAAAAGGCACTCGATGAAGGACACCAGGTCAGCGCCCTCGTTCGGAGGGCCGACGCCACCGTTGACCCGCGCGCTCACATCATCAGCGGCGACGTCACTGACGCCGCCGTGATCGCGGCGGCAGCTCAGGGCCACGACGCTGTCATCAGCACGCTCGGAAACGCCCGCGAAGCCCCGACGCTGATCACCGACGCTGTCCGTGCAGTCATCGCCGCCGCGAAGACTTCAGGCGTTGACCGATTCATCATCGTTTCCGCGTTCGGAGTCGGTGACTCCCTCACCAAAACCTCATTCCTCGTACACGCCATTGTGCGCACCATGCTTCGCAAGAAATACGCGGACAAAGTCGCGGCGGAAGCGCTCTTGAAGGCCAGCGATCTGAAATGGACCATCGAATATCCCGGGCCATTGAACAACCGAAGCAACACCCGCTACGCCGAGACCGTGCTCGAGGATCTCAAGAAGCTGTCGATCTTCCCCTCGACCTCGCGCGAAAACGTCGCCGACTTCCTCCTCCGCTCCGCCGTGGAAGGCACCTTCATCCATCAGATCGTCGTCGTCGCCGACACCAAATAGGTCACCGATGCGGAGCACGGTGAAGCGGTGACAGCAGGTCGGGTGGGTTGCGACGGCAGGCGGGGTCGCTGCTGCCCAGCTCCTCCTGCCCGATCGGGCGAGAGCGGTGTGTTTGTCCCCCGGGTGGACCTGAGCAACGCGAGGCTCAGTGGTCGGAGCCCGAAGTCCTTCGGGGGTTGATCACGTTGCTGGTGCGGCGGAGGATTCTTCCTGTCGGTCGAGTGTGTGTCGGCCGAGCCGGGCCAGCAGATTGTCCAGGTCGGAGGTGGTGAACTTCCACTGGAACGGCTGTGCTGTGGCGTTGTAGCGGTCTTCGAAGGCTCGGAGCTGGTCTCGGATCTGGTCGAGGTCCGTGAAGTCGTTGGGTGCCACGACTTTGGGTTGGACGACGGAGAAGAAGATCTCTATCTGGTTGGTCCAGGAGGCGTGGACCGGGGTGTGGACCATGACGGCGTTGGGAAACGCCTTGGCCAGGCGGTCGATGGCGGCCTTGCCGCGGTGGGAGGAGCCGTTGTCGACGATCCAGAAGACGCGCTTCGCGCTGGCGTAGGGCTCGCTGGTCATGACCTGGGTGACCAGATTCAGGAAGGGCACGACGCCGGTGGTGGGCTCGCAGCGCCCGAGGACACGGGCGTGGTGGACGTCGTAGGCGGCGAGGTAGGCCAGGCACCGCCGCGTCGGTACTCGTGGTTGACCCGCATGGCCCGGGCCTGTCCGGGGGCGAGGGTGGGGTGGCAGCGGCAGCGGACCTGGATCGAGGTCTTCTCGTCGCTGGAGAGTACGTACTCGTCCGCGCCCAGCGGGACGCCGTCGAAGGTACCGGCATACAGGTCCATGATGCGGGCGGCCTTGGGCCGGAACTTCGGATCACGGATGAAGATCCAGGACTGGTACTGCCAGGGCTTGAGGGCGTCCTCGCGCAGCCAGCGGCGGACGGTGGAGGCGGAGATCGAGCCGGCGATGCGGCGGACGACGACCTCGCGTGCCAGTTCCGGGCACGACCAGCGCGACAGCGGGGTGCCAGTCTCGGCGGGCAGTTGGCAGGCCAGGGCCTTGACCTCGGCGACCTGCACCGGGGTGAAGCGTCGTGGACGGCCGCAGCGCCTGCGGTCGGCCAGGGCGGCCAGGCCCCCGTCGGCGAAGCGGCCCCGCCAGGTGCGCACGGTGTCCAGGTGCGCTCCCGTTTCGCGGGCGATCGCTGCGTTGCCCAGCCCCCGGGCAGCCTGCAGCACGATCTGCGCCCGCAGGCGGTCCTGGTGCGGGGTCCTGTGGCCGTAGGCCGCCTTCTTCAGCCGGTGCCGTTCGGCCGCGGTCAGGACGATCGGGCGTGCGGTGGCTACGAGCAAGGCAGGCAGGCCGTTCAGTAGAAGCGGACAGGGCACCTGGAGCCTCCCGCATCCAGCCCGACTGTTGGCCGCCCAGATCCATCAGATGGTGAACAAGCTGTCCGGCCCGCCGATCCGGCGGATCGCCTCCAGGGGATAAGGGGTCTGCCTGCTCTCAAAACGGAACTCGCGGTAGTAGTCCGTCATCACTGCGGCGACCGGGGCGTGGCGGATGAGGATCGCCGCGACCTGCGGCGGAATTCCCGTCGGAGGTTCCCCTCGGGCGCAGGCGCGCATGAACGCGCTGCGCTCGTCCCCGTCGTACCCGTACAGGGCGGTGGTGAGCCACTGCACCAGGTGGGTGACGGTGTAGCAGCGGTCATAGGTCTGGTGTTCGGCGAAGAAGTCGACCTCCTCCTTCGACAGGTCGAACCGGGAGGAGATCGCGAGGCCGTAGTCCGTGAAGAACAGACGCTTGCCGTCGGTGAGGATGTTCTGGAAGTGGCCATCGAAGTGCAGGAGCCCACGGGCGTTCATGAAAGAGGTTCCGGCCTCAAGTTCCTTCGCCACCATGGTGCATGCCTGCTCGGCCGTCTCACCGTCGGCTTTGACCTGAACGTCCAGCCAATCGTGCAGGTTCTGCGGGATGTACTCCATGAACAGTGCGACGCTCGCCGAGGAGTCCCGCAGCGCCTCGATCCGGTGGCGCACCTGCGGGTTGCCTCCCCAGTACGCGACAGCTTTCTCCACGTCGGCTAGTTGCTCGGGCAGCTCCTGCCCGGGGTGCGGCAGCACCCGCCAGTGGTACATCAAGGGGAAGCCCTCATGGTCCTGTGCGAGCACCCAGTTCGTCGTCATGGTGTGCACGGCCAACTCCCGCCAGGCCCCCCATCCCGGGCCTCCGGGGACCCCGAGGCCGGGATGGCAGAAGGTAGGTAGCCCGAAGAGGTTCGCCGTGGATTGGACGTTCTCCGGCTGCCTTTCCAGATCGGTCAGCGGCAGCCGCTTAACGAAGACTGGAGTCCCCCCGACCTCCAGCAACGCTGAGGTCCCGCCGATGCCAGCACCCAGCGGCGCAGCCGTATCCACAAGTTCGCCCAGTTCGCGATCACTGCACAGCGCCAGCGATGTGGAGACGGCACTGTAGGCACCCAAACGCGCACCACGTGACGCGTCGAAGCTCTCGACGGCTACCTCCACCAGAGCACCAACCTCTCTGAAATACCTGGGCCCGTCCAAAGGGCGCGCACACGCTACGCATAGCCCTGCGGTTCGCCCCCTGGCATGGGCGGAGGGCATCCAGGACCCGTAACACGGATCCGAACACCTTTTGGCCGCACAATACGTGAAGATCGACAACCTAGGGGTCAACCCCCGAAGGACTTCGGGCTCCGACCACTAAGGCGTCGGCTCGGTCAGAGTCGTGATCGTCGCGGTGGCCGCGGCGACGACCGCGCGACGGTGGGTCGCTACCCGACGGCGCGCCTGTGCCTCGTCGCGCCTGGCGGCCACGGCGACGTCAGCACGGGTGGCTGCCGCTCGGCGCCCGTTGATCGTGAATCGGGGAACGGGGACCCCGGGGACCGTGGACCAGGCTGCCGGCGGCTGCCCGCCTCGCCGGCAGTCGGGCCCTGGGACAGCCCCAGTCGGTCAGGCGGGAGGCAGGAGGGACTCGGAGTAGTCCCAGAGGCGGGCGGCGTGGGCGGGGTCGAGGGCGAAGGGGGCCACGCCCTCGATCCAGCCGTTGTGGTCGGGGGCGGGGGCGGCCTCGTTGCAGTCCTCGAAGTAACGGCCGGTGACGCCGGCGGTGAGCGGGGAGGCGGCGAGCAGGACGGCGGTCGCGGCACCCTGTTCCACGGACTTCGGCTCGGGGACACGGAAGCGGGTCATGCCGGCCATGGCGCTCTCGGTGACATGCCGTTGGAGGTTGGTGAGGATGTAGCCGGGCATGGCGGCGTTCGCGGTGATGCCGTCGGCGGCCCAGCGGCGGGCGGCCTCCACGACGAAGAGCACATTGGCGGTTTTTGACTGTCCGTAGGCCACGAACGGGTGGTATGGCCGGTAGCGGAAGTTGATGTCGTCGAAGACGACCGGCGAGGCGAGGTGGAGCGCCGAGCTGACCGCGACGATCCTGGCGTCACCGGCCTGCGCGAGGGCCCCGTGGAGACCGTGGGCCAGGGCGAAGTGCCCTACGTGGTTGGTGGCGAAGTGCAGTTCGAGGCCCTGGGGTGTGTGCTGCTCGGGAGCCGCCATGATGCCGGCACTGTTGACGAGGATGTGCAGCGGTCCTTCCCAGGCGGCGCCGAATGAGGCGGCCGAGGCCGGGTCCGAGGTGTCGAGCCGGGCCACCGCGGGGACGGCGCCTCCGACGGACTCCTGTATCCCGGCCGCGACACGCTCGCCGGCCCGCAGGTCGCGGACCGCGAGGGTGACCTCGGCGCCCGCCGCGGCCAGGGCGCGGGCCGTCTCCGTACCGAGCCCGGAGGTGGCTCCCGTGACCACGGCGCGTCGGCCGGTCAGGTCGACCCCTTTGATCACGTCGTGGGTGGTGGAAGCGGCAGTGAAGGGGGTGGTGAGCAGTTCGCCGGCCGGGGTCGGCGGGACGGAAGTGCTGGCGGGATGCGACATGAGGCCCTCCGGGCAGGTGGGGCGCCGCCGTCCGGTGCCCGTGCCTCCACCGTAGAAAACATGTCAGTGACTGTCAAACAATGCAGAGAGTGTCATCTATAGGGCGGTACGCTGACCGCATGGCGAGCACAGAGGGCAGGGCGAGCGGGCCCGGGCTGCGAGAGCTGACCCGGCGGGCGGTCACCGCGGAGATCGCCGCCAAGGCCGGCGAGCTCTTCGCCGAGCAGGGCTTCGAGGAGACGACCGTCGACCAGATCGCGGAGGCGGTGGGGATCTCGGCCCGGAGTGTCTTCCGCTACTTCGTCACCAAGGAGGACATGGCGGTCGGCGGCATGATCGCCCTCGGGCATGAGGTGGCCGCCGCTTTCGCCGCCCGCCCGGCCGACGAGGAGGTATGGGTCTCGCTCCGGCGTGCGCTGGACGTCTGCGTCGATGCCATGGAGAACGAGCCCGGGGGTCTGCGCCGGGCGACCATGCTGGCGGGCACCCCGGCCCTGCGCGCCGCCATCGCCAACAAGCACCTCCAGTGGCAGGAGGCGCTCACCCCGTACGTGCGGGAGCGCGTCGCCGCGGGGCCCGCCGTGACCGGCGCCTCCCTCGATCTGCGCACCGGCACCCTGGTGTCGGCCGCGCTGGCCTGCCTCGACGCCGCCGCCCTGGAGTGGACCCGCGTGGCAGCCGCCCGCCCGCTCGGCGCCCTGCTGGACGCGGCCATGGCCACCGTGCGGACCTGACCCTTGCGCGGACTTGACCCCTGCGCGGCCCTGACCCCCGCGCGGCCCGATGGGGAGCGGTCCGCGGGACGGATCCCCATCGTGGCAGCTCATCGCCGCCGTAGCTGCCGGCGCAGGTAGCTCACCGCTCAGCTCAGCGTTCTGACGCCGCGTCAGCCAACTGGACTCGGAAAGAGCCTCCTGACCAGGGCATATGGAGAAGTGCAACGGGAGTTCTGGGCCAGGACTTGGCAGGATGTGGCCGTACCGAGGCCGACCGGCAGGACCAATCCGGCCGGGACCGTCACACGTTCGCCGCCCCACCGCGTGTCCATGGGTGAGACTCAGCCGCGAGGGAGAGGGATCACGCATGAGGGAACCACCGGCGGACTACCTGGAGTTCGCCGCCGCCCGCAGTAGACACCTGTTCCGGACCGCGTGCCTGTTGACCGGGGACTGGCACCTGGCCGAGGACCTGGTGCAGGAGACGCTGGCCAAGATGTACCGGTCCTGGCGGCGGCTCAACCGCACCGAGGCACCGGTCGCGTACGCGAACACAGTCCTGATCAGGACGTTCCTGTCGCAGCGACGTCGGCGCAGCTCGGCCGAGTACCCGAGCGACCGGCTGCCGGACACGGCGGGACCAGTGGCGGACGCCGAGTTGCGGCTGACGCTGCTGGAGGCACTGGCCCGGATGCCGCCCAGGGACCGGGCGGTGCTGGTGCTCCGCTACTGGGAGGACCGCTCGGTGGAGCAGACAGCGCAGGTGCTGCATGTCTCGCCGGCCGCCGTACGCGCCCAGTGCGTGCGGGCGTTGCAGCGGCTGCGCGGACTGCTGGGCGACCAGTCCACCGACACCGTCCGACGGTAGCGCCGGGGCGGGCCCGCGCCGGCTTCGTCCGCGCACCTTTCACACCCGCACCCTCGCACCCGTCCCCCCGCACCGATTCCCGCAAGGATGGAGCTCAGCCATGCCTTCCGACCAGCAGTTCGAGGACCAGTTGCCCGACGCCCTGCGCCTGGCCGCCGACGACTTCCCGCCCCCCGCGTCCGACTTGGTACGCGGCGCCACCGCACGTGCCCGGCGGCAGCGGCGGGTTCGTGCCACCCAGGCGGGCGCCGCGGCGGCGCTGACGCTTGTCGCGGTCGGTGCGGCCGTGCTCGGCGGCAGCACACTCGGCGATCATCACGCGGCGCCCGAGGCCGTCACCACGCAGCTTGTGCGCACCGGAACCGTCCCGCCGGGCGAGCCCCGGTCACCCGGTCCGCCGGTGAGCGCGAAAGAGCTGGTCGCCACATTGACCGGCCTGTTGCCGCCCGGCGGCCGCGTCACCAGTGAGCCACCGCCGGCCATGCCGGACTCCCGTACGGCGCAGATCACCTACAGCACCGACGAGGGCACGTCGAGCCTGCGGCTCCGGCTCACCCGGCTGACTCCCGGTATGCCGTGGGACGGGCAGGGGCAGGGCAATTGCGTCCCGATCGAGGACCACCCGTACGACGTGTGCTCGACGGTGTCGCTGCCCGGCGGGTCGACGCTCACCACGAACCGGTCCTTCGCCTCGGCGGTCGACAACACCGGGCAGCAGCTCTGGTCCGCGGTCGTCACCGGGCCGGACGGCGCCCAGGTCGCCGTCGAGGAGTTCGCGGGGGGCGCCGAGGGAAAGGTGGCGTCGACCGGAGTTGCCCCGGTGCTGTCGACCGGTCAACTGGGGGCGATCGCGGCAAGTCCGGCATGGCGCCGGGCCCTCGATTCGATCCCCACGCCTGCCGCGCGGAAGCTCCCGGCCACAGAGGATCCGTCCGCAGCCCAGATGCGTTCGGCGCTGGTCGCGTTGCTACCCGGGAACGGCAGACTGTCCGACCTCTATGTCGGGGGCATCAGGGCCGAGGCGGTCTGGGACGACGGAAACGGGAAGAACGAGTTCGACGTGATGGTGCAGAGCGGCAGGCCGGACCTGTTGCGCGGCATGATGAACTGCGCCAATACCCCCGTCGAGTACTGCAGGGCCACCACGTTGGGGGACGGCACCAGGGTGCTGGCCATCAAGGCGCGTTCCAGCACCTCGCACGCGTCGATCTGGACGGTGGACACGCTGCGTCCGGACGGTCGCCGGATCACCGTCCGGGAAGCCAACTCGTATTCGCCGAACGGTCCGGTGACGCGACCGCGGCCCGCGCTGGATCTGGAGGGGCTCCAGGCCATCGCGCTCAGCCCGAAGTGGGCGCCGAAGAGCTGATCCGCGCTCCTCGGCTCCGCCGCGGGGTTCGGTCGGTCCGAGCGGAGGGCACTCATGTGTGCCGCCTCCCGGGTTGGCGAAACACACGACGGGGCGCCATGTACGGGGGCGCTGATCAAGAGGGGCGGATTGTACGAGGGGACGAGGGAGCCGGTCACCCGGCCTGGGTGCTGTCCTTCAGGGCTCCCCAGCCGTGCCAGCGGTCGATCTCGATCCACACGCTGACCCGGCGGCGGTCCCGGATCGCGTACGGCCGTCCGAGGTAGTGCCGGGACACCCGGTCGGCCTCGACCAGACCCTCGTCCTCCCGGATTTCGCCGGCGCGGCCGATGATGCTGACGTGGGAGTACCAGTCGCCTTCGTCAAGCACCGTGAGCGTCACCCGGGGATCGTTGCGCAGGTGGTTCAGCCGGGCCCGCCCCTCGTCCAGGGTGAGCAGGATGCGGCCGTCGTCCCAGAGGTACCAGGTCGCCGTGGAGACCGGCTGGCCGTCCGGCCGCACGGTGGCCATGACGGCGGGATTGGCCTTCGCCAGCATTGCGACGACCTCCTCGGGCAGCGGCGGTTTCGACATCGGGTACCCTCCGTGACGCGTCGCTGCGCCGGTCCGAGGCCGGCCTTCGAGATGATCGTCCGTATCGGACTGTTTCACGGTTCGGCCCGCTTCGCCGCCATTGGCGACCGCGCCCGGCTCCGGCGTGCCGCTGCGGGGCGGGCTGCGGGCATGGCGGGGCCCGGCCGGTCGGCGGCCGGGCGGGTCGGTGGCCGGGCAGGGTCGGCGGGTTGAGAGGCACATGATGGCAGTGGTGCGTACGGTGGCGCTTCCCTCCGGGGTGCGGGTGCCCGCGCTCGGCCAGGGCACCTGGGGGATGGGCGAGGATCCCGCGCGGCGTCAGTCCGAGGTCGCCGCCCTGCGACGGGGCTTCGACCTGGGGATGACACTGGTCGACACCGCGGAGATGTACGGGGACGGCGCCGCCGAGGAAGTGGTCGGCGAGGCGATCCGCGGTCGGCGGGACGAGACGTTCCTGGTGAGCAAGGTGCTGCCGGGGCACGCCGATCGGCGCGGAGCGCCCGCGGCGTGCCGGGCGAGTCTGCGGCGTCTGGGCACGGACCGGATCGACCTGTACCTGCTGCACTGGCGCGGTGGCGTACGGCTCGACGAGACGGTCGAAGCCTTGGAAGGGCTGGTGGCGGACGGCAGTATCGGCTCGTGGGGCGTGAGCAACCTGGACGTCGACGATCTGGCGGAACTGCCGGCGGGTGCCCGCCCGCAGACGGACCAGGTGCTCTACAACCTCACCCGGCGGGGACCGGAGTACGACCTGCTCCCGTTCTGCCGGGAACGCTCGCTGCCGGTCATGGCGTACTCACCGGTGGAACAGGGCCGGCTGCTCGGCCATCCGGCACCGGCCGCGGTCGCCGAAGCGCACGGGAGCACCCCCGCGCAGGTGGCGCTCGCCTGGGTGCTCCGCCGGGACGACGTCATCGCCATTCCCAAGGCGTCCACCGTCGCACACGTCGAGGAGAACCGCGCCGCCCTCGACCTGCTCCTCACCGAGGACGACCTGCGCGCCCTGGACGCCGCATTCCCGCCACCGGACCGCAAGCAGCCGCTCGAGGTGCTGTGACCGTGCCCTGCCGAAATCCTCATGCAGTCCTTGATGGCCAGCCGGGAATCACCAGCGTGGTCCCCGGGCACGGACAGCGCCGGCCACAACAGGGATCAGGCGCTGAGAAGGCGCCTGGCATGTCCCACCATCCATGACCCTGACCTGAGCAAATGTCCTGCTGCGCGGCGGCTGTGGGCCGCCGTTGGGACGCATCCGGGATGGCCGACATGCGCCCGCCCGTCGCTGCCCGCCGAATTGGGCTGCCTGTTGTTGCCGTCGCCGTGCTTGGTCCTGCTCGACGGCCCGCTCGGCCCGGTCTGAACAGAGAAGCATCTCGGCTTCGCTTCGCGGTGGCGTCCGGATGCCGCTTCACCCGTTCGGGCGAAGGGGGGCGACTTACCTCACCGACTCCTCGGCACGGACGGCTTTCTTGTTCGCCGGACGGGGAGGGCTGGTCGTGGGGTGCAGGGCCGGGTTGCGGAGTCCTCCCGTTCGACGACCCGCGAACGCCCAGGGCTGGCAGATATATTTCGTAGCTCGATATATACTCGACCCATGACACGGCAGAACCCGTCCCTGACGGAACCGCAATACTTCATCCTTGCTGCGCTCATGGACGGACCGTTGCACGGTTACGGCATCATCAAGGCTGCCGAGCACGCCACCGACGGGCGGCTCCGGATCGCTGTCGGCACTCTCTACGGCGCGCTGGAGCGGATGGAGCGGGCCGGACTGGTGGCCGCCGGCGGCGAGGAGATCGTGGACGGGCGGGCGCGGCGGTACTACCGGCTCACCGAGGACGGCAGCGAGATGCTCGGCCGGGAGGCGCTGCGGATGCAGCAGGCGGCGGCTGTCGTCATCGGACGCTCGCGGGATGCCGGAGCGGCGCCGGCATGAACCGTCTGCTGCTTGCGGCCTACCCCGAGCCCTACCGTTCCCAGCAGGGAGAGGAGGTGCTGGCCTGCCTCTCCGAGGCGTATCCCGGCCGCTCGTGGCCCCCGCCGCGGGAGGTCGTCGCCCTGGCGCGTGCCGGGGTGCAGACCCGCGCCCGCGCCGTCGTCGACGACACGGCCAGGTCGTGGTGGCTGGACGGCATCCATGTGACCGCTCTCGTCCTCGCCGCGCTGGCGCTGGTGCCGTACCTGCAGGATGTGTGGCACTGGGCACTGCACATCGATCCCGGACGGCATGCCATCGCCTTCCACTTCTCCGGCTGGTACCCCTGGGCGCAAAGTCCCAGCACGCGGACACGGCTCCTGCCCTACGGGCTGCTTCCGCTGGTCTGCCTGATCGCCCTGCTGCGCGGCAAGGCGTGGATCGCGCTGCCGGCCGCAGCAGCGATGATCTACGCCGGTGACACGTTCAACAGCAATACGCTCTTCGGCGACGAGGGCAAGGCAGGCCTGGGCTACTACGGGCTGGGCGCCCCGATAACGGCCCGTGACCTGGTGCTGTCGGGGACCCTGTGCACCGCGTGCGCCGTGCTGGCGGCCTGCCGTCCTGGCCGGCTGCGGCGCCACTCGTACCGCTGGCTGATCCCCGTCGTGCTCGCCATGTTCGTGGCCGGGAGCCTGCACATCATCTCCATCAGTCCCTCCTTCCAACGCGGCCTGTTCGCCCTCGAAGTCGCCGCGCTGATCGCTGCGTGGGTGGCGACGGCCGCCACCGGCGACTACCGGTGGCTGATCCCCGTCGCGGCGTTCACGTTCATCCGCACGCAGGCGATCGTCACTCAGCCGAACGGGTTCGTGCAGTCCCTGCCGGACCTGGTCGTTTTCGTTCTCCTGATGGCGCCCCTCCCGGTCCTGGCGATCGCCGCCCAGCGCCGGCAGGGCCGCGCGCTCCTCGAATAGGAGCAGATCCCCGGTGGGCCGGCCGGGCCTGTCGGCCCATCGCATGCCAGGAGAGGCGCGTGACCGTACGCCCCCCACGAAGAACAGAGAACGCGATGACTCAGCAAGATCCCTCAACCCTGTTCGCGCAGCCGGACGCCCCCGGCCAGGTCCCGGAAACCACGGCCGAACGCAGCCTCTCGCGGACGATACGACCTCGGGTCTCAGCTCCGCTGTACCTCTTGGGGCTCCTGGCGGTCTACCTGATCGCTGTCTGCACCCCGTTCGGGCAGCGGGCGGAGAACGCCGTGCTCAAAGGGTTCAGCGCCAGACCGGCATGGATCTACGACTGGTCGGGGGCGGCTTACCGATCGTCGGCCCTGCCGCCGCTGGGCGAAACCGCCATGCCCACCCTGATTGCGGGCGTGGCCGTGTTCGTGGCCGTAACCCTGGTGCGGCGGTGCTGGTGGCAAGGCTGCGCGGCGATCGGGGTCGCCGCAGTCACGTTCGGCGGCGCGGAGGTCCTCAAGAAGATCCTGCCCCGCCCCGACCTGATACACGCGCCTGTCTGGTTCACCGAGGGGAGCTTCCCCGGCGGGCACGTGGCCGTCGCCGCCGGGCTGGCCCTCGGCGCCGTCCTCATCGCTTCCCCCCGCATCCGCCCCTACGTCACCACGGCCGGCATGCTGTGGCTCGCCGTCAGCGCCGCCGCCGTCCAGGCCATCCACCACCACCGTCCCAGCGACGTACTGGGGGCCACACTGCTGGCCTGCGCCTGCTACAGCCTCGCGGTGCGGCTGCTGCCGTCGGCCACCGCACCAGGCATCACGCGGTGTCCTCGTGCGCTGCCGGCCATCGCCCTGGCACTGTCGGCGGCCGGCGCGCTCGTCGCCGGCGCACGAAACGACTCCGTCACACAATCGCTGGTCTACGCGGCAGCGGCCTTCCTGTGCGCGGCCCTGTTCTGGTTCACCACAGCGGAGTGGCCCGCACACACCGCACGCCGCACACGCCTTGCACTGGGCTGACAACTCGGCCGGCTCCGTGTCGCCCGGCGCAGCAACCTGACGACACATCACCACCGGGCGAACGTTGCCCGATGCGGCACCGGAGTTCGGCTTCGCCGGGGAGCGGGGCGGTCCGTACGAGGGCATCGCGCTGGCGCGTCCTCTCCGCGCGCACGCTCCAGAGGCTTACAGAAAGTCATCGCCGCCGCAGCGCCACCGCGCTCGCGCGCTCGCGACAACGGCGCTGTTCTCCGCCCGGCGATTGCTGCCGTGGGCGCACGGCGCTCGCGTTCGAGAACCCGCCCCGCTGCGCCGAGGGCACTGAGCGACCGGGCGGGCGGAGCACGATCCGCGCCGACGGGCAGGCATCACGAAGGCTTTTGCCCCTCCGCGGGGCATTTGGACCGGGCGCCGCAGGATGCAACGCTGGAAGGAGGGGGTTGCACTCGGGGGCTCGGGGGCCTGGGTACCCAGACGATCATCGAAGGAGCCCTGACCATGGCACAGACACTCCAGGGCCGGAAGGTAGCGATCCTGGCCACAGACGGCGTCGAGCGGGTGGAACTGGAAGAGCCCCGCGGCGCACTGCTCGGAGCGGGGGCGCAGACCGAACTTCTCTCCCTGCACACCGGCGACATCCAGGCCCGCCAGATGGACCTCGACCCCGCGGGGACGTTCTCGGTCGACAAGCTCGTCGCGGACGCCTCCCCCGAGGACTACGACGCGCTGCTCATGCCCGGCGGCACAATGAATCCCGACCAGTTGCGCATGAGCGACGACGCGGTCGGCTTCGTCAAGGAGTTCGCCGGGACCGGCAAGCCGGTCGCGACCATCTGCCACGGACCGGAAACGCTGGCCGAAGCCGGTGTCGTCGGCGGCCGCCGCATCACCTCGTTCCCCAGCATCCGCACCGACCTGCGCAACGCCGGCGCCGATGTGGTCGACGAAGAAGTCGTCACCGACGGCTGGCTCACCTCCAGCCGCTCCCCGGCCGACCTGCCCGCGTTCTGCGCGGCCGTGATCGACCGGTTCGCCGCCTAGCGACGCGCAGCGGCATCTGGTGACCAGCAAACCCGAGAAGGGGGCCGAGCAGCAGCCCGGCCCCTTCCTTGCCTGAGCTTGTTCCGTGCCGGGTGCCGCGGCGGGCGATGGCCGGCACGATGCCGCTGGCGCGGACCTGGTCGCGGTCGGTGCTCGAGTACGGCGCGGGCCGGCTCGGTGGTGGCGGGCCGGGACAGGTCGCGCAGAGCGCGGCAGTCGCCGCGGTGGACGATGCGGGCCGGCCCGCGCTCCGTGGCGACGTAGACGGGTTCCTCGATCCGCCAGGCCGGGACCGGCGCCGGGCCGCTCGTGTGGGGACGGTGTCGTACGCGTGGCCCTGGATGGGCTCGCGGCGGCCGGCCGGTGTCGGAAGTCGACGGGCGCCGGCTCGTCGACCAGGCGGCCATGCTGCCCGGTGGCGGCCCGTCGGCCGCCGGCAGGCCCGAGGCTCGCTCCCCGTCCCGGTGGGCGCTGCTCACGGGTCGTGCCTGCCCGGTCGGTGGTCACTACATGTGGTGTTCGGTTAACGCTGGGTTGCGGCAGGCCGACCCGGTTCATTCGCCCGGCCGCCGGGCTGCTCGCCTGTCTCCCGGTCGGCGGCTGACCCGCACCTGTGCGAACGGGCCGCGCCCCTGTCACGGCAGGGGGCGCGGCCCGTTGCGGCGCGGCTACCGGGCTGGCGTCGCGGTCCGGTTCTCGCCCGGGAGGACGATCCACAGCACGATGTAGAGCACGAACTGCGGTCCCGGCAGCAGGCAGGACACCAGGAAAATGATGCGCATTGTCGTCGCGGAGGTGCCGAACCGGTTGGCGAGCGCGGCGCACACACCGCCGATCACGCGGCCGTCGCGGGGGCGTACCAAGGCACTCATCTCAGACTCCTTCGTGAGGGTTCTGTACATCCCACGATGCTCCTGGCCCTCGGGGAGCCGCACCTTCACCAGCGGCCCGTCGGTCGCCGGCAGCCCCGGCGGAACGCAGCTCGGCCATCGGAACGGCGAGCGTTCCACCGACATCACTACCGCGGGTCACAGCCGTGGAACTCCGGGTGGCGGGTGGCCGCGCTGTGACGAGGGGGCTCTACGGCGGGTCGTTGTACGACTCGGCGCTTCGACCCGAACGCGAGCGAAACGATCGCCAGCGAAGCAACCACGCTGCTGGCCGCTCACCCGGCGGAGGACATTGTTGCCGCTCAGCAGGTGCTGTGGGACCTGACGGCTCACTCCTACACGAACCCTTTGTGGGCCGCCGCCTACCTCATCAACGGCGGATGCTCCGACGACGGCTTCGAGTACTTCCGCGGCTGGCTGATCGCGCAGGGACTTGAGACCTTCGAGCGCATAGTCGCCGAACCTGACGGGCTCGCGGACCTGCCCGTCGTCCTGACCACGGCGGCCGAGGGCGTGGATCCGGACGGCGAGGACATGCTGAGCATCGCCTGGAACGCACACATCACGGCGACCGGCGAGCAGCTCCCTGCCGACGCGTTCACCATCCGGTACCCCGAGCTCGACCCGGCCTGGAACTTCGACTTCGATGACCGAGACGAGATGGCTCGCCGACTGCCGCGTTTGGCCGCTCTCCACCTTGCGCCCCGCCACTCTCACGGCGGTGGACAGCGGCACCCGATCCGCCGGGTGGCAGCGGAAAAAGGCGATTTCACCGGTGCGCCGGTTACGGCGGACGAGGAGGTGGCGGTGGCCTGGCCGGTCGTCGGTGATGTCGGCCAGGGCCCAGTCGTAGAAGCGGTGTCCCATGGCTCCGGCGCCGGAGAGCTTCCGCCATGCCCATCTCGGCGGCTGAGCGTGATCTGCTGCCGGCTACCCGTCCGGAAGGATCTGTTCGGTCCAGACGGCCTTGCCGTCGCCCGTGTAGCGGGTACCCCAGTTGTCGGCGACCTGGGCGACGATGAACAGTCCTCGCCCGCCCTCGTCGACCGTGTGGGCGTGGCGCATGCGCGGCGTCGTGTCGTTGCTGTCGTGCACCTCGCAGGTGAGCGCGCGGTCACGGATGACCCGCAGCCGCAGGGGAGCGCGCCCGTAGCGGACGGCGTTGGTGACGAGTTCGCTGACGATGAGTTCGGTGGAGTCCACGGTTTCCGCGGGTTGGTTCCAGTCGGTGAGTTGACGGCGGACGAGGGCGCGCGCGGTGGCTACGGCCTCGAGGGAGTCCTGGAGCGGCCACTCCGCGGTGACGGTATCGGGGAAGGGGTGGACGCGGGCGAGGAGGAGAAGAGCGTCTCCGTGGCTGGTGCCGGCCCGCAGCCGGTAGAGGGCGTCGTCGCACAGGCTTTGCAGGGGGCGCTCGGGCCTGGCGAGTGCTTGCCGGAGTGTGTCCGTCGCCAGCGGCTTGGACTGGAGCAGGGCGGGGGTGTAGAAGCCCAGGATGCTTCCGGAATGGAGGTTCAGGGTTGTGGCGCTGAAAGGCAGCCCTTCCCCGGTGCCCAGTTGTGCCCGCTCCGGAAGGTCGGGGATTTCGGTGCTGCCGTCGGGATGTGTGATCGACGGGGGAGGGGTGGCCCGCGCGGGCCACGGTGATGGTGGAGGTGAAGGGGTCGTAGATCGCGTACAGGCAGCTGGCGGTGAGAGCTTCCCGGCGCAGGGGGTCACCCGGCGGGAGCGCGGCGCGCTCCGCGGCCAACTGGTTCACGGTGTCGTCGACGCGCGCGAGCAGGTCGTCGGGCTCCTCATCGAGGGCGGACAGGGAGCGGATGACCGTTCGCAGCTGACCCATTGCGGCGGCCGTGTGGATGCTCTGTCCGCTGACTTCGCCTACCACCAGGGCGGTACGGCCTCCGGACAGGCCGAAGACGTCGAACCAGGCCCCTCCGCCGCTGCTGCCGAAATCCTGGACGTGGGCGGTTTCCACCGTGCTCTGCGAGGTGGGGCGCTGGGGCAGCAAATGCTGGTGGACCGTGCTGGCGACGGTGTGCTCGCGGGTGAAGCGGCGGGCGTTGTCGATGGAAAGCGCTCCGTGGGAGGCCACCAGGAGGGACAGATCGACGTCCTCCTCGTCGAAGCCGGCACCGCTCCGGGACCGGTAGAGACTCACCAGGCCGAGCACCATCCCGCGCAGGCTCAGCGGCGCGACGATGAGCGAACGGCCGCCCGTCGCACGAATTGCCTCGGCGCGCGCCGGGTCCGCGTCCAACCAGGGAGTGTCCGGGCCCAGGTCGACCAGGCGGGTCCGCAGGTCGGTCAGGGATTGCGAGTAGGGGGTCGGCGCCGGGAGACTGCGGACATCGCCCACGGGATGTGCCCAGGCTTCGTACTGCCTGCCGCTGGAGACGGCCGCCACGCGGCGCAGCGGCACCCCCCGGGCCGCCGGGCCGAGCGGCGGCTCCTCGCCGCGGACAACCGAGTCAACCACTTCGACAATGGCGACGTCGGCGAAGCCCGGCACCAGGGAATCGGCCAGATCCTCGCAGGTGGCCACCACGTCGAGGGTCTGTCCGACCCGATCCCGGACAGCTTCCAGAACCCGTGTCCTGGCGCGCGCCGCGTCGACGGAGGTGACGTCGCGCACGATCACCGCCACTCCCAAGGGGGTCCCCTGCGGATCTTGCAACCGGAACGCGGACAGCGAGAGCACGCACACCCGGCCCGGTTCGGCCTTCGAGTGGGCGGCCTCCGGACGCTCCGGGGCCGGCGCCCCGCTCTCCAGCACCTCGCGGAGCATCGCATCGACTCGTGACGGGCTGAAGAGGTCGTACACGTCCGTGATGCGACGCCCGAGCAACCGCTGCGCGGGCTCCGCGCACAGGATCTGGGCCGCGGAGTTCATCTGGATGATCCTGAGTCCGCTGTCCAGAATATGCAGGCCGGCCGGCGACCTGGCGAAAGTGGACTCCAGGAGCGCCGTCCCCTCAGCGGGGGAATCCTCATCCGTTCCTGCCCGATGCACTGCCCAGAGGACGGAGGAATCAGGGCGCACCACCGGTTGCACCCGCAGCCCGGTCGCTACCGCGTGGCCATTGCGGTGGCGCAGGGCCGGTGTGCCCCGCCCGGGGTCCGGGTCCGCATCGGTGACGAGGGCTGCCGCCGGGCGGCCCACCACCTCGTCCGCGGTCCGCCCCAGCAATTCTTCGGCCGGCCGGCTCCACTCCACGACGACGCCCGTGCTGTCCACCACCATCAGGGGATCATCGGATGGCACGTAACCACCTCCACTTCCAGCGTGCCTCACTATCCGGGCCGACGCCGGTCGGCAGATCGGGTCGCCACCCCGGCTGGGCCTGCCGCGTCCGGCTCCCCGTGCGGGAACGCCACGCTCTTCCTCCCGGCGGCGGCCGGCTCGTGCGGCCGAGCCTCGACGACCTGACTGGACGGCCCGGGGCCATCGCCGCTGAGGGGCCACGGGGCCAGTGCGGCTCCCGCAGCTTGTGGGTGCCGATTGATCCTCCGGACTGGTCAGGCGGCAGGTTGGTACTCCTGGAAGATGCCGCCGAGTCGGTCGCGGCGTCCGCTCCGCCCGAGCCCCCGTACGGCGCCTGGACCGTGACGGACCCCCGGCGGACTGGTCATGACGTCCTCCATACGGCCTGTCGGGCCAGTGTCCGCAACTGAGTCCGCACAGCCTCCGGAACCGGTGCCTCGTCCAGCGCCGCGACGGCTTGTGCGTAGCGACTGCGGATCATGTCCTCGACGACCCGGTCGGCCTCGAGGTCGCGCAGCACCGCCCGCACTGCGTCTGCGCCCTCGTCGCCCAGTTCCGGGGCGCCGTACAGCGTCCGCAGCAGTTCCGCCTGGTCGGCGTCCGCGTGGCGAAGGGCGTGGGTGATCAGCACGGTGTGCTTGCCCTCGCGCAGGTCGTCCAGGGTGGATTTTCCGGTCGTCTCAGGGCGCCCGAAGGCGCCGAGGAGGTCGTCGCGGAGTTGGAAGGCGTCCCCCAGCGGCAGGGCGAAGGCACTCAGGGCGGCGAGGAGGCCCTCATCGGCCGTAGCGAGGGTGGCGCCGATGTGCAGGGGGCGTTCCATGGTGTATTTGGCGGTCTTGTAGCGGATGATGCGCAGGGCGTCCTCGATCACCACGGTGGGACGGCCGGTCGCCATCAGGTCGAGGTACTGGCCGTACATCACCTCGGAACGCATGAGATCGAACAGCGGCAGCACCCGTTCGCACTGCGCCGTATCGAGGCCGGTCTCACGGCCGCGGACGAGCTCGTCGGACCAGATCAGGGCGAGGTCTCCCGCCAGGATCGCCGCCCCCGCCCCGAATTTCTCGGCCTCCGCGGAGGTGCGTCCGCGACCGTGGCGGGCAGCGATCGAGCGGTGCATCGCGGGTCTGCCACGCCGCGTGTCGGAGCGGTCCATGACATCGTCGTGGACCAGCGCGAAGGCGTGGAACATCTCCAGCGCGGCGCCGACCCGCACGGCCTGCTGCGCACTGCCGCGGCCCTGGCCCGCGTGCCACCCGAGCACACACAGCAGCGGCCGGATCCGCTTGCCGCCGGCCGCCAGGAACTCCCCCAAGGCCGCGGGCACATCTGCGGGCAGGCCTGCCGTGCGGGCCCAGGCTGTCTTGTCCGCCAAGAATGCATCCAGGACGTCGGTGACTTGACGGCTCACCCACGCCGCGTCCACACCGGCTTGCACGGCCGGTGCGGAGACGGGCGGCACGGAGGCGTGTCCTGTCATGACGGCTTACCGGCCTCGGCGGCGTGCCGATCGGGGCGATCTCGCTGATCAACGGACACGTGCGCTTCAGCGGGCACACTCCGGTCTCGATGCGACCATTCCCGCGCGTTCAGGACGCACAGCACGGGCCCGCGAAGGCAAATCTGACTCGACGAGAGCTTCAACGTGCCTCTTCCAGGGGTCAATAGCGGGGTGGCCAGGGACAGCGGAGGCAGGGTGCCGATGCCTCGCCGGATGAACGAGTGGCCCACCAGCCCACGCACCCGCGTCGGGTGTCATGCGCGCCCCTTACCTGCCCCGTTCGCCCCGCCGGTCGTGCGCTCGGGCCGGCGGGGCGACCGGACGGGCCGGACGCGCGGGGTGCCGATCACCGGGGCGGTCAGCGGTATGCATGCCTGTCAAGGAGCTGACGGTGGTGTGAGCAGGTCAGACGCTGGCCGGTTGAGGGGCGAACGGGCTGTGCAGGGTGCGCAGGCTGCCGTCGGGACCGCGGTGGTCCTGGTAGCGCAGATACGCGGTGGCACAGTGCCAGTCCAGGTTTCCGACGAGCCAGTTCTGGAGGACAGCGACCTGTCCGGTGAGCCAGTTCCGGTCGGTCTCGGACAGGTTCAGGCTGGCGGCGTACTCGGGAAGTCCGCTTGCGATGTGGAAGAACGAGCGGGCCCGTTCGTTCACCATTTCGACGATATGGTCCACGACCTGGGTGTGCGTGAAGTGCGGATGGTCGTTCCGGATCACCGGGACAAGACCCCAGGTGCCTTCGAACAGGGCGTTCTCGCGGTCGTACGAGATGATGTCGTTGGTCCAGCAGACGTGGTCGATGGTGAGGTCGCGCAGCGTACGGACGAGGCCGAGCCGGGTGATGTGCTCGGGGATCTCTTCGCCGTTGGCGAGTTCGGCGAGCTCGAAGAACGGCTCCGTACCGGAGCTGGGGCGTCGGGCAGCCAGATAGCTGTGGAAGTCCGGGATCACACCGGTGCTGCGCTGGATGACCTCGATGCGCATGGCCTCGAAGGTCCTGATGAGTTCCGACCGGAAGCGGACGGCCCAGTCCGGGGACATGCGGCGCTGCGAGGTCTGCCAGACGTCGTCCATCGTCCGGGCGAGGGGGTGGTCGTCCGCGGTGGTGCCGGTGTTGGCGGTGAGGACTTCCGCCAGTCGCTCGGTGAAAGCGTCGTGCTCGGCAAGGGGAAGGGCCGTCAGGTGATCGTCGACCGCGCCGGACCAGGCCAGCCAGCAGGCGCCGAGGGCGAGACCGTCCGGGCCGGCGTCGGGGGTGGTCCGTGCCGCGAGTTCGACCAGATCCCACGCGCGGATGCATGCCTGCTCCTGCGGAGTACGCGCGAGGCCGACGTCGACGGCCCACTGGTTCGAGTACCGGCGGGCGTGGTCGGCGTTCGGGTTGGGCGCCCTGACGGACCAGGGGATCCAGTAGTCGCCGAGTCGGGTTCCAGGACGTGCGGTCATGGCGGTTACCTCGGGGGGAGGGCGGTCGGGGCACAAACCTCAGCAGGTGCGGAGGGCCGCTCAGCAGGTACGAGGGCCGCTCAGCGGTCACGAGGGCCGTTCGGCGTCGGGCCCGGCGGGCGAGTTCCGGCCCGTCGGACCGTCGAACCGTCGGGCGGGCACGGGGAGTCGGGGGCCTGGGTCGGCGATCGGGGTGGGGCGGCCGCGTCGGCCGGCGGGTGGGGCCGCGCGGTGACGCGGATCCGCAGCCCGCGCGGGGTCAGTGCCGCTCCCGGCGCGGGACGGCACTCGTGTCCCGGGACGGGGCTCAGGTGCCAGCGCGCGGCGACGGTGGACAGCGCCAAGGCGGCCTCGGTCAGTCCGAAGGTGTCGCCGATGCACTTGCGGGCGCCGCCTCCGAAGGCGAGGAAGGCGTCACGGGCCGGAGGCGGGGTGTGCTGCGGGGCCCACCGGTCGGGATCGAAGAGCTCCGGTCCGGGGTGGAGGTCCGGGCGGTGGTGGACGAGGTAGGGGCTGATGACGACGACGGTTCCGGCCGGGAGGCGGAGACCGCCGAGTTCGGTTGGGGCGGTGGTGATGCGGGTGAAGATCCAGATCGGCGGGGACAGCCGCAGGGTCTCGGTGAGGATCCGCGCGGTCAGTTCCAGGCGCGGGAGGTCGTCCAGGGTCGCGGCCCGGCCTTCGAGGACGAGGTCCGCCTCGGCGTGCAGCCGGTTCAGGACAGAGGGATGGCCGGCCAGCCAGTGCAGGGCCCAGGACAGTGCGGTGGCCGCCGTCTCGACCCCGCCCAGCAGGAACGTCATGACCTGGTCGTCCAGTTCGGCATCGGACAGTCCGGCGCCGGGAGGTGCGTGTTCGTCCGCGGCCGGCGGGGCGGTGTCGCGGGCGGCCATCAGCCTTGTCAGTAAGTCGTCCCCGTCGGCAGCTTCAGCCCGGTGGTCGGCCACGATCCGTCGGGTGGTCAGGTGCAATCGCTCGAGTGCCTGCTGATAGCGACGGTTGGCGGGCGTCGGCAGCCGGTCAAGTGGCGGGGGGATGAGGGCCCGTCGGGTCACTCCGGCCAGCACGACGGCGATGTCGTCGAGGAGCGTACCGGTGGCCGCAGGGGTGAGGGCGTTGCCGAAGGTCGTCACGGTGAGGATCCGGGTGGTGAGGGTCAGCATCTCCGTAAGGACGTCGATTTCCTGCCCGTCGTGCCAGCTCCGGGTGAGCGCGTCGATGTGCTCGGTCATCGCCTGGGCGTAGCCGGGCAGCCGAGAGGAGTGGAAGGCCGGCTGGACCAGGCGCCGCTGGCGCCGGTGATCACCGTGGGGGCAGGAGGCGAGTCCGTTCCCGACGATCTCCCGCGCGCGGTCGAAGATGGGCCCGCCCTTGTCGAAGGTCCGGTCGTCGCGCAGGACCTGGCGGGTCAGGTCGGGGGCACAGACCACCAGGGCCTTTCGTCTTCCGGCTCGGACCCAGACCAGGTCACCGTGCTCGGGCAACGACCGCAGAAACCCCAACGGGTTCCGCGCGAGCCGGACCAGGTGCCCGACCAGCGGAAGTGCCCCGGGGGCGCTCCGCACCGTGATGAGGCGCTCTGAGGCGTCGGCGCGCGAACCGCGCGGCTCGGGGGATTCGCGGTCAGTCGGGGTCACTGTGTCGGCTCCTGGTCCTGGGCCACGTGGGATGAGATGACGCGCCTTGCTCCTCGCACAGCAGGACAGCAGCACAGCAGCACAGCAGCACCCCGGCACACCGGAGGGCGGAAAGCGGCACAGACCTCCCGCAGCAGGGGCCATCGTCACGGTCACGCGGCAGGACGGCATTCGGCCGGCCGGGCTTACACAGCTATCGTGCGGCTCCGCTGCTGTCCCCAGGAAGGCGCACGGGCGGCGCAGAGGGGCACGCCTGCTTTACCAGGATCTTGCCAACCCAACCGTCGTCGTCAAGAGATTGTTGACACGACGAAGTAGTCAGCTACAGCGTTGACATGCCTCAGCTGCCTACGCTGCCTGAACTCGCCGGGCTGGTGATCCTCGCCGGTGTCGACGAGCCCCGCGATCCCGTCCAGCAGATCGCCCATGCGGAGCAGGTCGCCGGTGACCTTAACGCTCTTGGCAGCAGCCGGGTCGGTCTGTTCGTGGAGATGGTGCGGGCCGAGGGGTGTTCCTGGACGGACATCGGTGCGCCCCGCGGCCTCAGCAAGCAGGGGGCGCAGCAGCGGTATGCGCCGTTCCTCGCGCAGCTGACCGTCGATGACCTGATCCGTGCCCAGCCCTCGGAGCCCCCCGCTGACGTCCGACACAGGCATTCGCCGGGTGGCCGCGAACAGGTCACTGACCACGATCGGCGGCAGGTCCGTTACGGCATCGATCATCGCGATGTTGCGCGCGGCCAGGTTCGGCAGGCCGTGGGCTCGCAGAAGACTCTGAGCGCTGCTGGCGCTGCAGGGGGCCCCGAGGGGCGTCCCGGGAACAGGAAGACCCGTCGTCCTGCGCTGTGTGGGGGGCACGGCGAGCTCCGCCAGGCGGGCGTTGCGGGGGACGACGATCGGCCCCGCCGGCTCGGCCGCCGCATGCGCCCTGCGCAGTTCGGCGATGTCGTGCTCGTCGTGCGCGCTGCGAGGCCGGTCGCCGTGACCGGGCGCGTTGATGGCGGCGACGTGAAAAGTACCTTGTTGTCGACGCGCTCCCGGCGACACCTGCGTCGATCGCCCGACCGTGGCGGGACGGCGGGGCACCCACAGCGATACAGCGTTCATGGGTCGCACCTCCGCGGGCGGCGTCAGGGACGGGGACCGCGAGCTACCAGCCGCGGTCCCCGTTCCCCCGAGCCTTTTTCCCGCCACCGGTCCGGTCGGCTACTACTCCCACCTCGAGTCGATGCGCGACAGCGAGGTCAGGCCGGTCTGCCGCTGGGTGACGTGGTTGCCGGTGTCGATCAGTCCCACCGTGGGGTGCTTGATCGTCGGCAGGTCACGCGCCGGCTTGTGCGTCGTCACTGTCACGGCGAGGTCGAGCTGGTCGCCGGCCTTGAGGCGCACCCGCGTGCTCCAACGGGTTTCGAACAGCGACGCGGTCCGGCTGCTCGCCAGCTGCCGTACGCCCGCGTCGTGCGCCTTGTGGTTGAGCTGGGCGCCGGTGATCCTGACGTCGCGTACGACCTGGGGGTCCAGTGCGACGGAGAACGCCGCGGCCGCCGGGGCGGTGCCCGGCCCGACGTTGTGCAGGGTGATGCGGGCCGGGTAGTAGTACCAGCGCTTGCCGTCCGCCCACTCGTAGCGCTCCCACACGCCGCTGACCTCGATGCCCCACGGTGTGGCGACGCCGCCGAACGCAGCGGGCCGGCGGGGCTGGAGGCTGTGTCGGCCGGTCGGCTTCGTGTTCTTGCGGCCCACGGCGGCGGTCGCGCCGGCGGGTGCGACGACCAGGTCGAGCGGGTAGAGCACCGGGAAGGCGGTTCCCACGACGACGACCGGTTCGCTGCCGGCGGGCAGCGCCTCGGTCAGGGTGACCGTGCAGGTCGCCAGGGTCGTCTTGGGGTCGGTGGTGGTCGTGCTGGTGGTGTGCACCCGGTGGCGGCCGGTGGTGACCATGGCGGTGGGCAGTGGGGAGTACAGGCGGGGGTCGTAGGTGATCGCGACCTGTGTCCCGGCGGGCAGGTCGGTGCCGGCGTGCTGGACCTGGACGGCCAACTGCCGGGGGAATGCGGCGGGTTGGACGCCGACCCCGGGCAGTACCACGACCGGGCTCGCGCCGACCGGGACCAGTGTCACGTCACCGGTGGTGGAATCGGCATACGCCGTGCCGCCGAGGCCGGCGATGTTGACGACGCCGGCGCCCAGCGTCAGGCCGCCGAGGACCAGTACCTGTCTGCGGCTGGCCTTGGAGTTCATGGAAGTCATCTCGGCTCCTCGATTCCTCAGAGGGAACAGTTCTGGAGAACGGCGTCCCGGAACGCCGTCGCCACGGCGACGATCGAGGCGTCGGACATCGACTGCGGAGTCGGGCACGTGATCGACCCGAACTGGTCGAGCCAGAAGGCCGCCCGGATGAGGTTGGTCTCGTTGTCGCCGCGGCCGATGGCACTGATGGCCGCGTCTCCGAGGGTGTCCGGGTTGCTGTTGAACCGGATCTGGTAGAAGTCCGTGCTGCGTTTGCCGGCCGACTCCACGGACGCGTAGTTCGTCTGGAAGCCCGTCGACAGCGGCTGCGAGGAGCCCTGCTGGGCCGGGTAGCCGAGGACCCAGGCGTCCATGTTGGCGAGGAAGTCGCTCAGCGAGAAGAAGGTGTTGTCGTCCCGGGTGAACATCTTGCCCATGGCGAAGTTGTAGGCCTGGTCGTCGGAGAGCCCGCTCTGGTGGAACTGCCCCAGGACGCTGACCAGGTCGCCGCCCCAGGACCCGAAGTCGGCCAGGTTGCAGTCGGTGAGGTCCGAGACGCGGCCGTGGTCGACGACGGCGCCGAACGACGCGCCGAAGTGGTCGGGGTCGGTGTCCCACAGGTAGCCGGGGTCGCGCAGCGGAGCCGCGAACGGCATGTCGGGATAGCCGTTGACGAAGTCGATGAAGCCCTGGTCGAGCGAACCGAAGACGTCGTCGGCGAAGGTCTCCTTGTTCAGCCCGTCGCGCACGCGCAGGTACTGCGAGACCAGCAGGGGTGCGGACCGGCTGTTGTTCCCCTGCGCGATCCACTGGCCGGCCCTGGCCTCCAGCCAGATCAGGTAGGTGTGGAAGCCGTCGTTGGGGTCGCGCGGCCGGGACACGCTGTTGAGACCGAGGTCCCGGCCGGAGGCGATGTCGTTGTCGATCTCCACCGAGCCGCTGGTGCCGGAGGCCAGGGTGAAGTCCTTGATCTGGTCGAAGGCCCAGTTGTCCGGGAGCGGGTAGCCGAGGTTGCCGCTGTAGCCGGTGGACATGCCGCTGACGAAACTGCGGTTGGTGAGGCCGGCGGCCGCGAGGCGGCTGCAGACGTTGCGGCACCCGTACACGCCGATCGTGTACGTCCCGATAATGGGCATCCCGGCGGTGATGCCCCTGAAGTGCGGGATGATCGCGCTGTCGATGTCCGCGTCGGTGGCGTCGAAGTCCACGGAGAAGTAGATGACCGTGCCGCCCGGGATGCCGAAGTTCATGGCCGCCTGGTACGCGGCCTGGGCGGCCGCGACACCCTGGTCGTAGCCGAAGTCGCTGAGCTGGTTGCCTTCCTCCTGGTAGAGCGGGAAGAAGGACATGCCGTTGTCGAAGATGAGCGCGATCTCGGAGTTGGTCAGCACCTTGGTGGTGCCGCCGGTGAGGTAACGGCCGACGATCGAGTACCCGTTGTCCTTCACCGTCTTGATCGTCGTGGGGTTCAGCGGGTACATGCAGTCGAACGCAGTGCCCGGGCGGTCCGGGTCGCCGGTCGACACCAGCAGCGACATCCACGTCTGGTAGTCGCCCGCGCCGTTGGCGTCGAGCGCGCAGAACTTCTGGAAGGCCGTCACCGTGCCGGCCAGATCGGAGCCGTACGTCCCGCCGCCGTCCCCCCAGTGGTTGTCGTAGCCGTTGAAGCCGACAGCGCACTGGAAGAGCCGGACCCAATTGCCCGTCGAGCCGCTGGAGACGTACGCGGTCGTCTTCAACGCCCCTTCGGTGGTCGGTCCGATGGAGCCGGTCACCTGGGAGTCCGTCAGGCCCATCTGGTACTGGATGCCCAGGACCAGGGACTGCTGGACGTTGCGGGAGAAGTGCCCGTCACACGGGCCGACGAAGAACTGGCCCTTGCTGTAGTACGCGTCGTTCAGCCACCGCTGGCAGGTCTGGATCATGTCCGAGCCGCCCGACGTCTGCACGTAGGCGTCCATGGACATCAGGGCCCTGAAGACCTTCGGATCCGCGTTGGCGACCAGGCCGTTGTAGTGCGACGCGATGCCCATGTCCGAGATCAGCGAGCTCAGTCCGCCGCAGGTGTCCAGGCCGAAGGCGCCGTCGATCTCGCCGCCGCTGTAGCCCTTGCAGTAGAGGGCGGCCTCCACGATGGTCCGCATGTTCATGTTGCTGGAACTCGCGCCGACCGGGCCGTACGCCTGCAGGTCCGCCCAGGTCGTCGGGCCGAAGTTGTCGGACAGCGAGGTGATGCCGAGTTCGTGCTGGAGCCCCCGGATGAGACTGTAGATCGTGTCCCAGCCGGTCATCCCGTTCTCGGTGCACGGGTTGTACCCCGGCACGCTGGCGTACTTGGCGTTGACCCACTGCTGGGCCTTGAGCACCATCTGATCCATGAAGCGGTCCTCCCCCCGTTGCCGGGCCGGCCCGCATCCAGGCGGACCGATCGCCGTCTCGGCGCTGACTTTAGGGCATATCCGCGCCGCGTACATCCCGCCGCGTGCACATTCGCCGGGTACGGGACCCGCACGGATGCACCATCGCCGGCGGGGAGCGTGCTCCGCCGCGCCCGTGCGTTCGCCCGGCGCGTTTACGCCCGTGGCGCGGCAAGTCCCGCTCAACGCACAGGCGTTGGCGTGATGGCCGCCGTCGGCCGGTGCCGCGCGGAGCCCCGTTCTTCGTCGACGAACTGCGGGCGCAGGGCGCGCAGATGATCGCGGTCGGCGCCGACAGCCTCTTCGTCGAGAGCGTCGTCGGCGTCGGCCTGGGCCGCCGTTGACGGCCGAGAGCCGGACCCGGCGTGACCGGACCCGGCGGGGCCAGGTCCGGCTCCTTACGTAGCCCGGTACTCGCGGCCCGGCACCGCGGCCGGAGTGCTCCGCGTCCTCATTCGCCCGCGGGGGCGTCCCGGTCCGCCCGCCAGATCCGGATCGCCTCGCCCATGAGCGTCAGGATCAGCAGGACGAGGCAGCACCCGATACCGAGCAGTCCGGCCGCGAGCAGGTAGAGCGGACGCGCGTCCATGCACTCCACGGCCGGCGAACAGCCGACGGTCCGCGGGTCCACGGACGGCCCCCTCACATGCCAGCCGAAGACGACGCAGAGCACGGAGACGACGGCCGCGGCCGACAGCAGGATCCACCGGACCCGCTGGGTCCCCCACCACGACAGGATCCACGCTGCGATGATCACCACCGGCAGGATGAACACATAATCAGGGACTATGTCCACGCTGAATCGCTCCGCGACATCGAGGTACGGCCGGTCTGCCGCCGGGTGATGTGGTCACCCATGTCGATCAATTCTACCGTCGGGTGTCTGACGGCTGGCGGGTCGCCCCGCCCGTTGATCGGCACCTCGTTGTACCCCGTTGACCCCCGCTGCACCTCGACGGCAAGCTCACCATCGTGTCCCTCGCAACCGAATCCGGCCATGGGAGACTGCTCTGTCGACTGGGGGAGTGTGCCGTGGAGACTGCCAACCGCGTGCTGACAGTGAACGTGATCGCGGCACTGAGGTACTGGCCCGGTGTCATATGGGTAGGTCAGAAGCATCCTCCGGACCCGGTGGACATGACTGTCCTGCCGCCCTTCTTCAACGAGGTGCTCCAAGACCTTCCGTGGTGGAACCGCGACTGGAGAATCGACCGCGTCCAGCCGGGAATTCCCGCCGAGACCGGGGATCACCGCTGCGATCCCGCCGTGAGGTTCACCGAGGTGTCGATCCCGGGAACGGTCACCTCCGGCAACGGCGTGAGCCTGCCGTTCGTGGCGAAGGTCGGGTTCACGGGCGACCGGCTGATCCGCTTCCAGGCCAAGATCGGCGACGTTGTCATCGGCCCGGCCGTTGCCCCTGCCGGGCGGTCGGAGCCGCACGCGTTCGGGCGGATACTCACCGCCTTGATGGACCTGCGCGGGATTCCGGTCAAGGCCATGGCCAGGGCCGCCGGACTGTCGATGTCCACCATCCACATGCTTCGCCGCGGGCACAACCCGAATCTGCTGCAAGCCCGCCTGATCGCCGGGATCCTGGACATGTCCGAAGCGGACCTCCGAGTCATCGCCGGACTCGACGACGGCAGTCGCAGCAGCTGACAGGTGGAGGCGTACGAGGCGGCGTCGGTGCTGCGTCAAAGCGACGTTCGCCCGGTGCGGGAACGGAAACCGAACAGCGCGCCACGTCATCACAGGGCAAAGGTTCGCAGACGCGGCACTACGTGTGGTTCGCCGCACCGTAGCGCAGTCCGTCGTACAGGATCGTGGCGATGCGTACCGCGTCGTCCTTCCACCCCTGCGCACGCATCCCGCAGATGCCGCCGAGGGCGCGCAGTACGGTGCGTCCGCTGACGCCGCTACGGATGAGGCCGGCCGCAACGCCCGCGGCGAGCAGCTCGTCCAGTGCGCGGGCCATGTCGTTGCGGGTGTCGTCGAAGATCGGCGAGTCGGTCGCCATGATGCTCTCCAGCACTTCACCCAGCCCTCTGCCGACTGCCGCGTGCTCCACAAGCAGCAGCAGGAAGGTGCGCAGGGCTTCGTCCGGATGGTGCTGGGTGAGCAGCCGGGCGGGAGCTTCGCAGAGCTGGGCGACCTCTTGGCGGTAGACCTCCGCGACGAGTGCTTCGCGGGTTGCGAAGTGGCGGTAGAGGGTGCCGACCGCGACCCCCGCCCGACGGGCGATCTCCTCCACATGGGCGTCGTCGCCGACAAGGAACGTTTCCCGCGCCGCGGCCAGGAGGGCTTCGCGGTTGCGGCGGGCATCGGCGCGCAGCGGACGTGGTGGCGGCAACAGTTCTCCATAAGGTGAGTGGGGTTCCGTTTGTGTGTACTCTTTACCGGAGTCAGGTTCACCTTAGTGGAGGTGGAGGCCCGTGACGATGGAGAACCAGGGCTTTGCCGGTCTGCGCGTGCTGGTGACCGGTGGTAGTCGAGGGCTGAGCGCGGCGACGGCCCGCCGTTTCGCCGCTGCCGGACCCCTGGAGCGCTCCGACGCGTCCTGGCTCGCTGTCTTCAGCTGAACCTGTCGCACCCACGCGAACGAAACGGAGCATCACCATGAACGTCAGCCTGATGTCACTGATCGTTGCCGCCGCGGATCCGGAGAGCGAGAGCTCCTTCTGGCACCAGCTGCTCGGCGGCTCGGTCACGAGGACGGAAACGCATCACTTTCTGCAGGCCGACGGATTCCCCGTGATCGTGGTCCAGCACGTGCCGGACCATGTCCCGCCGCGGTGGCCCGACGGGGTTCCCCTGCAGATGCACTTCGACCTCGCCGCGGACGACGTGGCGGCCATGGACCAGCGGATCCTTGACGGGGGTGGTCGACGGTTGCGGCCGACCGACGACGTCTTCACTCAGCAGGGGCCCCGGGTATACGCGAGCGCTGCCGGACACCCTTTCTGCGTTCGCTCGGCGCGTCCGGGCCGCCGTGGACCGACTCCTGCGCGGTGAAATCCGGCCCGGCGGACCGTGTCGTCGGCAGGCGTCCGCGCCGAGGATTTCGCGGTTCAGGCCGGTCTGCGGTCCTTCGGTGTCAGCGGGAGCATCTCGCGACCCGGTGACCTGCGAGAGCCCGACCAGGGCGCAGGTACGGCCTCGATGTCGCGGGCGAGCCGGTAGGCGAGGCCTTCGTAATTCACCCTCCACCCGCGGAAATGCGGCCAGGCCTCTTCGAGGGTGCGCTCGATCTCATAGCCCTGGGCGGTCATGTGGTCGATTCCCCGCCGGAACTGTTCAAAGGTCAAGTCCAGCGGGCCGTCCGGTTTGGGGTCCGGGTCATAGGGGATCCCTCGGCTCTGGGCGATCTCACGGAGGCACACATAGCCGCCGCGCAGCACCAGGCGCGGGTGCGCCTGGGCTTGGGAAGGGTTCAGGGCCAGGCGCAGGGAGGCCGCGTCCAGGACGGCCAGCAGGGCGATCAGCCAGTTGCGCGCCGGCTGGGGGGAACGGAACTGGACCAGCGCCGGGTAACTGGTGTGGCTTTCGCTGACGTCGGCTGCCCAGCGTTCCCAGTCGCGGAACAACTGGTCGATGCTGTCCAGCAGGTCGACCTGGGCGTAGCGGACGAGGATCTCCGGACCCCAGGAAGGGGTTCCCGTCCGCGCCTGCAGCAGCGTCACCTCGGTCTCCCGCCTGGCATACGCGCCGTAGAGAGCCGGCAGATAACCGACTTGGAGGCCGATGATGATCATGCCTGAGGCCGCGGCGAAGAAATCGACGACCGTCAGGGCACCCCGCGCCCTGTCTCCGGCGAATCCCAGGGTGAACAGGGACGAACCAGCCTCCTCGAACCCGGCTCTCAGGTCCAGCCCGCTGACCGAGCACTCCAGCAGCGCGTACCCGACCAGAAGCGAAAGGAGCCAGCTGAGGAGGGCGGCCAGGATCGCCACCGGTGCGGCCGGAGCGAGGATCTTGTCCTTGATCGCGGGATTGGAGGTCCGGTCGGCGAGGAAGCGGAAGGGCTGCAGTACGACCCAGTGGACCGAGCGGTTCAACCGGGATCTGGAGGGCCGGGGGATGACCAGGGTCAGGAGCACGGACCACACGACAGCGCAGAGGACGGCAGCTCCGAGGATTCCCAGCAGTTCTCTCAACGCAAACTCCACGCTCTTCGGACGTACGAGATCATCCGAGTCAGCATGCATCAGGATGGCTTCCCCGTCGTCGCGGCACGGATCACCGCACGCGTGGTTCTGCCGGTGCCGGGGCGCCATCGTGGCTCATCCCCGGTCGTCACGCCGTCCGTTCCGAAGCCGTCGCGGGTCCGGTGTGCGTGTCGTCGGGAGCCGTCCAGGAGGCGAGGATGCGCAGTGCTTCGTCCGAGGGGGTCCCCGGTTCGGCGGTGAGCACCATGAGCCGCTGTCCACTGCCGTCGGGGCTGGTCCAGGTGTCGCAGTCCAGGGTGAGATCCCCGACGACGTGGTGGCGGTAGCGCTTGGTGCCGTACGTCGCGCTGTTGACCCGGCGTTCGGCCCACCAGGTGCGGAAGTCGGGGTCGAGGACGGCCAGTTCGCCGACGAGTCGGGCGAGTTCGGGACGGTCGGGGTCCGAGGCGGCTTCCATGCGCAGGGCGGCGACGGCGTCGCGGGCGTCGTGCTCCCACTGGGTGTGCAGTGCGCGGATCACGGGGTCGGTGAAGACGAGTCGTACGTAGTTGCGCTGCTGCGCCGGGATCGCGCCGAAGTCCGTGTACAGCGCGCAGGCCGCTCGGTTCCAGGCGAGCACATCCATGTACCGGCCGAGCACGATGGCTGGAGTGCCGGTCAGCTGGTCGATGAGGCGCCGCATCGCCGGGCGCGGGCTCTGCCGGGTGTGCCGGCGCCGCGGTCGGGCGTCCGTCTTGCCGGCGATCTCGTACAGATACGCCTGCTGGTCCTCGTCGAGCCGCAGCGCGGCGGCCACGGTGGCCAGGACGGAGGCGGACGCCGGCGCGCGCCCCTGCTCAAGACGGGTGTAGTAGTCGACGCTGATCGCTGCCAACTGCGCGACCTCTTCGCGACGCAGCCCCGCCACCTTCCGCTGCTGTCCGGTCTCGGGCAGGCCCACCGCGCGCGGCGTCAGCTCGGCCCGCCGCGCCTTGAGGAAGGCGCCCACCTCACCGGTGTCACGTGCAAAGGTCATCCACCCCATTATGTGCACGAGGCTGCTCCGCGTGGGAGGGCAGGATCCTTCCGGGGGAGGAATCCGCCGCTTGTACGCGCACTGCGCCTGTTCGACGCTGAATTCATGAACAGCATGAACGTCACTTTCGACAGTGCCGGCATCCCTCTCGCCGGGCGCCTCTACCTTCCGGGCGGGGAAGCCGCTGCCCGGCCCGCGATCGTCGTTGGCCACCCCGCCAGCGGTGTCAAGGAGCAGGCCGCAGGTCTTTACGCCTCCCGCCTGGCCGAGCGAGGCTTCGTCACGCTCGCCTTCGACGCCGCCTACCAGGGCGAGAGCGGCGGACAACCGCGCGGACTGGAGGATCCGGCGCATCGTGTCGAGGACCTCAGGGCTGCGGTGTCGTTCCTGAGCACCCGGCCGGAGGTCGACCCGGAACGCATCGGCGCACTCGGCATCTGCGCCTCCGGCGGCTACGTCGTCCCGGCCGTGGCCACCGATCACCGCATCCGCGCCGTCGCGACCGTCAGCGCCGCCGACATCGGCCGCCAGTTCCGCAACGGCGCCGACGACACCCAGGACCCCGCTGTGCTCCCGTCGATGCTGGACGCCGCCGCGGCCGCCCGAACCGCAGAAGCGCGCGGCGAGGGCATCGGCAGCTTCCCCATCTTCCCCGCCACCGCCGAGGAGGCGCGGGCCCAGGGCGGGCAGCACGGCTTCGAGGGCTTCGAGTACTACTGCACCGACCGGGCCCGGCATCCCCGCTCGGCGAAGGAGTTCACCTGGTCGAGCATCGACCGGATCGCCACCTTCGAGCCCTTCCGCTTCATCACCATGATCGCCCCGCGTCCCCTGCTGATGATCGTCGGCACCGAGGCAGTCACCCAGCACATGACCACTGAAGCGTTCCACGACGCACAGGAGCCGAAAGAACTACACCGGATCGACGGAGCCAGCCACGTCGACCTTTACGACAAGCCGGAGTACGTCGGTCCGGCGGTCGAGAAACTCGCCGGCTTTTTCGGCACGCAGTTTGCCGGCGACGTGCCGCACTGAATTTGCGGTGGGGGATCTTGGAATCCGGGGCTGCCGATGACGGGGCCTGGTGAGCAGCCCGGGTGGGCCCGTTGGCGGCCGGGCCGCGTCGCATGTCCGGACCGGTCGGCCGAGGTTCGCGGAGATGCGGCCCCCGTTCCCCGGCCGTACCGTTGAACGGTCGGGGGTATATGCCTTTCTGCGGCTGCCGGCGGCCCCCGGACGATCACCCCAATTTCGGGAGGCACGCATGGCCACCGCGACCAGGACCCGGGAACACCCGCCCACGCATTTCCGTACCGAGGAAATCGACGGGCTGAACATCTTCTATCGCGAGGCCGGTCCCAGCGACGCGCCCGCCGTGGTCCTGCTGCACGGATTTCCGACGTCGTCGCGGATGTACCGCAACCTGATTCCGCAACTGTCGGACGCGTACCACGTCATCGCTCCCGACTATCCGGGTTTCGGGCACAGCGACGCACCCGACCGGGACGACTTCACCTACACCTTCGATCATGTCGCCGACATCATGGAAAAGCTGCTGGACCGGCTGAAGGTGCGGAAGTACACGCTCTACATGATGGACTTCGGCGGCCCCATCGGCTGGCGCCTGGCCGTCCGGCATCCCGAGCGGGTCAGCGCCCTGGTCCTGCAGAACGCGCCCTTGTACCCCGAGCGGGACAAGGACGGATTCTGGAAGGACATGATTCCGTATTGGAGCGACGGGTCGGACGAGCACCGAAACGTAGCGAAGTCCTTCGTGTCGCCGGATTCCACCCGGGACCAATATCTCATCGGGACCCGCGACCCCTCGCTGGTCGACCCGGACAACTGGCTGACCGATCAGGCGCTGCTGGACCGGCCCGGTGTCGACGAGATCATGATGGACTATCTGTACGACATCTCGAAGCTGGATAATCTCTTCGCCGCGGCAAAGGAATTCCTCCGCACCGAGCAGCCGCCGGCCCTGATCGCCACCGGCGCGAACGACATCGTGTTCTCGGGAGCCAATATGCGGAACTTCCTGCACGAGCTGCCGAACGCCGAATTCCACGCCCTGGACACCGGGCACTTCGCCCTGGAGGAGAAGGCCGACGAGATCGGCGGCCTGATGCGTTCGTTCCTGGACCGGACCGTCTCCGAGGGCTGAGGGCGGCGCCGCGAACGCGACGGCGCACCTCGCCGGGGGGACCGGTCGGTCACGCCCCCGGAGGCGGTCAAGCGGAGGCGAGGATCGTATCGATGGACCGCTTGCGAAGCGCTTCGGCTAAGGGCTGTCCCGTAATCCGCGGTGGATCAGCGTGCGGCGTCAGATGCGGTGCATCGCAAGGCGGAGGGTCGTCCTCATACCGGGTCGTATTCGGACGGGCCCGACAACGCAGCGAGGTGCCGTAGCTGTCGTCGCGCGCCCGCCGGGGATTAGGGGACAGCCCTTAGGTGTGCCATTTCCACGGAGGTGCCGATGAGGCCCGGTCCCGTGAGGTCGGCGGCCGTCAGCCGGGCTTCGTCAAGCGACAGGTGGTGCATCTCGCGCAGGATTCGCAACACCGGAACGAGGCTGGTGTTCTTGGCCGCCAGGCGAAGCCGAGCGGCCCCGTGCTCGGCCAGAAGTGCCTGCCGCACCTCTTCGGGAGCTGGGCCTGTGCCCGTCTCGCACCACGCGTTGGTGCACGCTGCGCACCGTCCTTCGACGCCCCAGCGCAGCTGTCCGCGCTCGATGAACTGGCCGAGGTCGCGGACCAGCACCCCATCGCAGTTCGCGCACAGCGATGTGACCTTCACTCCCTGGGTGGTGATGATCACGGATCACTCTCCCTGTGACGTCGATCTGCCAGAACCTGCGGCGAGCAGACCTGCCCGACCATCGGATTGTCCAGGGACCGAGGATCGCAGACAGGGGCCTCACGCTGCGAATGGCTCTGGTGGTGCGGGCTGGTAACAGCCTCCGTCGCGGAGGAGCGCCCACAAGACGTTGAGCCTGCGGCGGCGAGCGCGAGGACGGCACCGGTACAGGAATCGGCCTCGAGCAGCGACACCGCTCCGCGGCCGGCCCGTGGCGACCACGGCGGCAGGCCGTGCGCGGCCCGGCAATGGGGGAGAAGCTCTTCGGCGACCGCGTCGTCACGATGAGCGGCATGGATAGACGACAGGCTCCACGAGTCTTCGCCACCGCCGCGATCACCGCCCGCCTGCCGTCGTGGCGTTGATGCCGCCGCGTCTGCGCGAGACCCCGGCCGGACGGCTGACGATGGTGGCGATCGTGGCCGTGATCGTGGTGGCCGTGGAGTCGGTTTCAAGCGACGAAGCCGCCGCCCGCGGCGCCGACCTGCCTCGGCGGCGCCGGCCCGAGGGCGAAGAACCCTCCAGCGATCTGACGCCGGCGGACTCCCACCTGCCCTGACAGAAGAGGTACCGACATGTCAGCACCGACCATCCCGGCCGCGCCGCCGATCCAAGCCAGGCGCGGGCTGTGGGGACGCCAACTCGACCGGTACCCCGGAAACGGGGCCCGGGCGCTCTATCTGGGCATCGTCGTGGTGAGCACCGTGACGTTGTACTACGAGCTCTTCGTGCAGAACGCGGTGTCGACGCAGATCGCCGCGAAGCTGCACATGTCCCTGGCGTACTTCATCGCCGTGATCGTGATCGGTTACGGGCTCGGCGCGGTGGGATCGGTCGTCGCCGGGCTCGCGGACCGCTGGGGTCGCGCGAACCTGGTCGTCTACGGATTGGCCCTGACCGGAGGGCTGGTGCTGTTCGCGCTGCCGAACGCGCACACCAAGCTGACGTACCTGGTTTTGTTCGGCCTGGTCAGCATCGTCGAGGGCGTCGTCCTGGTGGCCAGCCCGGCACTGGTGCGGGACTTCTCGCCGCAGGTCGGCCGGGCCTCGGCGATGGGCTTGTGGACGCTGGGCCCGGTGGTCGGCTCGCTGCTGGTGACCGAGGTCTCCAGCAACACCCTCACCGCGCACCCCGATTGGCAGTACCAGTTCCGGTTCTGCGGCGCCGTGGGTCTGGCGGTGTTCGTGATCGCCTTCCTGGGCTTGCGGGAACTGGCGCCGCGGCTGCGGGACCAGCTGATGGTCAGCCTGCGGGACCAGGCCGTGGTCGAGGCGCGGGCCCGCGGTGTCGATCCGGACCGGGACGCGGACGGCCGGTGGCGGCAGGTGCTGCGGACCGACGTGATCGGACCGGCGTTCGGGATCGGCGCGTTCCTGCTGTTCTTCTACATGGCGGTCGGCTTGTTCGTGGTCTTCTACACCACGACCTTCGGCTACAGTCTGGCCCGCGCCAACGCCCTGGGTAACTGGTACTGGGGTCTGCAGGCCGTCGCCCTGATCATCGCCGGCGTGCTGTCCGACCGGCTGCGCGTACGCAAGCCGTTCATGGTGGTCGGCGCAGCCGTCAGCGCCGTGGGGGTGGCCCTGTTCGCCCGGGCCACCACGCACGCCGACACCGGCTACTACCATTTCGCGTGGATCATCGCGCTCATCTCGATCGGCAGCGCGATCGCCCTCGCGGCGTGGATGGCCGCGTTCACCGAGACCGTGGAGGGGCACAGCCCAGCCGCCATCGCCACCGGCCTGGCAGTCTGGGGCGCGATGCTGCGCGTCATCGTCGTGGCGACACTGGGCTCGGTGAGCTTCGCGATTCCGGCCGCCGAGACCTTGGTGGACCACGGACCTCAGCTCCATGCCGCGGTGGCGGGCCAGGACCCGAGCCTGAGCGCGTCGCAGAACTCGATCGTCAAAGCGGTGGCGGCGGACCCGGGCATCGCGGTCAAGGCGCAGACGCTGGCCGCCAAAGACTCCGCCGAACTCGCGACCGCCGCACGGCTCACGCCGGCCGTCTCCGCCGCCCTGATCGCGAATCCGAACGACCAGGTGGCGCGGGCCACGGCGCTGAGCCAGGTCTCCGGCAAACCTGTCCCCGAGATCGCTCGGGTGCTGACGCTCAGCACGCGCTACCAGGCGCAGCTCGCCACCGCCGCCACCCTCGACCCGGCCACCCAGGCCGCGCTGGCCACCGGCGCCACCGATCCGGGCACCCGGGCCAAGGCCGTCGGCGAGACAGCGGCCGGGCTGCACGTACCGGTCGCCACGGCGACCGCCGACCTGCAAGCCCTGGCCCAAGTCCCGCCGACCGACCTGAACCTGCTGCGCGCCGACGGCCCCGTGCTCCAGCAGTCACTCGCGAAGCTCACCGCGCTGGGCACGGTCCCGCCGGCCGATCTGACGTTCCTCAACACCTACGGCCGCGGCCTGAAGGACCCCGCGGTGGCCTCCGCACTGGCCTATCTGCAAAGGGAAGCACCGGTTGTGCAGAAGGCGGCCAAGGACGGCCCGGCGCAATGGCAGCGCTGGTGGTGGCTCTGCTTCGTCGGCCAACTGGTCTTCCTGCCGTCCATCTGGCTGCTCACCGGACGCTGGACCCCGGCCAAGGCCCGCGCCGACGCCGCCGCGCACAACAGCGCGGTCGCCCGCGAACTCGCGGCCCTGGCGGCTGAACGAGCGGGTGACCAACAGGCCCGCTGAGCCATGTCGGTCGGACCTCCGGTGCTATAAATTTAGGGTTCTGCCTATTCGTCATGGATGCCACCCCGATGCCCGGAGGTTCACCGCCATGCCGCACATCGAGTTGGGCAACGACCAGCCCGGGATCCGTTCGCTGTTCTTCTTCCGCCCCGAGACCGCCGCGCCGCTGTGCGACCTGGTCGAGGTCCTCCTGCGCGCGCCGAGCACATTGCAGCGCTGGGAGCGGGAGCTGATCGCGACCCGGGTCTCCGGACTCAACGAGTGCCGTTACTGCACGACGACCCACGCCGCCTTCGCCTGCGCGCAACTCCCGGAGGACGTGAAGCTGGACCTGGTCCGCGCCGACGTCATTGCCGCCCCCGGCACTGTCGGCGCGGACATCCTCGCCGCACCGATCAGCGACAAGCTGCGGGCGCTGCTGGCGATCGCCGAAGCCGTGCAGCGCAGCGGGCAAGACGTGACCCCCGAGCTCGTCGAGCAGGCCCGCGCGCAGGGGGCGACGGACGTCGAGCTGCACGACACGGTCCTGATCGCAGCGGCGTTCTGCATGTACAACCGCTACGTCGACGGACTGGGCACCGTCGCGCCGCTGGACCCAGAGAATTACACCAGGCGCGCCGAGGCGTTGGCCCAGAACGGCTACCTGCCGATCGTCGACGCGGCGCTGGCCCACCAGGCCGCCGCGCGAGGCTGACACGTCGAGGTGACGGGGAACGAGATGATCGCCATCCCGCCGGGGCAGGTGACGCTGTCGGACCGGCGGACGCAGCGCAGTTGGTCGGTCGAGCTTGCGCCTTACCAGCTCGCGGCGGTCCCGGTCACCCAGGCGTTGTACGCGCGGATCACGGGCCGGCGGCCGAGTACCACCCATGGGGACCAGCTGCCCGTCGAGTCCGTCTCCTGGTGGGACGCTGCGCGGTTCTGCAACGCACTGTCGCAGCATGAGGGGTTCACGCCGGCGTACCGCTTCGGTGCCGAGGGCGAAGGGATCGAGTGGGACGCGTCCGCCGACGGGTACCGGTTGCCGACCGAAGGCGAGTGGGAACACGCCTGCCGTGCCGGTACGACAGGAGCGCATTACGGGGAACTCGACGCCATCGCCTGGTACCGCGGCAACTCGCTCGAACGCATCCACGACGTCGGCGGCAAACGCCCCAATGCGTGGGGGCTCCACGACATGCTCGGCAACGTCTGGGACTGGTGCTGGGACGTCTACGACGCCGAGGTCTACGGCGCCTATCGGGTGCTCCGCGGCGGTGGATGGTTCGATGAGCACTGGAGTTGCCGGGCCTCCGCGCGGCGCCGCAGCCATCCGGCCTTCCAGGTCGACGACGTCGGATTCCGCCTGGCGCGTTCCCTCGTATGACGACCGGTTCGTGTCCGTCCTCAGTGCCTGTGTCCGAGCGGTGACCGTTCCCCGAACCCTACGTCCGATCTTTCATGATCATCCTGCGGCGTACCAGTGCTGAGTGATGCTACTGCGGGTGCCTGCGACAAGGACGGGCCGGCGCGATACCGTCGCAACGGCAACCGGTCGGTCCACGCGCCCAACGGCTACGGCGGCCCCAAGGCCGATGCGCAGGCCGCTCCGGGCATGCCGAGACCTGACAGGCCGTCGCGTGGACGATCCACCGGCAGTGTCCGCCCGGACCGAGAACATCAGGGTCCGCGGAATTTCCCCGGCACCGCGTAGGTGGTATCGGTCACCTCTCCCGTCTCCGTGACCTGCTTCAGTCTGTTCAGATTGGCCCGCACTTCTCCGAGCGGCGGCTTCCCCATCCACGCCAGCGCCGCCCGCCCAACCGCTCCGAATGGGGCGGACATCTTCTCGTGGACCCGCGTCTCGCCCGGACGGCTCGTCGGAGAAAATTCGACCTCCCAGCCCGTCCTCAATCCACGCGGCCCTTTCGTCTCATAGCAGATCAGGGTGTTCTCGTGGACGTCGGTCGTGCTGACCGTCCAGTGCAAGACGATTCCCCAGGGACCCTGGATCGTCCATCGGGACTCCCTGTTCCCCAAGGATTCGACAGCTATGACGTCTCCGAGGAAAAGCGGCAGGTTTTGGAAATCCCGGTAGAAGGCGAAGACCTCGGCCGGCGGGCGCTGAATCGTGACCTCGGCGTCGATGGCGGCACGTGCGGACGGTGCAGCGGACATGAAATGCCTCCAAGATCCGGCAGGGCGGTGCCGTAGAGCTCCTGACGCTCGCACCCGCCGCGGGGACGGCAGCGGGGCCTCAGCGGAAGGCGTGGCGCAGGACGTTGACGGTGAGGTGCCTGGCGACGGCGGCGGCCCTGGTGGCGCGCAGGCTGTCGAGCATGAGGAAGTCGTGGACGGTCCCCAGGACGCGCACGGCTGACACCTCCCCGCCCGCCTCCCGCAGTCGGGCGGCGTAAGCTTCGCCCTCGTCGCGCAGCACATCCGCCTCCCCGGTGATGACCAGCGCGGCGGGCAGGTCGGTGAGCAGGTCGGCGCGGGCGCGCAGCGGGGTGGCGTAGGGTTCGGCACGCTGCCGCCGGTCCGGGACGTACTGGTCCCAGAACCATTCCATGCCTGAGCGCGTGAGGTAGTAGCCCTCGGCGAACTGCCGGTAGGACCCGGTGTCGAAGTCGGCGTCGGTGACCGGGTAGAGCAGAACCTGCGCCCTGAGGCGCGGGCCGCCACGCTCCTTGGCCATCAGGGAGAGAGCCGCGGCGATATTGCCCCCGGAGGAGTCGCCGGCCACAGCGACACGCGCGGCGTCGAGGCGGTAGGCACGGCCGTGTTCAGCGACCCACGCGGCGACCGCGTAGCCCTGCTCGATCTGCGCCGGATACCTCGCCTCGGGTGCCCGCTCGTACACCGGGAAGACCACGGCCGCGCCGGCGCCGGTCGCCAGCTCACGCACAAGGCGATCATGAGTGGTCTCGTCACCGAAGACCCAGCCGCCGCCATGGAAGAAGAGCACCACGGGCAGATCGCCGTCGGCGCCCTGCGGCCGGACGATGCGGGTACGGACCTCTCCGTACCGGCCACTGTCGACTTTGACCCATGTCTCCTCGACAGGCGGTCTCCCCACCCCGTGCCCCGCCTGGAGCATTGCGAGGCGCTCCCGCCCCTTCGCCGGAGGCAACTCATAGCTCCGGGGGTGCGGGAAGGTCATCTCCGCCAGCTCCCGCGCAGGGGGTTCAAGGAACGGGGAGGGAGGCTGTGGAAGGTCTGTCATCGCACCGTTCCTCCCTGTACATCATGAGACCGCCGACCGGGATTCCCACCGCTTGGACCGCGATAGCGGTCAAAATGCACCGATAGTCAATTTTAGCCGTCCCGAAAGCTGTCGCAAGCCGCGTTGAATCCCGAAGTCCGCTCTGGTGGGGCAGCTGATCCAGGGGAATGGCCGCACGGTCGATTCCCCGCGCTTTGTCCCCTGAACAGTGAGACGGTGGGGACGAAAAGCCCCGCAGCGGCTCCGGGAGGGCCGGCACGGCCAGCGGACCCGGGGAGCCCGCTCCCTGCGGCGAGAGGAAATACCATGAGCGAGATGGATGTACCCCCTGTCGCGATCACCGAGCCCGGACAGGGTACGGAAGTCGAGATCCCCGGCTTCGGAGCCCAGTACAAACTCTGGAGCCGCGACACGGGCGGGTTGTTGTCCGTTGTCGAGCACCCCTTCGCGGTGGGGATCATCACCGCGCCGCACCGCCACACCCATGAGGACGAGCACTCGCTGGTTCTCGAAGGCGAGATCGGGTTCCGCTCCGACGACAGCGAGAAGGTCCTCGGGCCGGGCGGCTACATCCGCAAGCCGCGCGGGGAGATGCATGCCATGTGGAACGCGGGTGATGTCCCCGGGAGGATCGTCGAGATCATCGCTCCCGGCGGCTTCGAGACCTACTTCAGGGATCTCTCCGAGCTGATGGCCTCGGGCAACGCACAACCCAGCGACTTCTCAACGCTCTCCGACAAATACGGCATCACCTACGGCCGTCCCGACTGGCTCGACGACGTGGTCCAGCGGTACGGACTCAATCCGCCCACGCACTGATCAGGCCCGGATCGGCCTCGTTTCCCGCGGCATCTCCTCGGCGGTCGTCCGCGGTGCCACGATTTCGGCGTCCGGGAAGGCGCCGCTTCCCCAGGTGCGGTCAGGGTTCGCAACGCCCGTACACGTGAGCCGCTGGTTCCGCGTGCACACCACCTCCGCGTGGTTCTACGGAATCTACTGGGACCTCGCGGTGGCGGCCCTGCGCCCCGGCGGCCAGGAGATCGCCGTCCTGGCCGCCACCGACACCGGCTGACCGCGGAGTCCACCGTCCCGAGGCCGTGCGACGTTGCGGCCGAACCGCACTACCCGCGTGGCAGAAACGGTCGACGGCCGGCATCACCGCGATGAAGTCCGTCCGTGTCCCGCCACCAGCACGCCGGGACCCCGCACCGGCGTTCGTGACCTGACTCTGATGAGATGCGTTAAGCAAGACCGGGAGCCTGCTGGGCGGCGCGGTCGGCCCTGAGATGTCCGTCGCCTCGAACTCACCCTGTTCTCGCCGCTCGGTCCCGCAGCGGGAGAGCTGAACCGGGCCCGTCGCCCGGCCCGTTCGCGCCAGTGGTCCACGTGGTGCCGTCCGCGGCGACCGCGAAGGAGCGGGTGCCGGGCAGGGACCGGAGCCAGGTGCGGGCGGCCTGGTCGCCCATCGCGTAGGCGGCGGTGGCGCACGTGTCCGCCTCGGTCAGGCTGCGGCAGACGACGGTGAGGGAGGCGAGCCCGCCGGCCGGGGGACGCCCGCTGTGGGGGTCGACGATGTGACAGCCGCGTTCGGCGGGGCCGGAGGTGGCGACGGCCAGTTCGCGGTCGGCGTGCACGACGGTGGCAAGTCGGCCGCGGCGCAGCGGGTCGCTCACGCCGATCCGCCACGGTCCGCCGTGCACTTGGACGTCACCGCCGCCGTTGACGCACACCGCCTCGGCCCCGGACGAGGAGACCATCGCGGCTGCCCGTTCTACCGCCCATCCCTTGACCAGTCCGGTGGGGTCGAAGCCGCCGGCGTAACCGGCGCTGAACCAGCCGCCGCTGCGCCGCTCGGCGGCCTCACAGAGCCGCAGGACCTCCCACACCTCCGGGGAGCACGCGGACAGCGCGAGGGTTCCGGCGGCCAGTCGGCTGATCTGGCTCTCCGGCCGGTAGGTCGAGAAGACCTCGTCCACGTGCTCGAGCCAGGCGACCGCGCCGACGAGGGCCGTGGCCGTGCGGGGGCCGGCGCCGCGGACGTCGAAGGAGAAGACGGTGCCCATGATCTGCTCGACCCGGCGAAGCCGGGAGTCGGATTGGGTCACCGTCAGCTCCCGGCCTTGTCGAGGGCGCTCTGCAGGGACTGGAGGTAGCCCTCGCTGGTGTAGGTCGCCCCCGAGACGGTGTCGATGTGCGCGCTCTGTGCGGCCAGTGCCTCCTGCGTGAGCTGCGGGACGGCGAAGCCGCTGATCTCCTGGTCGCGGGGGCTGCCCTCCGGCACCTGGACGGCGGACACCGCGGTGATCCTCCCCGCGAGCAGGGTGACGCGCAGCTGTACGGGGCCGTAGCGGGTCTGCACGGCGTCGCCCTCCACGGTGCGGGTTCCCGTCGAGCCGCTGCCCGCGTCCGCCGCGGCGGACGTTGCCGAGGAGGAGGGCGCGGGCACGGGCGCCGCGGAACGGCCGGCGATGCTGCCCGCGCCGGCGGTGGTGTGCGGCTTGAGGCTGAGCAGGAGCAGGACACCGCCGACGGTCGCCAGTGTGCTGAGCAGGACACGCCGCAGTGGGCGGCCGGCGATGCTGTTCACGGGCGTCTCACAGTTCGAACGACTCGTGGTGGATGTGGCGGGCCGGTACTCCGGCCGAGCGCAGCGCCTCGTAGGACGCGCGTGCCATACCGGGTGGCCCGCACAGGTAGACGTCGTGCTGGGCCAGGTCCGGCACGGTGCCGCGCAGCAGTTCGGCGGTCAGCCGGGGGCTGCGGCCGTCGGCCTGGTTGAGCAGGTAGTGCAGGTGGGCGCCGCGGGAGCGGGCTATCGACTCCAGTTCGCCGCGCAGCGCCAGATCGTCCGTGGTGCGGGCCCGGTGGATCAGGGTCAGGTCGCCGGGCCGTGCGGGCAGGGACGCGAACAGGGCGCGCAGCGGCGTCACCCCCACACCGCCCGCCAGCAGCAGTACCTTCTGCCGCGTCCGGCGGTCGGCGGTCAGGGCGCCGTACGGCCCCTCGGCCCAGATCCGGGTGCCCGGCCGCAGCCGGGCCAGCGCCGCGCTGTGGCCGCCGACCGCCTTGACGGTGATGCGCAGCAGGTCGGGCCGGGGAGCCGTGGACAGCGAGTACGGGCTGGCCGTCCACCACAGCCCGGGGGTCAGGAAGCGCCAGCGCAGGAACTGGCCGGAACGGGCCGCCAGTTCCGGCAGCCGCTCGCCGTGGATGATCACCGACACCACCCCGGGCGCCTCCGGGACCACCCGCGCCACCCGCAGCCGGTGCCGGGTGTTCAGCCGCAGCGGCAGTGCGATCCGATACCAGAGCACGGCCGCGGCAGCCCCCACGTAGAGCGCGTACCAGAAGCCGCGTGCCAGCGGACGGGTGGAGAAGTCCGCGCCGAGGGCGAGCTGGTGCCAGAAGGCGAGGAAGACCGCCAGGTAGGTGAGCAGGTGCAGGTAGTACCAGGTCTCGTAGCGGACCGTGCGGCGCACCGCCCGCGCGGAGACGGCTCCGACGGTGAGCAACAGCAGGCCGCCGACGGTGCCCTTGAGCATCTCCGGGTAGGTGAGCACGACGGTCGACGTCTCGCCGACCACACCGGTGTGGGCCTGCACCGCGTAGCCCCACAGGATCAACGTGACGTGCGCGATGAGCAGGCACACCGTGTAGCGGCCCAGCGCGGCGTGCCAGCGCGCCACCCGGTCACTGCCCACACCCTGCTCCAGGACGGGGATCCGCGCCATCAGAGCGACCAGCAGCGCGCAGCTGTAGCCGGTGAGCAGGCCGGCGATGCGGCCCGCGCCGATCAGCCAGTCCGCCGGGCCCACCACGGCGCCCGTGTCCTGCCACCACAGTGCCAGCACGGCAGCCGCGCCCGACCAGCAGAGCAGGAGGACCAGCGCGGCGGGGGAGCACCGCCCGGCCGGCGCCACCGCGTGCCGCGCCGGGCGCGGGCTGTATGTGGTGGTCATAGGAGAAATCCTTTCCTTCACCCTGCACGGCCACTGTGCGGGGGAAACCTCTCAATCAGCTCTGAGTACGCGGTCCCCGCGGAAGAGTCACAGCGGATTCAGAAGGTTCACAGCCGATACAGAGGAAGCAGGGCGCCGCGACGCCGCCGCACGGCTGAGGGATGCCGGAAGGACCATGGACACCGCACCGCGCGCTCGGCCCGCGCCTCTCACCCGGCCTGACGGCTCCCCTGTCCGGGTCCTCGTGGTCGACGACGAGCCGGACCTGACGGAGGTGCTCGCCGGGGTGCTGCGCTACGAGGGCTGGCAGGTCCGCACCGCGGGTGACGTCGCCGCCGCGCTCGCCGAGGCCGGAAGCTTCGAGCCGGACGCGGTGGTCCTGGACATCGTGCTGCCCGACGGCAACGGGCTGACCGCTCTGCGGGACCTGCGGGCGGTCCGGCCCGACGTGTGCGTGCTCTTCCTGACCGCCCGGGACGCGGTGGAGGATCGGACAGCGGGGATCACGGCCGGCGGTGACGACTACGTGATTAAGCCCTTCAGCCTGGAGGAGGTGCTGGCGCGGCTGCGCGTCGTCCGTGCGGGTCGCGCGGGAGGTTGGCGTCGTGGAGGATGCCGCCGAGCCGGTCCACCGAGGAGGACCACGCCCCGTTAATCCGTGTCCCGCTCACCGCTCGGCACCGCTCTCCGCGACCGCGTACAGCGGGGGCCGCCGCCCGGCCCCCGCTGCGGATACTCGTCCCGGGTCCCCCGGCCGGAGCCGGGCGCCTGCGGGGATCAGGTACGCGGGCGGCGGCCCTTTTCCTGGCGCGGCGGGGTCTGCCGGGTCGGTACAGTCGGCAGCGGCAGGTTCGCCACCTCGTACTGCGCGAGACTGTACGAGGCGCCGGTCTGCGGAAGTTGGGGCGCGGGCCGCTGGTGCTCGCCGATCCGCAGCGCCGAGGTCAGGTCACCGGTGATCCGGCGGCGCCAATCGCTGATGTTCGGCTCGGTGACACCGGTCAGCCGCTCCAGGAACTGCAGTACCGATGTGTGGTCGAACGTCTCGGACGAGACCCAACCGCCGACCGTCCAGGGCGAGATGATGATGCACGGGACCCGGAAGCCCAGGCCCACCGGGAGGTTGCCGCCCGCGACACCGGTCGGGGAGGTTCTGGTGACGAACTCGCCCGGGGTGCCGGCCGGCGGGGTCGGCGGGACCACGTGGTCGAAAAGGCCGTCGTTCTCGTCGTAGTTGAGGATGAAGACGGTCTTCGCCCACGTCTCGGGGTTGGCGGCGATCGCATCGATCTTGCCGGCCAGCCAGTTGGCGCCGGCTGCGGGCAGCCGGGCGGGGTGCTCGTCGTACAGCGACGGCGGCAGCAGCCAACTCACCTTCGGCAGCTTGCCGTTGATCGCGTCGTATTCGAACTGGCCGAAGTCGCTTTCGGCTATCGCCTTGTCGTACAGCGGGTCACCGGGCTTGGCGGCTTGGTACTGCTTCATGTTGGCGAGCGGGGGCAGACCGGTGGGGCTGCCGCCGGGGCCCGACTTGGGCTCGTGATAGATCTTCCAGCTCACCCCGGCGGCCTCCAGACGCGTCGGGGTAGGTGGTCCACGAGTAGGTACCCGCGGGGGCGTTGTTGTCGAGTGCGGGGCCGCCCGCGAGGCCGTCCGGGTCGATGGTGCCGGTCATGTGCATGTACCGGTTCGGGTGCGTGGGGCCGAGCACCGAGGAGTGGTAGCCGTCGCAGATGGTGAAGGCGTCGGCGAGCGCGTAGTGGAAGGGGATGTCCTCACGGGCGAGGTAGCCCATGGTGTACGGACCGTTGGCGTTGCCGTCGGCAGCGCGGTGGGCCGGCAGCCAACTGTCCACCTTGCCGCCGTTCCAAGCCGTGTGCTGGGCCTGCCAGGCATGGCTCAGCGAAGGGATGGCCTGTGCGGCGGTCGTCTTGGAGTCCATGTGGTACGGCAGCAGGTAACCGTCGGGGTTCAGGCTGTCCGGCTGGTAGAAGACCGGGCGGCCGCCGGGCAGGCGGGCCGCCTTGGGGTCTTCGAAGCCGCGGACCCCGGAGAGGGTGCCGAAGTAGTGGTCGAAGCTGCGGTTCTCCTGCATGAGGATCACCACGTGCTCGATGTCGGAGAGCCGGGGGCCTTGCTTGGGCGCCGCGGCGGCGGCACGGCTGAGGTTGGGCGGGAAGAGCGACGCGGCGGCGGCGAGGCCGCCGACCGTGGCCGCGGCACCGAGCAGCCGCCTGCGGGTGGGACCTTCCTGATGAGCGCCGTCGTCCTGCGTGGCGTTGGACATCCGTGTTCCTTTCTGCGGCGCGCCCGTCGGAAGGCACACTGGCGGTGCAACACTGCGCCCCTTGCGGTGCGTTTCCGTTGCCACTGGACGACCACCGGCAGAACAAGTGATCATCGCGGGAGGGGAAAACGACGCTGGCTCCAACTCCCGGTGGCATCCCCGCGAAGGCGCCGCCAACGCGTCCGCCGGTCAGGGTTTTCCGCCTCGCCCCGGCCAATTCCTCACCGCCGCGGTTGGATGCGGTCCCGGGCGCGGTCGCGGCGCCGCCATGACGTATCCGTGCCGCTCGAAGCGAGTACGTGGTCCCGCCCGATCGCCTAGGGTGGCTCCCTCGGGATGGTGCCGGCCCTGGAGCCTGGAGTTGCGGGACGCGGCTGCTACCGGGTCCTCGAAGATCCGGCACGGCTCGTACCGGCTACGACCCGACGCAGCCGCTCGCTGGATCAGGAGGTCAGGCCCACCCAGGAACAGGCCCTCCTGATGTCGCCGTTCTTCCTCAGTTCCGGATATCGGGCCATGAGATCGGCGAGTACCGTTGACAGGAAATTTCGGCCGGCTGAAATAAACTCTGCTCCAGGGACCTGAGACGAACCTGTCGCATAGTTGCACGCCACTTTGACCTGATCCCCATCGGGCGTCGCGTAGATCTCATCGGCCATACCGGCGAAGGAGATGCGGTAGATCTTTCCCGACGCGATCGCACGACCGGCAGAGTAGAATTCCACGGCAAAATCCAGGATCTGTACCCCGCCGCCCGTAATGATACTCAGATCGAGGCCACTCACCTTCAGGGTCAGGTCGCCGCCGAAACATGAATAACACAAGTCCACCAGATCAGCCTTCTGGAGATTGATCCGGAGCTGATCGCGCACTATGGCAGGGTCGTCGGAGAGCGTGTACCGCGCTTCGATCACGGTGTGCCCCCAAGCTTGATCGGAAAAGCAGTCACTGTTCTCCCGTTCCGCACTACGACGCGCCGAGCTCATCCAGCTGCTACTGGATGCGATGGCCTGCGAGCCGCGCCCGCTCTACGGAAGACGGAACGGACGCGGCTCATGGTAGCGGGGAGGATTCTCCGGCACTATTTCAGCCTCGTGACCTCACCTGCTGCCGGATGTCCTTGAGGCCCGCTGCCGTGTGAGCGCGAGAACGAGACCGGCCCCGAGTCCTGATGCACCAAAAATCAGGGCCGCTTGGATCAATGTTCCATCGAGTATCCCGACTGCGGTTGCACCGACCCCCAGGGCCGCTGCGACGACCCCCGTTCCGATGACCAATCTCAAGGTCTTTCCCATCGTTGCCCTTCTTCTGTAAGAGGACGGTATGAGAGCTGATGCCCGATTCTTCGTTTCGTGCGCGACAAGCGGGCAGGTCGGGGCGTCGTCGGTCAACTACGGCCGGGGCTGGGTGAACAAGCCCGGCTCGGTCTCGGCCAGGATTCCGCGGTCGGCCAGCCGCTTGAGGTTGAGGCGGGCGTTGGTGTTGTTGGGCGCGACCGGCAGGTCCATCGACGCCCGTGGCTAACGCTTCGGCCGGGCGAGCATGCAGTGGAAAACAAGCGTCTCCGGATGCGAGTCAGCCGGGGACAACTCCCGGAGCCGGTCCCGGAGCGTGGCCTCGAAGGCTGCCTTGCGGTCGCCGAGCACCACGGGATTGCAGAATGACGTCGAGTAGAGATATCCGACGATCTCGTCGGCCGTCCAGACCTTCTCGGCGGTGTACTGCCGGGACTCCACAACGAAACCGGCCAGCTCCAGGTAGTCGTCGTGGCGGCCCGCGGCGACGAATGGCTGGTTCCCCGCGCGGCGCCGCTCGCCGACGTATTCGCGGATCGTGCGCACCGCGACGGCGTGCCAGGGTGCCCGCTCGTCCCATACGTCGCTGCCGCCGCCGAGCAGGCCGAAGACACCGGTGTCGGTCAGCCAGGTCCGGACCCGCCCGACGAGCAGTTCGCGGTCCATCCAGTGGAAGGACGATCCCGCGACCACGAGATCGGTTGACCCGGCCGGCAGGTCGAGGGACTCGGCCGCCCCCACCGTCCACGCGACGTTGCGGATCTGCCGCTCGGTGGCCTTGCGCTCGGCGATGGCGGCCATGTCCGGGTCGATGTCGATCGCCGTCACCGTATCGAACGACGCGCTCAGGGGCAGGGCGACCTCGCCGGTGCCGGAGCCGAGGTCCACAAGCCGCCGTCCGTGCGGGCCGACGCTGAGATCGACCAGGTCGGTCAGCATCCGGTCGGGATATACGGGGCGGTATCGCGCGTAGTAATCGGCGGTACCGGCAAAGATGGGCGAGTTCATCGTCTTCCGTCGTTCCTCTGCAGCGGCTGGCCGGACTTCGGGACCGTATCAGGGGGCGGAATAAGAGTGCGTAGGAGTTTGTCGTCGCCTGAACGTGTGGTGGTGGGGCAGCCCGGCCGTTCGGCGGCCATGGGCATGTTGGGCTGGTTGCCGTGAGCGAGCGCAAGCCCTACAAGACCGATGTGAGCGACGGGCAGTGGGCGCTGGTCGAGCCGGTGATCGCCGCGAGGAAGGCCGCACATCCCTCGGTTAGCGGCCATCAGGGCCGGTACGCGATGCGGGAGATCGTCAACGCACTGCTCTACCAGGGCCGGACCGGTTGCCAGTGGGACCTCCTCCCGCACGACTTCCCGCCGCCCGGCGCGGTGAAGTACTACTTCTACACCTGGCGTGACGACGGCACCGACCAGACCATTCACGACCTGCTGCGCTGGCAGGTGCGGGAGATGACGCGTCGGAAGGCGGACCCGAGCCTGGTGGTGCTCGACACCCAGAGCGTGCACGCGGCGGCCGGAGTGCCCGCTGAGTCGACGGGGCGCGACGCGGCAAAAAAAGTACCGGGCCGCAAGCGCGGCCTGGCCGTTGACGTTCTGGGGCGGGTGATCGCGGTGGTGGTGGTGGCCGCGTCGGCGCACGAGAACGCCGTCGGCATCGCGCTGCTGGACAAGGTCGCCGCCGACACCGACAGCGTTCAGAAGGCCATGGTCGACCAGGGCTTCAAGAACGCCGTTGTCGCGCACGGGGAGAAGGTGGGCATCGGGGTGGAGGTCGTGGAGCGCAATCCCGCGCAGACCGGGTTCGTTCCCCAGCCCAAGCGGTGGGTCGTTGAGCGTGCCTATGGGATCCTGATGCTGCACCGCAGGCTGGTACGCGACTACGAGCACAGGCCCCGCAGTTCGGAGTCGCGGGTGTACTGGGCGATGACCGCGGTGATACTGCGCCGGCTGACCGGGGAGACTACACCGGCCTGGCGCACCGCGTGACCGGCGGGGAGATGACCTTCGGCGCGGTGCTGGCACGGCTGGAGGAGCGGGAACGAGAGATTACCGCGCAGGCCGAGACGATGCGGGAACAGATCACGCAGCTGACCGCACGGCTGGACGAGCTCGGCCGGGCCGCCGAGGAAGTCCGGATCACCCGCAAGACACTGCTGGCGCTGCCCGACCCGCAACCGCCCGCGCCGCCGGCCCCGAAACTGCCGGACCACCCGGCCTATCAGCAGATCATGGCGGTGTTCACCGCCGCCGACCACCCGCTGCGGGCCCGGCAGGTGTGCGAAGCGATGGACCTGCCGGTCGCGCCCAACAACATCAACAATGCCCGCCTCAAGCTCAAGCGGCTGGCCGACCGCGGAATCCTGGCCGAGACCGAGCCGGGCTTGTTCACCCAGCCCCGGCCGTAGTTGACCGACGACGCCCCGACCTGCCCGCTTGTCCCGCACGAAACGAAGAATCGGGCATCAGCTCTCATACCGTCCTCTAAGGAAATGACTGAGGCGAGTGGGCCAGCAAAGGCGTCCAACGAGACCATCCGGCGTGCCGTACCCGGCCTCCTCGGAGTCTCCACCGGTTGCCAGTTGCAGGCCGGTTACGAGAGGGGCGGCGGTCGGTGGGCGGATCACGCGGGAGTAGTCGTGCTGGCTGTGGGGCAACGCGAAGCCTGCCACCAGGGTATGTTCCCGGTGCCGGGCGGCCGGGCAGATCGATCGACCGTCGGGTCCGCTGTACGAGCTGCTCAAAGTCGAGGAGATCGGATGGTTCCCCGACGTGGACCCCGGGACGTGGGACGCGTGGTCGCACGACGAGGACCTCACCGAGCAGCTCAAGCGGTGCCTGCTCCTGTCGGGGCCCGCCGACGGCGACTACTGGCTGCTCGACGCGAACGGCGTCGGGTCGGACGGTGAGTGGACCGCGCACTGGTGGTGGGCGGGTGACGGGGAGGATCCTCATCCGTACGACAGCTTCGCCGCGCTGGTGGTCGGCGCGCGAGAGGCCTGGGCCCTTACCGGTGGGGGCGAGCCCTGACCTTCGCTGTACGCGGGGCGGGGCGGGGCGGGCGCGGCGGTCGGCTGCTACTCGCCGGTGGCGCCGTCGACGGCCTCGCGCAGGAGATCCGCGTGGCCGACGTGGCGGGCGTATTCCTCGATCACGTGCTCAAGCACGAACCGCACGTCGGTGGCGCCGAATTCCGGGTTCGGCACCACGCGTGCGAGATCGGCGGTGGCCTCCGTGAAGACCTGCCGCGACTCCTCGCACGCCGTCAGGTAGTCCTGGTAGACCTCTTCGGCCGGTGTGGGATCCGACTCGTCGTACCACTCGCCGCCGTCGGCGGCGACGTAGGTCCGGTAGGGGAAGAAACGGGGCGTCGCGCCGGCCAACGTCCGCTGGAACCAGGCACGCTCCACGCCCTGCAGGTGGCGCATGAGCCCCAGCAAGGTCAACGCCGAGGACCGCAGCGGACGCTGCCGCAGTTGGGCCTCCGAGAGGCCCTCGCACTTCCACAGGAAGGTCGCCCGGTGGTAATCGAGATTCGACGCGATCACCTCCAGCCACGGGCCGGACACCACCCGCTCCGGCCGGACGATCTTCTGGACCACCACGTCGCTCACGCCGAAGTCTCCTCGCCGGTCATCGGGGTCGGCCAAGTATCCGCCCAAGTGCCGGTCCAAGTGTCCGTCCAAAGAGACTCTTCCACGTACCGGAACTCATCTGCGTGCCCCGTCGGATTCGGTGATCGCCCGCATCGTGAACATGGTCGAGGACGCTTCTCGGACCCAGGCGCCGCCGCTGCTGTCCGCGATCGCCGTGCGGGCCGTCGTGCCGTCCTTCTCAGCCGAACGGGCCGTGGTGTGCGACCCGTCCGGCGCGGACCGCGCAACACCCCGACCCGCCGGGACCAGATCGTTCGCGCACGGCGGGGCCGGCCCAGCGAGCCCACAACTCGTCACCTACGCACGCTGTAGGTGGTCGTCGCCGCCCGTTCCACGACTGTTCAACCAGGCGTTCATCCCTGTGATGTGTGTGGTCCCTAAGTTGCGTGGGGGGTGTGGAAGGAGGGACTCATGGACGTACAACTCGCAGTCCGGGCGCGTGGGATCACCAAGTGTTTCGGCGACGTGGTCGCACTCGACGGCATCGACCTGGATGTGGCGCGGGGTCAGATCCACGGCCTGGTCGGGCCGAACGGTGCCGGCAAAACGACGTTGCTCGGCCTGCTGCTGGGGCTGGCGGTGGCCGACAGCGGCGGGCTCGAGATCCTGGGCACGCCGGTCGGGCGGGCGCTGGCCGCTCCCGACGGGGTGGCCGGTTTCGTGGACGGCCCGGGGCTTTACCCGTCGCTGACGGCCAGGCAGAACCTCGCCGCGCTGGCCGCTCTGCGTGGCCACGACAAGCGCAGTGTGCGGATCGACGACGTGCTCGGCCAGGTCGGGCTCACCGATGTCGCCGACGACCGGGTCCGCGGCTTCTCGCTGGGTATGCGTCAGCGGCTCGGACTGGCCGCCGCTCTGCTCACCGAGCCCCGGCTCCTGGTGCTCGACGAACCGTCCAACGGTCTCGACCCGGCCGGCAAGAAGCACGTCCACGGCGTGCTCACCCGGCTCGCGGCGTCGGGAACCGGCGTCGTGCTCTCGAGCCACCGCATGGACGACCTGGAGGCACTGTGCTCCGAGGTCACCATCCTCGCCACCGGACGCGTCGTCTTCTCCGGCCCCCTGACCAAACTGGCCGCCGAGAATCCGGAACTCGACTACCGGCTGCTCACCTCCGACCCGCGGGCCGCCGCTGCGCTGGCCGCCGAGGTCGCCGGGATCCGCGTCGTGGACGACGCCGCGGCATGGCGCGGTACCGATGCCCTCGTCGTGCGCGCACTGGTGCCGGCCCTCGACGAACTGGTGACCCGGCTCGTGCACGCGGGCATCGCGGTGCGCGAGCTGGCCCCCGTGGTCTCGCCCCTCGAAGCCGCGTTTCTCACCCTCACCGAGCAGCAGGAGGCCGGCCGATGACCGCGACCGCGACAGCGCCCCCGGGCGTCGCCGAGAACGACGTGGCCAGGGCCCACCCCGTCTCGGTGGCGCGCGGCTACCGCTTCGAGCTGGTCAAACTTGTCTCGCAGTGGCGTGTCCGGCTGCTGGTCCTCGTCTGCTGGATCGCGCCGGCGCTCTTCGTCGCGGCGGTGAGCCAGCAGAGCTCCCTCCCCTCCGACACCCTGTTCGGCCGCTGGATGCATGCCACGGGGTGGGCCGGCCCGCTGATGATGCTCGGCTTCGCGGGCAGCTGGGCGCTGCCGCTGCTGACCTCGCTGGTCGCGGGCGACGTGTTCGCGGCCGAGGACCGGCTCGGTACCTGGCGGCACCTGCTGGTGGCGGTCCGGTCGCCCCGGCGCATCTTCGCGGCGAAGGCACTGGCCAGCCTCACCGTCATCCTGCTGCTCGTGCTGGGGCTGGCCGCCTCCGGCGTGGTGGGCGGCCTCGCAGCGGTCGGCAACCATCCGCTGGTCGGCCTCGACGGCCACCTGCTGACGCCCTCCGACGCTGCCGGGAACGTCCTGCTGGCCTGGGCCTGCGCTCTCGCCCCGACGCTCGCGCTGGCGGCGATCGGACTTCTCGGGTCGGTCGCGCTCGGCCGGTCCCCGATGGGCCTGCTGCTGCCCGCGCTCGTCGCGCTGGCGATGCAGCTCGCCCAGATGCTGCCGCTGCCCGTGGCACTGCGCCTTGCCCTGCCCGGCTACGCCTTCATCGCGTGGCACGGTCTGTTCACCAGCCCGGCGCAGCTCGCCCCGCTGCTGATCGGCGTCGCGGTCAGCCTGGTGTGGGCCGTGACCGCGACAGCGCTGGCGTATCTGCTGTTCGTGCGGCGGGACTTCACCAACCAGACCGGTGACGGGTCCGGCCGCCGCGCGGTCACCATCGGCCTCGTGCCGCTGGTCGTGCTGCTCGCGGCCACCTTCGGGGTCGTCGCCGCGGCGACCCCTTCCCTGGGCTCCGGAATCAACCAGGACAAGATCCAGCGGTCGGTGGCGACGGCATTCGCCCACCTCTACCGCGTACAGACCGATCAACTCAACCGCCCCGCTGTCACCGAGGCGCAGCTGCGGGTCACGGCGGCGTGCAACAAGGGCGCCGGCCAAGTCGCCGCCCACGGGCCGGGCAACGACTGGCGCTGCGTCGTCACCTGGCACCTCCCTGGCGTCGCGGCCGCGGGGACGGCCATCTACCAACTCGACGTCACCTCTGACGGGCGGTACGTCGCCGACGGCGACGGGCCGAAGGAAGTGAACGGCTACTTCCTGGTGCGGACCCCGATCGGGGACGCGCCGAACCCGCTGTGGCAGTTCGACGGCGACGTCGATCTGCTCTCCACCGGCTCGAAGGGATAACCCATGCAGGTAACACGCCGTCGAAGGCGTGTCGAGAAGACACATTTCGTCCTTCTCGGTCAGCGCGTCGGCCGCCGTGTCACACTCGTCACGGCAGGCATCACCGCGGTCGGTCTGGCCGCCACGGGAACCGCTTTCGCCCAGACCCACCAGTTCGGCACCCAGCAGGTCGGCCAGACCACCGCCAAGGGTCAGGTCATCTCCAGCGACCAGTACATCGACCCGTACGGCAGCCACCTCGTCATCAACGACGGCAAGATCATGTCGTCCTCGGTCAGCCCGGACGGCACCCACCTCGCCGCCTCGGTCACCGACGGCGACGGGGCGCTGACCATCGTCGACCTCAAGAGCTGGAAGGTCCAGCAGCTCGTCGGCAACAACGCTGCCGCCGACCTGAAGATCAGCGGCAACGACGTGGGCCAGGAAGGGCCCACCTACTCGCCCGACGGCAAGCAGCTGTGGCTCGGCCGGACCGACGGCTACACCAAGTTCACCGTGAATGCCGACGGCACCCTCGCCAACCCGACGGACATCAAGATCCCGGCGGACGGGCCCAAGCACGCGCTGGTGGGCGCGGCGGTGTTCTCGGCCGACGGCGCCACCGTCTATTCGGCGGTCAACGGCCAGAACCGGGTCGTCGCCATCAACACCTCGACCGGGGCCATCCAGCAGAGCTGGACCGTGGGCAACGCCCCGCGCGGCATCGTCAAGGTCGGCAACAAGCTCTACGTCAGCAACGAGGGCGGGCGCGCGGCCAGGCCCGGCGAGACCACGATCAACTCCTACAACACCCAGGTGCCGGCGAGCCCGGTGACCGCGGCCACCACAACCGGCACGGTCAGCGTCATCAATCTGGCCAAGCCGGACGCCGCCGTCGGAAGCATCAACGTCGGCCTGCACCCGACGGCGCTGTACGCCGCCAAGGGCGCGGTGTTCGTCACCAACACCGCCACCAACGACGTGTCGGTCATCAAGACCTCCAACGACAAGGTCGTGCAGACCATCGCCACCCGGCCCTGGCCGGAGGCGTCGGTGGGCTACGAGCCGGACGCCGTGACGCTCACCGCCGACGGCCACCTGCTGGTGACGCTCGGCCGCGCCAACGCGGTCGCGGTCTACCGGTACACCAGCCCGCAGCAGCCGGTCAGTTACGTCGGCCTGCTGCCGACGGACTACTTCCCCGCGGAGATCGCCACCGTCGGGAACCAGGTGGTGGTGTCCAACACCCGTGGTATCGACGCTCTGCGCCCCACCACCAGCGCCGGGCACGGCACCCACGACACCACGTCGAGCCTCCAGCACTTCACGCTGCCGAGCGACAAGACCATCAAGTCCGAGACGGCCAAGGTCTTCCAGCAGAACGGCTGGACGAGCGGAGCCGTCAAGGAGGCCAAGGCCAAGAGCAAGGCGAAGCCGGTGCCGGTCCCGGTGCGGCTCGGCGACCCCTCGACGATCAAGCACGTCTTCCTGATCGTCAAGGAGAACCGGACCTACGACCAGGTCCTCGGCGACATCCCGCAGGGCAACGGCGACCCGGCGCTGACCCAGTTCGGCGAGAACGTGACGCCGAACCAGCACGCGCTGGCCGAGCAGTTCGGACTGTACGACAACACGTACGACATCGGTACCAACTCGGCCGAGGGCCACAACTGGCTGATGCAGGCCGACAACCCGGAGTACACCGAGTCCTCGGCCGGTGAGTACCTGCGCAGTTACGACACCGAGGACGACGCGCTCGGCCACCAGGAGAGCGGCTTCCTGTGGACCGGTGCGCAGGCGGCCGACAAGACGGTGCGGGACTTCGGCGAGTTCCAGCAGTTCCTGACCAAGCCGGCCGCCGCGAGCTGGCAGAACCTGTACTGCGACGCCAAGAACATGGCCGCCACCGGGCAGGGCACCGCCTACCCGCTGGACTCCTCGTCACCGATCCCGTCGCTCAACGACGTGTCGGTGCCCGGCTTCCCGAAGTTCGACACCAGCGTCCCGGATGTCTACCGGGAGCAGATCTGGCAGCAGGACTTCGCGAAGAACGGTCCGGCGAACCTGAACATGTTCTGGCTGTCCAGCGACCACACCGGCGGCCCGGCGAGCCCGGCCGCCCAGGTCGCCGACAACGACCTCGCGGTCGGCAAGATGGTCGACACCATCTCGCACAGCCCGTACTGGAAGGACTCGGCGATCTTCGTCGTCGAGGACGACTCGCAGGCCGGCCTCGACCACGTCGACGGCCACCGCGCCCCGATCCAGATCATCAGCCCCTACGCCCAGCACGGCGTGGTCGACAGCCACTACTACTCGCAGATCACCATGATCCGCACCATCGAGCAGATCCTCGGCATCCAGCCGATGAACCAGAAGGACAGCGCGGCCACCCCGATGACCGGCGCGTTCACCCAGAAGGCGAACCTCAAGCCGTTCAACGCGCTGGCCAACCGGACCTCCCTGACCGACGGTCTGAGCACTCCGCCCGCGTGCGGTGTCGACACCCCGGCGCCGCAGGACCCCAGCGCGGCGCCCGTGCCGTCCACGAAGGTGCCGGCGGCCGCGCAGAAGGTCGCCGCGCAGTGGAACACCTGGAAGTCGCACCAGCGGCTGACCGGCCCCAACGCCGTCCCCGACTACGCCAATCCCGCCCAGATGAACCACCTCACGTGGTACGAGACGCACAACTGGGCCAAGCCCTACCCCGGCGAGGCCAAGGTCTTCGCGCCGAACGACGTGCCCGGCGCGTACATCCCGTCGTCGGACAACGACGACTGACCTGATCCGAACGCGTCAAAGGCCCCCGGCCGGCGTCACCGCCGGCCGGGGGCCCACGCTTCGGCGCCGTTCGCCGGCCGGTGCGGGAAGTTGCCGGTCGCGCGCACGCCGACCGGGCGGGAGAACGACGCCGACCCTTGGCGACGGGACCTCCCGTCGAGTCAGCGGTCGCGGGCCGACCTGACCGCGCGGCGCAGCGAGTCGGCCAGCGCGCCGGCGGCGGCGATCGGCGGCAGCCACCACGCGTTCACCCCGCCCGCCGCCAGTGCGGCGGTGGCGCCGAGCGCCAGCAGCACCCAGAGGGCGACCCGCCAGTCGTCGCCGATGACGAAGTCGTACCAGAAGAGGCCGAAGGCCCGGAGCCGCTTCATCGCGGACATCCCTTCCCCGCCGGACGCGCGGTGGCAGTACGGACCGCGGCGGCACGCAGCACGCGCGTGCAACCGAGGGCGAACAGCGCCACGGCCGGCACCAGGACCAGCAGCGCCGCATCCGACCCCGGCCATGTCACCTGCGCGCCCTCGGCGGACCAGAAGATGCCGAAAGCCGTCAGCAGGGTGCCGACGGCGAATTTCAGGGTGTTCTCGGGCACGCGGGCCAGCGGCGCCCGGACGGCGAAGCCCGCGCCGGCCACCACGACGACGGCCAGCACCGCGCCGAGCGCGGCCAGCGGCACGTCGTGCTGGCTGCCGCCGAAAGTGACCACGATGAAAGCGACTTCGAGACCTTCCAGCGCGACGCCTTTGAAGGCGAGGCTGAACGCGTACCAGTCCTGCACCGTGCCGCGCCGCTCGGCCGGTGCCCGCGCGGCGGCGGCGACGCCCCGGGCGAAAGCGGCCGACTCGTCGCGCTGTTCCTTCCAGCCGGACGCGCGCAGCACCGCCTTGCGCAGCCACTGAAGGCCGAAGAGCAGCAGCAGCGTGCCGACCACCACCCGCAGCGCGCCCAGCGGGATCTGTGCGACTGCCGGGCCGAGCGCCCCGACCACGGCGGCCAGGGCGAGCAGTGCGGCGCCCGCCCCCTGGAGCGCGGACCGCCAGTGGCGGCCACTGCCCGCCGCCAGGACCACGGTCAGCGCCTCCACTCCTTCCACCGCACAGGCGAGGAACACGGTGAGGACCAGCGCCACCGGACTCATGCCGTACCTCCCTTTCGCGGACGCCCGCCCAGGAGCGGAGCGGAGCGGTTGTCGGGCGCGGACGTGCGGGCTGGTGCCCATCGGGCCGCCACTACGTCTACAGTCTTGTAAACGATGCTCCTCGCAGTGTGCCACGGGACGTCGACACGTCCTTGCGCGAGGGCCGGTGATGCCGCCGGCCCGCTCATCGTCTACAGTGCTGTAGACACTGATGGATGTGGCGCACGGTAGCGCCGGGAGAACGGCGGTGCCCATGGAACACGGCGGACGCGGCTACGGCACGGCCACCGGCGCAGGCCCGGTGACGGATCCGGGGCCGGCCGGACCCCGCGGGACCACCGGGCCGGCAACGGCCCAGGTCTGGAGCAAGGTACCCGAGGTCACCGTCCTCTTCTGGGTGACCAAGATCCTCACCACCGGGATGGGTGAGACCACCTCCGACTTCCTGTCGAAGTCCCCGGCGCTGGGTGGCGCGATCGGCCTGATCGGCATCGTCGGCTTCATGTGGCTCCAGTTCCGCTCCACCCGCTACTCGCCGTGGACGTACTGGTCCGCGATCGTCATGGTCAGCGTCTTCGGCACCATGGCCGCCGACATCGTGCACGTCGTCGGCATCCCCTACCTGGTGACCACCCCGGTGTTCATCCTGGTGCTGGCCGGCGTGCTGATCGCCTGGTACCGCAGCGAGGGCACGCTGTCGATCCACAGCATCCGCACCCCGCGCCGCGAGAAGTTCTACTGGGCGACCGTGCTGGCCACCTTCGCCCTCGGCACCGCGGCCGGGGACCTGACCGCCACCACCTTCCACCTCGGCTACTTCTCCTCGGGCGTACTCTTCGCCGTGCTGATCGCCGTCCCGGCACTGGCCCGGCTGCTGGGTCTCAACGCGGTGGCCGCCTTCTGGTGGGCGTACGTCCTGACCCGCCCACTGGGCGCCTCCTTCGCGGACTGGATGGGCGTCTCCAAGGACCGGGGCGGCCTCGGCTGGGGCACCGGCCCGGTCAGCCTCGCGCTCACCGTCCTGATCGCCGCGCTCGTCGCCTGCCTGGCCGCCCAGCACCGGCGCCGCGCGCGGGCGGGCCTTCCGCCCGCCTGACATCCGCGGTGCGGGCCACAGGTGCTCTGCGCCGGGCAACCGCCGACTCCCGGCCTTCGAAGCCCGGTCGGTGCCGGACCGCGGGGCCGGGGCCGGGGCTGTGTGCGGAGTCCGGGCCGTCCATGGCTACGCCTCGGAATGCTCCATCAACGCGTGCAGGTGACCGATGGCGACAAAGGTCGCCGACCAGCACACCAGGATCGTTGCCGCGATCACGGCCCAGGCGAGCCACCGGCGGGCCGGCGGGCGAAGCAGGAGATCGACCCGCCGACCCACGTCGTTCCACGCGCCGCCGAGGCTCCCCTCGGGCGCGGGCCGCGCAGCGGACGCGAGGGCCGCGGCCGCGAGGGCGCGGGCGACGGCCCCGCGATCGCCGAGCTCCCGTGCCGCGCTCTCGTCGGCCCACCGCTCGACGGCCAGATCGACGGCGCGCGAAACCGGGCGCAGCGACGGGTTGGCCGCCGCGGCCAGCCGTCCCAGCTGGACGTAGCGGTGGTGGTGATGCCGCAGATGGGAATCCTCGTGCGCCAGCAAGGCGCGGCGCTGCGGAGCGGGCAGGTGTCTGAGCATGCCCGTGGAGACCACGATGCGACGATGACGGCCGGGGATCGTGTAGGCGACGGCCGCGTCGTCCTCGACGAGAGCCAGGTCCCCGCCCAGCGACGGCAGCGACGCGGCGGCCACGGACGCACGGCGGGCCTGGCGTACGACCCGCAGCAGATGGGCGCCCGCGGATGCGAGCAGCACCGCGGCGACCAGTCCGGCAACGGCGCACAGGGCGGGAGGCACCGGCAGGATGGCACGCAGGGCGGCCGGGGACCAGTGGTGCAGCCCGGACAGGAAGGGCGCCTCGGCCAGGGCTATGACGGCCCCGAGGCAGAGCAGCAGCCCGGTCGCCAGCGCGACGGTCAGGGCGAGGCAGGTCAGCAGCACGGTCGCTGTCGCGGGCGTCAACCGCGTGCCCAACCGGCCGGCCGACCACGCACTCAGTACCCCGAGCACGAAGGGCACGGCAGCCGCACCGAGGACGGCCCAGTCGTTCAAGGCGGCCGTCACGGCTTGTCCTGCCGCTCGGACTCGTCGAGCAGCGCGCGCAGCAGGATCTCGGTCTCCTCGTCCAACGAGCCGACGAAACGGGCCAGAACGCTCGTGCGATCCTTGCCCGCCTCCAGCAGCATGCGCATCCGATGGGCGGTGACGGCCGCTTCGGCATCGACCGCGCCGCCGCCGGCCAATCGGTAGGCGAACGCCCGCCCCCGCGGGGAGCGTTGGAGCACCCCTTTCACATACAGCCGGGACAGGGCGGTCAGCACCGTGTTGTACGCGAGGCCGTCCCCCAATTCCGCCTGGACCTCAGAGGCGGTCCTCGGGTCGCCCGCCGCCGCCAGACACGCGATGACCTCCCGCTCCAGACCGCCGGGCGAACGACTCCGCCTCGCGTTCATCTCGGCCTTCCGCTACGCGCCACGCCGCACCGCTCCGGACCGCGGGTGCTGTGTTCTGCAGTTTGTCAGATCCGCTCCCCGGTGTTCAGTGGGCGCCCGGTCTTATAGCGTGCACCGATATCGGTGTCCGTAACGCCGGAACCGTGGCTGCGGGGGGTGAGCGATGGGTATCCCGGCGAGGCCCGCCGACGCGGGTGAACTGAAGCGGCACCTGGGGTTGTTCGACGCCGTGGTGATCGGACTCGGGTCGATGCTGGGCGCGGGCGTCTTCGCCGCGCTCGCGCCGGCCGCGGCAGCCGGCGGGTCCGGGCTCCTGCCGGGTCTGGCGCTGGCCGCGGTGGTGGCGTACTGCAACGCCACCTCCTCAGCCCGGCTGGCCGCGCGTTACCCGCAGTCGGGCGGGACCTACGTCTACGGCCGGGAACGGCTCGGCGAGTTCTGGGGGTACCTGGCCGGCTGGGGCTTCGTGGTCGGCAAGACCGCCTCGTGCGCGGCGATGGCCCTGACCGTCGGTTCCTACGTATGGCCCGGACACACGCACGCGGTCGCGGTCGCCGCCGTGGTGGCGCTGTCCGCGGTGAACTACCTGGGTGTCCAGAAGTCCGCCTGGCTGACCAGGGGAATCGTCGCGGTCGTCCTGGCGGTGCTCGCCGCCGTGGTCGTCGCCTGCGTGACCGGCGGCGCAACCGACGCCGCTCACCTGCGCATCGGCGCGGACGTCGGCTTCGGCGGGGTGCTCCAGGCCGCCGGGCTGCTGTTCTTCGCCTTCGCCGGCTACGCGCGCATCGCCACCCTCGGCGAGGAGGTCCGCGACCCGGGGCGGACCATCCCCCGGGCGATCCCGCTGGCGCTGGGCATCACCCTGGTCGTGTACGCGGCCGTCGCCGTCGCGGTCCTCCTGGTCCTCGGGCCGCAGCGGCTCGCCCACGGCGCCGCGCCGCTCGCCGACGCGGTGCGCACGGCCGGCCTGCCGGGGCTCGCCCCCGTCGTGCGGGTCGGCGCGGCCGTCGCGGCGGTGGGATCCCTGCTCGCCCTGATTCTCGGCGTCTCGCGCACCACCTTGGCCATGGCGCGGGACCGGCATCTGCCCCCTGCCCTGGCCGCCGTCCACCCGCGCTTCCAGGTACCGCACCGGGCCGAGTCGGCGGTGGGCATTGTCGTGGCCGTGCTGGCGGCCACCGCGGACATCCGCGGCGCGATCGGCTTCTCCTCCTTCGGTGTGCTGGCCTACTACGCCGTCGCCAACGCCTCGGCCTGGACCCTCAGCCCGGCCGAGGGACGGCCCGCGCGGATCGTGCCGGCCGTCGGCGCGGCCGGCTGCCTGGCCCTGGCCTTCGCCCTGCCGCCGGCCTCGGTCCTGTGGGGAGCCGTCGTGCTGGGGGCCGGCGCGGTCGGCTACGGCATACGCAAGGCCACCGGACACGCCTGACGGGCCGGTCACGGCTGGAGCCGATCCGCGTCGTGGCCTGTCAGCCCGCCGTGCGCCCGGAACCGCGCCGGACCTTCACCGGCGCCGACTCGACGGTCGTCGACGTACCGTCGGCCCAGGTACCGGTCACCTCGACGGTCACCTTGTCCCCGAGGTACTTGCTGAGGAGGTCGAACCGGTGCCCGGTGGCGTGCGCCAACGGCGTGCCGTCGAGGAGCCACTGGTAGCTGAACTTCGCAGCTGGGGTCCACTTGCCTGGGTTCGCCGTCAGGAAGCTGCCGACCTCGGGCGTGCCCTTGATCACCGGCTTGCCCGGCGTCTGCAGCAGATAGTGGTAGAAGGTGACGTTGCCGGGAGCGTTCGGATCGGGCTGCTCCCGGTTGAGGATATTGAGGGTCAGACCGTCTCGTGTCTCCAGGAACGCCAGGCCCTCGACCTCTTGGGGGTAGGGGACGGTGAGGTTGAAGAGCACCTGGACTTCGCCGGTCTTCAGGTCGGCGCGGGCAATGGTCTGCTCCGCGTCGTTGCAGGAGAAGTACATCCAGCCCTGGTGGACTTTGCCGCCCTGGGCTTCGTTGATCGGCTGGGAGATCGAGATGTACTTCTTGAAGGTGAAGTCGGACAGGCTGTAGACGGCGATCTGGGTGGCGTCCGCGTAGGCCATGCCGTAGGCGAGGCCCTTCTCGGCATCGACGGCCACCCAGCTCGCGATGTCGTGCACGCCGTGCGCGTCCAGGGCGGTGGCGCGGCCGGTGAAGGTCAGATCCCCGGCGTTGTAGAGGGCGAACACCGGTGTGTTGTATTCGTAGGGGTATTCATGGGGACTACCGGGGTCGGATGCGCTGCTGTCGAGCGGGATGTAGAGGTGGCCGTTTGCGTAGTCCAAGTCACCGATGTGGTTCAGGCCTTTTGAGGAAAGCTGAGAGGGGTCGGCCAGTTCGGCTGGAATCGCCGGCGAGGTCTTGAGGACGGTGTTGTATTTCATGTCGGTGATCTCCAGCCCGTTGCTGCTGGAGAAGTACCAGTGGCTGCCGTCGGTGGTGACGCCCTGGCCGCGCGAGCTCCCGGCGTCGCCGGTGAAGACGTCCTTGCCGATCAACTGCCATGTCTCGACATCCGATGCGGCCTTGGGTGCCGCTTGTGCCGGTCCCGCCGTCGCGGGTATCGCCACGGCCGCGCCGGCCAGGGCGAGTCCGCCGATGAAATTCCTTCTCGTCAAAGCTTCCATGCTGGCTCCATTTGGTGCGCAGGCGGACGAATCACGTGTGCAGAGTCGGCTGCAAACGCTAGTCGGGCGAGTTTGCGCCACTGCGGCGGAAGCATGACTGCATGATGAACGGAGTTTTCCCGGGGAGTCGGTCGGTGCCGAACGTCTGTGGGGGATTACGGGCCGCCCCGTGGTGACGGGTGATCACGTCGAAGTGTCCGCAGCCGCCGCCGGAGACGCACGCCCGGTCTGCGAAGGCGCCGACGGAGCCGTCCGGTGCAGCCGGGCTCTGGCCACGATCAGGATCACGGCGAGTATCACCAGCGGCGGCACCGCCGCCAGGACCGGCACCTCCTTGGAGAGCACACCGCCGAGCGCGGCACCGACCGGCAGCGCGAGCAGCACCAGGGCCGGACGGCCGGTGCCCGCGAAGTTGCGGTGCGCCACCGCACGGGCCACCGACGTGAGGGTACCTGTGAGGAATGTCGAGGACAGCCCGGAGAGGTTGAGCCGCATGACCGCGCTGCTCTGGGTACCCATGGCGAGCGTGGCCACCACCAGCAGCACGGTGCGTTCGACGGATCCGACATGCGCGTCCTGACACCACCAGGTGATGTTTAAGCCGAGAAGCAGCATGAACTCGGCGAGCAACGCCGCCGTGACCTGAAGGGGCCAGATCGGATCGTCGTCGCGGGCCACCCCCGACAGCCTTCCTCCGGCCATCACACCGACGACGTAGGCGATCACCGCGACGGCCGCGTGCTGCAGCCCGGACAGGTCGCTGCGCCCGACGGACAATCCCATCAGGACCATGTTGCCGGTCATGACGCTGGTGAAGACCCCACCGAGTCGGGTGAACGCGATGACGTCGGTCATGCCGGTGACCACCGTCAGCGAGACGATCAGTCCGATCCGCAGCCGAACCTGATCGGTCGCCCGGCCGACGCTGCCGAGGGTCGCGATCGCAGCCGACGCACCGGTTCGTCCGCGGACCGTCACTGAGCATCACCGAAGCCCTGAAGGAACCGGGTCATCCGGCGGCCGGCGTCGCCGGCCGCCGCCGAATCCGGGTGCTTGCGCAAGAACCCATGCGGGGCGCTGTCGTAGACCGCGAGTTCGGCGCTCCCGCCGCGCCGGCGGTACGCCGCGACGAACCTGTCCGCCATATCGGGAGTGAGGTTCTGGTCGTCGCGGCCCTGAATGGCCAGGATCGGCGGCAGAACGGCCGACTCGCCGCGCTCCAGGATCCGCTGCGGGCTGCCTTCGTCCATGTCGCCCTCGCTCGGCCAGTAGGCCGCGTGCCCGGCCAGCAAGGCCGACTTCGCCTCCCGCCGGGCCATGCGGTAGCGCTCCAGCGGATCCAGCACGGCGTAGCACAGGGCGGCGAACGCCAGACTCGCGTCGAAGTCCGCCGGGTCCGGGTCGCGGTAGCGCGGATCGCGCGGGCGCATCGCGGCGAGCATCAACTGGTGGCCGCCGCTGGAGAAGCCGAGGCCGCCGACGAGCCCGGGGGCCGTCTTCGCCTGGTCGGCATGCCGCTTCAGCCAGCTGATCGCGGACCCCACGTCGCTGACCGGAGCCGGGTACCGAGCGGTCGGCGGCATCCTGAAGTCGATCGCCAGTACCGTCACCCCGTTCGCCGCGAGTTCGCGCACGGTCGCCTCATTGCTGAATCGCGAACCGCCGACCCAGGTGCCGCCGTGCACGTACACCGCGGCCGGGAACGGGCCGTCCGCCCGTGGGGTGTACAGCGTCGCCGGCAGGTCCGCACCGGGGACCGTGCGGTAGACGAGTTCGGTCACCGTGACCGCTTCGCCGGGTGCGGGCATGATCGCCTCCACTTCCATCGGGATACGCCGGTCTCACGCGGCGGAACGAGAGCCGGCGTTCGTGCCCGATCCGCGCAGCGCGGCGGCGATGACCATCGTGAGGACCGTCATCATCACGCTGAGGGCACTGGCACTCTGCACGAAGCCGAGCTGGTACCGGTTCCAGATGAGGGTCGCCATCACGTCGTTCCCCGGTGAGGAGAGCAGCAGCGGCAAGGTGAGGTTCTGGATACTGACCAGGAAGACGATCAGGAAGCCGTTGGAGGCCACCGACCGCAGCAGCGGAATCAGTACCCGCATCCAGATGTGCCGCACCGCGCCGCCGGAGACCGCCGCCGCCTCCTCCAGGCTGACATGCACCTGGGCCATGCCGGGATTGGTGATCCGGGTGCCCAGCGACATGTACTTGGTGATCATCGCGATCACCATGATCCAGATCGTGCCGTATACGCCCACCGGGAGGATCAGGTACACCAGCAGCACGGCCAGCCCGATGACAATGCTGGGAATCATGTGCGGGAAGAACATCAGGAAGTCCAGCCAGCCGGCCGCCCGGTTGCGCGCTCGCACCACCAGCCAGCTCGACAGCAACGACAGCACCATCGTGCCGGCCGCGGCGCACAGCCCGAGGACAATCGTGTTCACCACCGTCGACGTCAGGGTCGAGGAGCCGAACAGGTTGCTGTAGGCGGTCCAGTTGCTGCGGTGGAAGGCCTTGCTGTTCAGGCCGGAGTAGTACGGCTGGATGCTCGACCAGAAGAGCATCAGCAGCGGCAGCACCAACACGATCACGATGTAGAGCAGCGCGATGCCCAAGGTGGGATAGCGCATCCGGCCGAGCTGGATGGGCCGCGGGCGGTAGCCCTTGCCGGTCACCGTGGCGAACCTGCTGGAGCGGCGGATCAGCCGTTGGTAGAGGATCAGCGGCACGAGCGAGAGCACGACGAGCAGCAGGCCGTACGAGCTGGCCAAGCCGTAGTCGGGCAGTCCGCTGGGCGGCTGAACGGTCAGGAACACCTGGGTGCTCAACACCGAGACGTGGCCCGGCAGTCCGAGCACCAGCGGGATGTCCACCCACTCGATGATGTTCACGAAGTTGTAGATCATCGCGCCGAGCAGCGCCGGGGCGAGCATCGGCAAGGTGATGCGGAACAGCGTGGTCCGCATCGGCGCGCCACTGGCCGCCGCGGCGTCCTCCAGCGATCCGTTCATGCCCCGGAACGCGGCCCCGATGAGCAGGAACATCAGCGGGACCAGCTGCACCCCCTGCACGAAGATCATTCCGGGCAGCGAGAGCACATCGAACCGGAAGCCGAACACCGCGTGCAGAACCTGATTGACCGCCCCGTTGTTCGGGTTGAGCAGCAGACTCCAGGAGATCGCGAAGATCAGGCCGGGAATGCCGGAACTCGCGACGACGAGCACGTACAGCGTCCGCCGCATCGGGATGTTGGTCCGTTCGACCAGCCAGGCGAAGGCGATGCTGAAGAAGCTGGCAATGAGCAGCGAGCCCAGCGCGTATTCCACGGTGGTGAGCAGCAGGTGCCAGGTCTGGCTCGCGCCCAGCACACTCGTGACATTGCTCAGCGTCCAGGTACTGCCCGAGGACAGGGGCAGCGCGAGCGAGGTGTCCTGGAAGGAGCTGGCCAGCAGGATGACCAGCGGCCCGAAGACCAGGTACACGACGACGAGGCTGACCACGACGGCCAGCAGCACGCGGGCGGTGGGCCGTCGGCGGGCCGGCAGCGGCGGCGGTGATGCCGCGACGCGCGACGGAGGCGGCGCGGCGTCCAGCAGATCGGTCATGCGACCACGACACAGCGGCGCGGATCCAGCGCGACGTAGACGCTGTCGTCGGCGGCGTAGCTGCGCCCGCCGACCGGTACCTGCGCCCGCAGCAGCACGCCGCCGGCCTCCAGGTGCAGGTCCATCGCCCCACCGAGGTAGAGCACGTTGCGGACCTTGGCGGGGAAGACGTTGTCGGTCGAGTCCGGTGGTCTGTCATGGACCGCTACGTCCTCGGGCCGGATGGCCATCGACACCGCGCCGCCCACGGCATGTCGGTGGTGCGAGACGGCGCTGACCGGGCCGAGAGAGGTCTCCACCAGCAGTCCGGTGTCGCCGCGAAGTTCGAGCACCGTCGCGTCGTAGAAGGTGCCCGACCCGACGAACTCGGCGGCGAACTTGTTGGCGGGGCGCTCGTACAGCTCGCGCGGGGTGGCGATCTGGACGACTTCGCCGTCCTTCATCAGTGCGATCCGGGTCGCCATGGACAGCGCCTCGACCTGGTCGTGGGTGACCAGCACGGTGGTGATCCGGACTTCCTGCTGGATCTGGCGCAGCTCGCCGCGCATCCGTTCCCGCAGGGCGGCGTCGAGGTTGGACAGGGGTTCGTCCAGCAGGAGCACCGCGGGCTTGCGCACCAACGCGCGGGCCAGTGACAGCCGTTGCTGCTGCCCGCCGGACAGCTGCGTCCCCGCCCGGTCGGCCAGGTGGTCCAGGCCGACCATCGCCAACGCCTCCTCGACCATCGGGCGGACGTTCTTGCGCGGGGTCCGGCCGATGGTGAGCGGGAAGGCCACATTCTGATACACGGTCATGTGCGGCCATACCGCGTAGTCCTGGAAGACCATCCCGATGTCGCGGCGGTGCGTGGGCACCGAGCGCTTGCCCTCCACGACCGGGTCGCCGTTGAGGCGGATGGTGCCTGACGAGGGCCGCTCCAGGCCCGCTATGCAGCGCAGCGTCGTCGTCTTACCGCAGCCGCTGGGTCCCAGGAGCGCGAAGAACTCGCCCTCCCCGACCTCGAAGGAGACGTCGTGCACGGCGAAGCCCGCACCGGACTGGGGACCGCCGGGGTAACGATGGTTGAGATCAACTACCTGAACGACGCTGTTCATGGGCATCCGTTCACTTGCTCTGGTCGGCGATATCCGTGGAGAACTTCGCGGCGGCGTCACCGTCCGCCGCGGTCGTCAGGGCAGCGACCGAGGCCGAGGCGGCGATGCCGGTGGGCCGGGTGCTGTTGGGCTTGCTCTCGATCGCCACCCGCTGGGCGGTGCCCTGCGGTCCGGCCCACCAGGACATGAAGCAGGCGGCCGCGTTGGCGTGCGGCGAGTTCTTGGTGATGTAGGCGTAGTAGTCGAGCGTCGGCACCACGTCGAGGTACTTGATCGCGATCGGCGCCCCGGAGGCGTGCAGTTGCGTCACGTTGTCGACCGTCGCGCTGGTGGACAGCTCCGCCTGCCCGGACGCGACCTGCTGGAGGCTCGCGGTACTGCCCTGGAGCGCGACGGGCTTGTCCTCGGCCAGGAACTTCTTCAGCCAGCTGTCGGCCTTGTCGTAGCCCCAGGCCACGCCGAGTCCCTGCAGGTAGTCACCGCGGGGGTCGTAGATGACCTGGCCCTTCCACCGGGAGTTGGCCAACTCGTCCCAGGTCGAGGGCAGGTCCGAAGCCTTGACCTTGTCGGTGTTGTACGCCAGACCGATCGGCAGCCGGTAGGTGCGCACGCCCTGAACCGCCCCGCCGCCGGCCAGTTGGGAGGCCGGCAGTCCGAACTTCGTCCAGTCGACGTTCTGGACCAGATTCGCCGAGACCAGCGGAGCGAGGGAGGGCAGGTCCGCTTCGACGAGGTCGGCGCTCAGCGCATGGCCGGCCTGGGCCTCGGCACTGAGCTTGGGCGTGATGTCGGTGCCGTGGTAGACGCCCTGGACGATCTTGATCTTCGGATACTTCGCTTCGAACGGCGCGATCTCCTTCTTGAAGGTGTCCGGGTCGTAGGAAACCCAGTAGTTGACCGTGCCCTCAGCCGCGCCCTGTGTGCAGGCGGCCGACACCGAGTCGGCGAGCGGAGCGGCCGCGGCGGTGCTCTTGCCGGTGGACGAACCGCAGGCGGTCGCCGCGAACAGCGCGGCCACCGACACGGCAGCAGCAGTGAAACCTCTTCGACGTGCGCTCAACGTGATGCCTCCGATAGCGGTGGATCAGAAAGTGGGGAGCTTGACGTAGAACACGGTGGTTGCCTCGGTGGCGGTGAGGCCCACCGGTTCGTCCTCCTTCGACGACCCGAAAGCGGTCAGCGCCGGGTGCTTGTCCCCGTTGAGGTCGAGTTCGCCCCGCACGACGAAGGCGATCTCGTTCGACGGCTCCTGGCCGAACGCCAGGGTGGCGCCGGGCTCCAGCCGGGCGAACGCGATCTTCGTCAGCCGCTCGCTGAAGACCCCGAGCGACTTCCAGGCGACGCCGGGCGCGGCCGGGTCGTCGCGCCAGCCGAAGTTGTCCGGATTCATCAGGATGATGTCGGCGTAGCGGGACGGCGGGTACTCGATCGTGCGTCCGTTCATCTGCTCCCAGACGGCCTCGAACGCATCCTGGTTGTGATGGGTGCCGTTCTCGTCGACCCAGGAGAAGATGCCGTTCTTGAGCTCGCCGTCGGCGCGGGCCTTGAGGTCCTCCAGACCCTTCTTCCGCTGGGCGATGCTCGCGTAGCCCTGCCCGCTGGGGCCGCCGAACTGCAGGATCAGCATGGTCAGGGTGGGATTGATGTCCTGCGGGCCGTAGTAGGCGCTCTCCGGGAAATAGCCCACCCAGCCGGCCGGGAGGGTGCGGCGGCTGGCCACGGAGTACTCGCCGTCCAGCACGAAACGCACTTGCTCGAAGTTGTGGTGGTGGCGGGGGGTCGTCCACTGCGCGTCGTCGCCGCCGTAGGAGTAGCCGAGCCGGAAGTTGTCCGGCGCGTCCTCCTTCCCGGTGAGCAGGGTGCGGGAGATGCGGGTGCCGGTCCGGAGATTTCCGGCCTGGTCGTAGTAGTTGGGTGCTGCCTCGGGATGTCCTGTCTGCATGTCAGTCCGTCTCTCGTCCATGGGTCCGGCGCCGTTCAGGCACCGATCCGTTCGAGTTTCTGCAGGCAACGCAGCGGTTGGGGCAGGGGCTCGCCCGGAAACAGCTGCGGCCACGCCGTCTCGCCGACCTCGGCGACATAGAGATCGCCACGGGAGTCGCAGGCCATCGCGTGCGGCGACAGGAACTGGCCGGGGCCGACTCCGGCCGTGTCCGTGCCGATCCGGGCCAGTAGCTCGCCCGTGTCGCTCAGAACGCTGAGCCGGGGGCCCAGGTTGGGCGCGCCACGGCTGAACCGCATGACCGGGCCGAGTTCGCCGACCAGGAACACCGGATCCGGACCGGGCGTGCGGTACAGCGACGACGGACGGTGCAGGTTCCCCCACATCGTCTCGAAGCGGCCGTCGCCGTCGAAGACTTGGATGCGGTGGTTCTCCCGATCGGCGACGTAGACCCAGCCGTCCGGGTCGCAGACGATGTTGTGCGGCAGGTTGAACTCCCCCGGTCCCATGCCGGCCGTGCCCCAGGAGAGGACCAACTCGCCATCGGGCGCGTACTTGTGCACCCGGGCGTTTCCGTAGCCGTCCGTGACGTAGACGGCCCCGTCCGGGCCGACCGCCGTGTGCGTGCACCGATGGAACGGCCGGCCGCTGTGGAACGGGCTGGGGCCGTCGACCGGGCCCACGTGGCCCAGCAGTTGTCCGTCACGGGTGTAGTGGCTGACCCGGTGCGAACCGTCGTCCGTGCACCACAGGGTGCGGTCGGGCGCGACCGTCACCGAGTGCGGGTGGGTGAACTCGCCCTCGCCCCAGGTGCGTAGCAGTCCGCCGTCGGCGTTCAGCACGGCCATCGGGTGCGTGCTGCGGGAGAACACGAAGATCTCGTCACCGTCGACCGCCACCCCGGCGACGTCGCCCACGCCCCAGTCGGCGGGCAGGTCACCCCAGCCGGGGACGACGCGGTAGGCGTAGCGACCCTGTCCGACGACGGTCATCTGTGCCTCCCGGGTGGCTGAATATCGTTGACCCGCAGAACGTATAACGTATAATTTGACTGCACAAGGTTACTGCGACCACGACTTCTGGTTGAATCACAGCGATCAGCCCGCTGTGCACGCAGGCGCGAATCACCCGCTGCACGATGAACAGCGGCCGGCAAACAGGGAACTTGATGTCCGAGCGTGACCACGGCACCAGCAACGCGACCACGCCCACGAGGCCCGCGCGCCGACCGATCGAGCGGCCCGGTCCACTGCGGCAACTGGTCTTCGACGCGATCGCCGAAATGATCATCAATCAGGACCTTTCGCCCGGCGAACACCTCAACGAGGCCGACCTCGCCGCAAACCTCGGCGTCAGCCGGCAGCCGGTGCGCGAGGCTCTGCAGCAACTGCAGTCCGAGGGCTGGGTGAACCTACGGCCCGGTCAGGGTGCCTTCGTGCACCAGCCGACCGAGGAGGAGACCGACCAGCTGCTGGGTGTGCGGGTGATCCTCGAAGCCGAATCGGCGCGGCTGGCGGCGCTGGCACGCACCGATGCCGATGTCGCCAAACTCTGGCTGCTCTGGCAGGCCGGCAAAGACGCGGTCGCATCCCACGAGCGCAGCCGGATGGTCGCGGCCAACGCCGAACTGCACGCCTGCATCATGGCCGTTGGCGGCAACGCCGTGCTGGCCGAACTCGGCCGCACGGTCGACCGGCGGGTGCGCTGGCACTACACGCCGCTCGCCGTGGTGCGCGGCGACGACGCCTGGGAGGAGCACGCCGACCTCATCCGCGCCATCGAGGCCGGGGCGGCCGACGAAGCTGCCGCGATCATGCGGGAGCACACCGAGCGCACCCGGAAGATCGCGCACCCGAACGGATCCTGACCGAGCACCGGGCCCGGGGCGGCGGGCAGTTCGGGCCCCCGGGACGAGCCGAGCCGGTGCCGTGGCCAGAACAGTCACCTCGTGCCGGATGCCTCCTCGACCTGCAGCAGCAGCGCTGAATGGTCGAGACCGCCATGGCCCTGAGCGCGCAGCGAGGCCATCAACTGCGCCACCCGCTCGCCCAGCGGAATGGCCACCGCGGCTTCGCGCGCGGCCGCCAGCACGATGCCCATGTCCTTGTGGTGCAGATCGACACGGAAGCCCGGCGCGAAGTGGCGATCGATCATTGCCGCACCCTTGCGGTCCAGGATCGCGTTTCCGGCCAGCCCGCCCGCGAGGACCGTGAAGGCGGCCCGGGGGTCGACCCCGTACGCCTCCACGAGGACCAGGGCCTCGGCGACCAGCTCGATCGTGCCGGCGACGATCAACTGGTTGGCCGCCTTTACGGTCTGTCCGGACCCCGCCGGCCCCACGTGCACGATCGTCTTGCCGACGATCTCCAGATAGGGCGTGGCCCGCGCCACCGCGTCCGGCTCACCGCCCACCATGATCGAGAGCGTGCCCTCGATCGCCCCGGACTCGCCCCCGCTGACCGGGGCGTCGACGACCTGCACACCGCTGGCCGCGCCGGCCACGGCCAGGGCCCGGGCTGTGTCCGGGCGGATCGTCGAGCAGTCGATGTGCAGCGTCCCGGGGGCGACGTTGGCATAAATGCCCTCGGAGCCCAGGGCCACCGACTCGACGTCCGGGCTGTCCGGCACCATCGTGATCACGACGTCGGCGCCGGTGACCGCCTCCCGGACGTTCGCGGCACCCCGCCCGCCGCGCTCGACCAGCTTCTGGACGGCCTGGGCATTGGCCACGCCGACGACCTCGTGCCCGGCGTCAGCCAGGTGCCGGGCCATCGGGCCGCCCATGATGCCCATGCCGATGAAAGCGATCCTGGCCATCGGGTCAGCTCCTTGTCGTCGTGCTCTGGGCTGCGGTTTCCGGCATCGGCGCGGAGGGGTCCGGCGCGGTCGGACGCAGCGCGGGCGGATCCAGTGCGGTCGGGTCCAGTGCGGTCAGGTCCAGCGCCGCCAGGGCGGCTGCCGTGGTCGTGGCCGGGCTGAACTCCAGTGCGGCATAGCCGTCGTAACCACCGGCGGCCAGCGCGGCCAGGTGACCGGTGATGTCCAGCCCGCCGGTGCCGGGCTCGTGCCGCCCCGGGGAGTCGGCGATCTGGACGTGCCCGATGCGGTCGATGTCGCGGACGATCACCGCGGCCACGTCGTCGCCGTTGGTCGCGAGGTGGTAAAGATCGGCCAGCAGCCGGACGTTGTCCGCCGGCACCCGGTCGATGACGGCGAGCACGTCGGCCGTGGTACGCAAGGGATAGCGCGGCGCACCGCTGACCGGCTCGACCAGGACGGTCCCACCCAGCGGCTCGACCTGCCGGGCCGCGTAGGCCAGGTTCTCCACCGCGAGTTCGTCCTGGGCGGCGGCGTCCACCGCGTCGATCCGGTTGCCGTACAGCGCGTTGAACGCCCGGGTGCCGAGTCGGGCGGCGATGCCGGAGGCGACGGCCACGCTGTCGCGGAACTCCGCCTCGCGCCCGACCCAGGACACCAGCCCGCGATCACCACCCGGCATGTCGCCCGCGGCGAAGTTGAGACCGATCAGGTCGACGCCTGCGGATCCGACAGCGGAGACGAAGGCGTCGACATCGCCGTCGGCCGGGACCGAGACCGGGAACGGCCACCAGAACTCGATGTGCTGGAACCCGGCGGCCGCTGCGGCGGCCGGCCGTTCGAGGATCGGGATTTCCTGGAACAGGATCGAGCAGTTCAGCGCCCAGCGCATCAAGTCTCCCTCAGAACGGCGGTGTTCCTATAACGCATATCGTATAATACATACGGCCAGTGAAACCGGAAGAGCGCCGACGGTTGCTGTGATCAGGCTGTGGACACCGCTTCGGCAGCCGGGATCGTCGGTTGCGAGCGGCGGGAACCCGGCGATCTCGGCGTGGCTGCACGCGACGTGTCCCCGGGCGGACCCAAAATGACGGAAGGATTCCGGGCCTGCGCCCGCGACACCACCTCCACCGTGGTGCGATCCGTCCATCACGGCTTCAACGGGAGCAGGAAGTGCCCGACGCAGCGTCCGCGCCCGTCCCGGTCAGGTCTCCGGCTCCAGTTCCGGCTCCGGCCAGGGGACTCAAGGTCGCCGACTGGTTCGACGCGCGAACCGGAATGTACCGCTGGGCGAAGACCAACATGCGCAAGATCTTTCCGGACCACTGGTCTTTCATACTGGGTGAGATCTGCCTGTACAGCTTCGTCCTGCTCGTGCTGACCGGCCTGTATCTGACGCTCTTCTTCACTCCGTCGATGACCACGGTTGTCTACCACGGAAGCTACGGCCCGTTGCAGGGCGTCCGGATGTCCGAGGCGTACCAGTCGGCGCTGCACATCAGCCTCGATGTGCGGGGCGGCCTGTTGATGCGGCAGATGCACCACTGGGCGGCGCTGATCCTGGTGGCCGGCATTCTCACCCACATGATGCGGAGCTTCTTCTCGGGCGCGTTCCGCAGGCCCCGCGAGATCAACTGGCTGGTCGGCTTCACCCTGCTCCCACTGGCCATGTTCGAGGGACTGACGGGTTACGACCTGCCGGACGACCTGTTGTCGGGGACCGGGACCCGGGTCGTGCAGGGCGGAATCCTGTCGGTGCCGATCGTCGGCACCTACCTCTCGTCGTTCCTGTTCGGCAGCGAGTTCCCGGGCACTTCCTATGTGCCGCGCTTCAACGCGATCCACGTCCTGCTGTTCCCCGGCGCCATGTCGGTCATGCTCGCGGCTCATCTGGCGCTGCTCTTCTTCCACAAGCACGCCCAGTATCCCGGGCCCGGACGCACCAACAAGAACGTCGTCGGCTTTCCGCTGCTCTGGGTGCGGGCCGCCAAAGCGGGGGGATATTTCCTCCTCGTCTCCGGCACGGTCGCGCTGGTCGCCACGCTCGGCCAGATCAACCCCGTGTGGGCGTACGGACCTTACCGGCCCGACCAGGTGTCGGCCGGATCCCAGCCCGACTGGTACATGGCGTTCGCCGACGGTCTGGAACGCATCATGCCCGGCTGGGAGATCCGGCTGTGGGGGCACACCCTGGTTCTCGGCGTGCTGATCCCGCTGGTGGTCTTCGGCCTGGTTCTCGCCGTGATCGGCGCCTATCCGCTCTTCGAGGCCTGGGTGACCGGGGACGACGGCGACCACCATCTTCTCGACCGGCCACGCAACCGGCCGGTGCGGACCGGCTTCGGGGTGGCGTGGATCAGTCTTTACATCCTGCTGTTCGCCGGCGCCGGCAACGACATCATCGCCACCCGCTTCCGGGTCTCGGTCAATGTGGTGACCTGGGTGGTCCGGATCGGATTCTTCGTGCTGCCGCCCGCGGCCTTCGTCGCCGCCAAGCGGATCGCCCTCGGCCTGCAGCGCCGCGACCGCGACCGCGTCCTGCACGGGCGGGAGACCGGCGTGCTCAAGCGGCTGCCGAACGGCGGGGTCATCGAGGTGCACGCACTGCTCCCGCACGACAAGCTGCACACCCTGACTGCGCACGACCAGCCCGCACCGCTGACCGACCCCCCGCTGTCGCCGTCGTGGGCCGGCTCCCGGCTGCCGCCGCTGCTCAGGCGGCTGCGGGTCCGGCTGTCCCGCGCCATGTACGGCCCGCACGGCCGCGTCCCGAAACCCACCGCGCGCGAGTACCAGGAGCACCACCCCGCGCCACAGAAGGAGAAAACCGAATCGCCGTTGTGACGGCCATCAGTCCGGACCGCCGCCTGCGGCTCACCGGGGACCGAGTAGCTGATGGACTCGTGCCATGACGACCTTGCCGCGCCGCATCGGGCGCGCCCTCGAGCAGTTCCATGCCACCCGCCCCTGGGACCACAACGCCCACTACCACCGGTGGTTGCTGCGCCAGCTCCCCAGGCGTTTCACCACGGCTCTGGACATCGGATCAGGCAGCGGTGACCTCGCCAGACTCCTGGCCGCACGGGCCGGAGCAGTGCGCGGGATCGACGTCGATCCCGCGATCGTCGATCGCGCCCGGGAACTCACCGACCCTGCTGCCCCGGTCCCGGCGAACGTCGCGATGGCCTGGATCAGGAACAGGGGCCGCAAGGCGCCGCGACCATCCTCAATGACCGCTTCGACCCGACCGGCGACGACGACCTTTGACGACATCGTTCGCGACGCCCGCCAGGCGCTTCCCGGTGCACGGCTGCGCCGACGACTGTTCTGGCGCTACACGCTGGTCTGGCACCGGCAGGAGGACGTCGGCCCCACGACGCGGCCCGGGGCCCAGCAATAAAGGTCGGATGACCATGCGGACGCCGACCACACGGCATTGACGTCGCGCACCCGGACAATGCAGCCATTCGCACTGATCAGCGCCGTCGTCTTACGCCAATGCGCGAAGTCCGTTACGTGGCAGGGCAGTTGGTGCTTCGACGGCATCCCAAGATCCTTGCACAAAGGTAGGGTCTTTCGTCTTGACAGTACGCAACGACGGTGGAACCTTCTGCTTGGGATTCTGATAACGATGTCAGATTCCTACCGGAGCCCGGCGCCCGCCGGCACCCGACATGATCCCCGCGCCGCGCCCCCTTGCCCGCACCTGGGTCGGGAGCGCCTCGGCGGCCTACCCTCGCCGCCCTTCCACGTCGCAAGCCCTCATCCGACTCATGGTCCGAGTCCGAACCCGAGGAGCCTTTCATGCGCCGAGCGCGTGACAGCACCAGGAGAAGCAGCTTCCATCCGCTCCGTCCGCTGATCTCGTACCTCACCGGACGTGCGACACCGCCGAGAACGATCCGGATGCGCCGGTCGGTGCGCCGCCTGCTGGTGCGGGCCTTGGCGATCGCCGGTCTGCTGGCGGCCTCCCTGTTGACCTCCGGCGGGGCCGCGCACGCCGACTACACCGCCTCCAACCTGCCGGACTGGGCGATCGGCCCGTTCTCCCGCGCGACGCAGAACCCGGTGATGAGCCCGGAGGGCAGCGGCTGGGAATCCGCTGACGTGCTCAACCCCGGCGTGGTCTACCGCAACGGGGCCTTCCAGATGCTCTACCGCGCCCAGAACAGCTCAGGGGTGTCCCAGGTCGGCTACGCCTCCAGCACCAACGGGACCGCCTTCACCCGGTCCGCGAGCAACCCCGTCATTCCCAACACCGTGCAACCGTACGAGAGCGGCGGGGTGATGGACCCGCGGCTGTACGAACTGAACGGCACGTACTACAGCTTCGTGGCCGGCTACGACTGGTCCAAGAGCCCGCCGCAGACCATCATGGAGACGACCTCCACCGACATGGTCCACTGGACCACGGCGGTCCCGGTGGTGAACACCAACTACGATCCGTCGGTCGTCACGGACTCCAATGACACCCCCGTGCTGATGAACACCAAGTACGGCCCCAGGTACGTCATGTATTACGGCGACAGCGATCCCGCCAAGGGCCGCTTCGTGGCCTACTCCACCGACATGGTGCACTGGACCGACAACACGCCGTTCAACATGAACTTCCCGGCGAGCTACAATCCGTGGGAGATCTGCATAACGGTCACCAACTACCAGACGGTCCAGAACGGCCCGGTCAACCAGAACATCGTGATGTTCGTGGCCGGCACGCTGATGGCCCAGGGCAAGTGGTACTACGGGATCAGCGAGGTCGAGTTCTCCAGCAGCGACCCGACCCAGCAACTCGGCCAGCTCACCAACGCGGCACTGAGCCCGTCCGCACCTTATGAGCTCACCGGGCAGACCGCGAACACCGTGTTCATGAACTCGATCCTGTTCCACAACGGCCAGTGGTACATGTACTACGGCGCCGCCGACCATGTCATCGCCCTGGCGACATCGCCGCTGCGCGCCAGCAGCCAGGCACCGTTGGCCTCCACCGGCTTCGAGAACGGCCAACGGCTCCCCGACGCTGTCGACCAGGTCGACAACAGCGGCGGCCAAAGCGGCGGGATCAGCAACGTCGGCGGCTATCCCGGGTACGGACTGACCGGACCGGAAACCGGGTTGAGACAGGAGACGGCGCACACCGGAAGCACCGCCCTGCTGTACTCCGGCGCGGCGAACGGCGCGGCCGCCGACTACGCCTACACCAAGGTCTTCGACACCTCGGCCCATCCACCCACGATCGACGCCAACACCACACTGTCGTACTGGATCTATCCACAGAACTCGAACAACAGCACCTGCGTGGCGCTGGACATGATCTTCAGTGACGGCAGCGCACTGCGCAACCTCGGCGCGGTCGACCAGAACGGCAACCGATTGCACCCGGACGGTCAGTGCGGCCACCTCGCGCTGAACCAATGGAACCTGGTCACCGCCAAGATCGGCACCGTCGCCGCCGGCCGGACCCCGGTCCGCATCGACCTCGGTTACGACCAGCCCGGCGGCAACGGCGGGTACCGCGGCTACGTCGACGACATCAGTATCTCCGGCTGAGATCTGCGGCGAGCCGGAGCGGACGGCGGCGAACGGGCGGACGCGCGCACAGCCCGCGCGTGGACCGCACGCCGCGGGCGGGCCTGGCAGGATCGATCGGATCCCGTCAGGCCCGCTCCCGCGGGTGCATCATGTGTGGGCGACGCCGAAGCACTCCTACGCGCTGAGCATCCACCGCAGCAGGTCGGGGGTGGCCCAGGTGGCCAGGAACCACAGGGCGGCCGCCGCGCCAGCGGCCGCGGCGAACTGGCTGACCACGGCCCACCGGCTGTTGCCTTTTCTCATGAGACACCCCTGGTCGACACCATAGCGTTCGGGTCGAACGGTTCACCTGTCCTGGGATCAGCGGCCCGGATCTTCCCGGCCGCACGAGCGCTTCGCCCACCGGTTCAGCCGGCCGGCGGACCACTTCACCCAGGGGCGGGCCCGCGCCGGACAGCGCGAGGCTAGGAGGTCACCTCGTACTGGCCGTACTCCACGAAGTACCGCAGCGCCTCGGGTGTGCCGTCGTCGAGGGCCTGTTCCGCGGCCGTCCGGAGTGCCGGGCTGATGGTCGGATCGGCAAGGATACGGAAGACGGCGACGCGGTCGTCCTCGGTCTGGGCCGTCCAGCGGCCGGTCTCCAGGAAGTACCGCTGGTCCTCGATGGTGCCGTTCATCGCCGCCTGAGCGGCGGGTCCGGCCGGCGGCAGTGGCGCTGGTTCGGGCGCGGGATCACTTCGGGACCACCGGAGTACTGGGCCGCTTCCGGCTCACGCAGGAGCCCGCTCGGAGAGTGAGCCCGCGCCAGCGATGCCCTTTCGGGATGCGGTTGCTGCGGCCCAGCGGCGGATCGGGCGATCCGGCGCCGTCCTCCTGCCCGTGCGGCGAGGACCATCTCACGCGCTTCACCGGTGACCGGGACCCCTCCGGCTCGTCCGGATGAGAAGAGGTCCCGGACCGTCGCTCCGCGCCAAGCAGGTACGCCGGACGTACTCGGGGTCGGCTCGCACGAGCGCGGCGGCGGTGGAGCTACGGATGTCCCGGCGTCACCCCCGATCCTGGTCGGTCACCCCGGTCAAGGCCCCGGCTGGATCGGTGCGGGGGCGGGCGGTTCCCCGTGCTCCGCTGTGTGCTCGGCGTGCTCGGCGTACTGCTCGGCGTACGATGCGAGGCCCTGTGCGAAGCGTGTGACGAATCGTCGCATGTACCGGCGCAGCCACCATCCCGTGCCGGGAACGGCGGCCGTGAAGGACAGTTGCCAGCGGACGCGGCCCGGCCGGAAGGTTCCCGTGCCGCGGTAGTCGCGCACGGGCAGCCCGGACAGCAGACGGTAGCTGTAGCGGCTCGCGGGCACGCACTCGGTGACCTGCACGCGACTGGCGACCGGGCCCACGCGGAACACCCGGATCGCACCGACACCCTCGCGCTCCACGTCGCCCGGCCGCTCCAACGTGAAGGCGCGCACCCCGGCCCACACCGGCCAGGTGGCACCCTCGGTCACCAGCGCGTACACGGCATCCGGGCCGGCCGCTGTCGGCACGCTGACATCGACCGTCTGCCGACGTGGCACAGGCACTCCAGAGCGGGAGGGATGGACAGCGTGGCAAGGGCGGGGACGGCGGCACCGTGAGCGCCGCGCGGGGTACGCCCGCCTCGGCGGTGATCACTGCGGGTGATCCTAGGGAATCCATCGGCAGGTGGGATCGCGACACGGCGGACGGTGGGCGGACCTTCCGGCATCGGGGCGTCTCCTGCGCCCGGTCGGGCGATCATCCGGCGGAATCAGGTGCCCTTGCCCGGTCTGCGGTGTTATCAGATGCAAACTGGCCGAGGCGGATTCACCGCTGTCCGGCCTTCTGACCATGGGATGGGGAGTACGCGTGCACGGAGCGGTTGTGGTGACCGGGGCGACCGGTGGGATCGGGCGGGCGGTGGCCTTGCGGCTGGCCCGCAATGGCCTGCAGGTGGTGGGCACGGCGCGTGACGAGGCCAAGGCGTCGGCCCTGCGGAAGGAGTCCGAGCAGCGCGGCGGACGGTATCCGCTGCGTACCGTGCTGCTGGACGTGACGGACGAGACCTCCTGCAAGCAGGCACTGGAGGAAGCCCTGGACATCGGTGGCGGAACGCTGGGCGCGGTGGTGAACAACGCCGGGGTCGGCATGGGAGGGGCGATCGAGGACATCAGCGAGGCCGATGCCCGCGACGTACTGGAAGTGAATCTGCTCGGCCCGATGCGGATGGCGCGCCTGGCACTGCCGATGATGCGGCGTCAGGGCGGCGGCCGCATCGTGAACGTCTCCTCGCTGGCCGGGCGGGTGTCGATGCCGCTCATGGGCTGGTACTGCGCCTCCAAACACGGGCTGGAGGCGGCGAGCAACGCACTGCGGATGGAGAGCGCCCGGGACGGCGTCGAGGTCGTCGTCGTGCGGCCCGGCAGCTATGCCACCGATCTGTGGAACGGCGTCTTCGCCCGGATGGACTCCGCGGGCGGCTCGACCTACGCCGCGTGCTACCGCCTGGCCGACACGGCTCGTCCCTGGGTCGCCAAGCTCCCGGGCCCGGAGCCCGTGGCCCGCGCGGTGCAGCGCGCCCTGCTCGCCCCACGGCCCCGCGCCCACTACGCGGTGGGCGCCGACGCGCACGTGGGCCTCGTCCTCGACGGCCTGTCCCCCCGGCCGGTCGCCGACCTCAGCAAGCGGGTCATGTTCGGGCTGCGCCCCACCAGGGCCTTCCAACGGGTGACCGCCGCCCGCCCCGCCCGCTGAGGCCGTCCGCCCCGGCCGTCTCCCGCCGTGCGGGACGGTGCGAACGGCAGCTCCGGACACCCCCGGCTCCCGGTGAGGACCGGCACCCGGAACTACGTGAGGAGTTCTCCGCCCATGTCCACGATCCTTGCCGTCCACAAACTGCTGCCGCCGCATCGCTACACGCAAAAGGAGCTGGCCGACGCCTTCAGCGAGGAGCTGGAGGTCGAAGGCCCGATGCGCGAGCTGCTGTACCAGTTGTTCGAGGGAACCACCGTCCGCACCCGGCACCTGGCGCTGCCGATCCCCGAGTACCGCGAACTCAACTCCTTCCGTGACTCCAACAACCGGCACCAGCAGCTGGCCCTCGACTACACGGAACAGGCCGTCCGGTCGGCGCTGGACACCGCCCGGGTGGCGCCGCACGAGGTGGACATGCTCATCACCCAGTCGGTGACGGGCATCTCGGTTCCGCCGTTCGACATCGGCCTGATCGACCGCCTCGGCCTGCGCCGGGACGTCAAGCGCATGCCGCTGTTCGGCTTCGGCTGCGGGGGCGGCGGCGCGGCACTGGCCAGGCTGCACGACTATCTGCGGGCCTGGCCCGGACACACCGCCGTGCTGGTCTCCGCCGAACTGTGCTCGATGACCGTGCAGCGGGGTGTGCGCACCTCGGAGAACCTGCTCGGCGCGGCGCTGTGCGGCGACGCGGTGGCGTCGGTGGTGGCGTGCGGCGCGGACGCGGCGGTGGCCCGCGGTGTCGACGGGCCGCGGATCCAGGCGACGCGGTCCCATTTCTACCCGGACAGTACGCACATGGCCGGCTGGCGCATCGGTGAGAACGGCTTCGAGGTCGTCCTGCACCGCGGACTGCCGGACGAGTTCGCCAAGCACGTCGGGGGCGACGTCCAGGCGTTTCTCGGGGACCACGGTCTGACCACGGGCGAGATCACGGCCTGGCCCTGCCATCCCGGGGGGCCCAAGGTGCTCGACGGAGTGACCAAAGCCGTGGGTCTCGCCGACGACGCCCTCGACCGCAGCCGCAAGCACCTGGCCGAGTGCGGCAACTGTTCCTCCGCCTCGGTCCTGCACGTCCTGGCCGACTCGATCGCGGACCAGCCGCCGCGCGGGACGCCCGGGGTGCTGATGTCCTTCGGGCCCGGCCTGTTCAGCGAACTCGTACTGCTGCGCTGGTAGACCCGCCTCCCGTCCGGACCACGCTGCCAAGGAGCCCCTCTCGTGACCGCCACCTACGACCTGATCACGGCAACCCTCGTCGAGACCTTCGAGCTGGACGCCCGACAGCTCACCCCGCAGAGCACCTTCGAAGACATCGGCCTCGACTCGCTCGCCCTGGTGGAGCTGGCCCTCGTGGTCCACGAACGCACCGGGACGGAGGTGGAGGGGATCACCGCGCAGTCCACGCTGGCCGAAGCGGCCGCCCTGCTCGCCTCGGCCACCGACGGCACCGCGGCCACCGCGGACGCTGCCGCCGCCGCGGACGGTGCCCCGCCGCGGCCCCCGCGGCCGGCCCGGCCGCTGAACCGCGCGACACGGCGGCACAGGGTCGATGAGCCCGCGTGAGGTCGCCGTGACCGGTGTCGGCCTGCTCACGCCGGTCGGCGTCGGCCGGGAAGCCAGCTGGCAGGGAATGCTCGCCGGCCGGTCACCCGCGGCGAGCGATCCGGTACTGGCCGGCCTCCCGGTGGACTTCTCCTGCCGCCTGCCCGACTTCGACATCAGCGGGCAGCTCGGCAAGGGCCTGAAGTGGCGGCTGGACCCCTTCACCGCCATGGCGATCCTCGCCGCTCGTGAAGCAGTCGCGGACGCCGGCCTGGAGACGGACGACTGGGAGGCGAGCCGGGTCGGCGTCGTGATCGGGGCCGGGTCGGCCAGCATGGCCCGTTACGACATGGAGTATGCCCGCCTGGGCGCCGGACGGGTCAGCGAGATCTCACCTCTGGCGATCACCCGCAGCGTCCCCAACATGGTCGCCGGTGAGGTGGGGCTCGCCCTCGGCGCCCGCGGACCGAACTTCTCCGTCAGCACCGCCTGCGCGTCCGGCGCCTCCGCGCTCGGCATCGCGCGGGACCTCGTCCGGGCGGGCACGTGCGACGTGGTTGTCGCCGGGGGCAGCGAATCCGTCCGCGCCAGGATGGCCGCCGCCTGCTTCTTCCGGATGGGCGCCCTCTCCCGGCGGTCGAGCGACCCGGCGGCGGCCTGCCGGCCCTTCGAGAAGGACCGCGACGGCTTCGTCCTCAGCGAAGGCGCCGGCATGCTCGTCCTGGAGCGGATCGAACACGCCCGCGCCCGCCGCGCCCGGCCGCGCGCCTACCTCGGCGGATACGGCGCGAGCTGCGACGCCCACCACTACGCGGCGCCCCACCCCACCGGCGACGGCGCGGCCTCGGCGATCCGTGCCGCGCTGCGCGACGCCGGCCTCGCCCCCGCGGACATCCAACACATCAACGCCCACGGCACCGCGACCCGCCTCAACGACAAGGCCGAGTACGAGGCCCTGCGCCAGGTCTTCTCCCGGCCGCCCGCCGTGACCTCCCTCAAGGGAACCATCGGCCACTGCATGGGCGGCGCCGGCGCCATCGAAGCCGCCTGCACCGTCCTCTCGCTGGAACACCAGCAGATCCCGCCGACCGCGAATCTCGACCACCAGGACCCCGAGATCGATCTCGACATCGTCAGCAAAGCGCCCCGCCCCGCCCCGATGCGGGCGGCGCTGAGCAACTCCTTCGGGTTCGGCGGCCAGAACGCGGTGCTCCTGTTCCACAACGGGTGATGCGCAGTGCGCACCCCCTGCGGGACGTGCGGCAGCCCCCGTAGCGGGCCGGGCCCAGTGCGTGCCGAGCGTCGCGGGACCGTGCGAACGTCCGCCGCGCTCCCGCACACCGTAAGGTGCGCAGGGTGTCGACACCACAGGAGGAACCCGTGGCTCAGCTGCTGAGAGTTCAGAACATCACCGTCTCGAGCGACGGGATCGGTGCCGGTGAGGACCAGACGCTGGAAAGACCGTTCGGCCATGTCGATCCAGCGAAGCTGTTCTCCTGGGCCGGTGCTACGGCGAGCTGGCCCGCCCGCAGCGGGCCCGGCGGGAGCCGAGGTCTCGACGACTACTTCACGCGGGACTTTTCCCGCAACATCGGCGCCGAGATCATGGGCCGCAACAAGTTCGGACCCCAGCGCGGGCCATGGCAGGACCATGACTGGCTCGGCTGGTGGGGCGAGGTACCCCCGTTCCACACCCCGGTGTTCGTCATGACGCACCACAAGCGGCCGTCGTTCTCAACTTCCGACACCACGTTCCACTTCGTCGAGGGCGACCCGGCCACGGTCCTGGAGCAGGCGCGGGAAGCGGCGCAGGGCAAGGACGTCCGACTCGGCGGCGGTGTCACCACCATCCGGCAGTTCCTCGACGCGGACCTCGTCGACACCATGCATGTGGCGGTCTCGCCGGTGGAGCAGGGGTCCGGCCTACGGCTGTGGGAGTCACCCGACGAGCTGCTCGACCGGTTCCACCTCGAGGTCGTGCCCAGCCCGAGCGGCGTGACGCACCACCTCTTCTGGCGGAAGTGAGACCAGGGCCCGGCCGCGGGTGTCGGCACGGCCGATGCCCGCGGTTCAGCGACTGATTGAGTAGTTGCGGGCGAGTCACCGGCAGCGGCAGAGGCACTCGCCCTCAACTCCCCAGCGACCAGGCCGCGATGGAGCCGGACCCCACCGCCTCCTGCGCGGGGGCGGCCACCCTCGGTGCGGCGCTGGGCCGTGACGGCGCGTTTCCCGCCCGGTTCGACCGCGGCAGCGTCGCCGGTGAGGTGCCGCGGCGCAGCCTGGTGGTCGTATCGGCGCAGTCCTTCGTCACCTTGTTCGCTGTGCTGTTCACCGGCTTCGGCACCAGGCCGCTGGTGCTCCTGACCGCCGGCTTGTTCGTCACCGTCTACGCGATCTGGCGGCGCCGCGGCCCTGCGGTTGCTGCCCCGGGCCAGCAAGGGCCGCCGGGTGGCGGCGCTGTGCGCGCTGTGCCCGGGCCGCCGATCCACCGCCGGGCCGGTCGGCACCACCCCGGGCCGCTCCCCGTGCGGCGGCGCGGCGGTCAAACAACGCAGCCACGCCGGCCCGGTCAGATCGACGTGCCACCCGGTGACCATCACCGACCGTGATCTACTTCTGCTCACGATGCCGATCAACGAGAAGCCGAGATCATGACCCAGCACTGCTGCGAGGAGATGACCAGCCGGGTGAACGTGCGCTGCGACCAGCACCACGATGACCCCTTCGCCTGCCCGGACGCCCTGATCGCCTTCAGTGCCGACTTCCAGGAGTACGGGCTGATCATCCATGACGGCGGCACGTCGAGCATCACGATCGACTTCTGCCCCTGGTGCGGACGACGCCTGCCCGACTCGCAACGGGACCGATGGTTCGAGGAGTTGGAGCGCGCCGGGATCGATCCTGGGGACGACGAGGCGCCTGCCGAACTCCAGGACGACCGCCGGCCCGGCTCTGCGCAACGGGAGTAGCGGGCCGCGGGAGCGCGGCCCGGTGCGTCGGCCGCTGGGAGGGCTACCGGGCGGCAGGTCGAGCGCCTGGCCACCGCCACCCCCCTCGCCATCCGGCCGGCGCACATGATCGGCCGGCCAACCTACCCCGTGACGCGGAATTGGTAGGTGCCCGCGCCGACGATGAAGTGGGCGTAGCCGTCTACGCGTTCGCCGCGTGTCGCGCCTGCCGGTGCGTGGGCCTGCTGCCGGCTGCCGACCGGCAGCAGGACGTCGGCGGTCGATCCCACCGGGATGTCGACGCTCAGGGTGAAGTCATCCCGCTTCTGGGTCCACGACGAGGCGATCCGGCCGAGCGGTGACTCGATGTGGGCGGAGGCGTGGGTCAAGCCGCCCACGGCGTGCGGTTGGATCGTCACCCTCGTGTAACCGGGCGCGGCGGCCTTGATGCCGGCGACATCCTGGTAGAGCCAGTCGTCCACCGTGCCCATGAAGGCATGGTCGTGCGAGCGCGAGTTGGCGTCCCACTCCTCCCACATGGTCGTGGCGCCCAGGCCGTCGAACCAGTAACCCCAGCCGGGATAGGTCGGATTGGTGGCCACCGTGTAGGCAAGGTCCGCGTGCCCGGCGTCGGTGAGGACCGGGAGGAGCACCTTGGTGCCCAGCGCTCCGGTGTCCAGGTGGTCGCCGCGGGCGTGGATGTCGGCGACGAGATGGTCGATCACGGTCTGGCGGTACTCCTTGGGTACCAGGCCGAAGCTCAGCGGGAGCAGGTTGGATGTCTGCCGGTAGCCCGCGGCCGTGTCGTCGAAGTAGGCGCCCTTGTCGTGGTCGTAGAAGGTGGTGTTGAAGGTGTCCTTGACCTGGGCGGCGAAGGCGTCGAAGTGCCGCGCGTCGCGGGCGTGGCCCAGCGCCGTCGCCATCGTCGCGAGTCTTGTCGCGGTGAGGTAGATGTAGGCGGTGCCCGACAGCCGGGTGCCTTCCGGCGCGTTGGAGCCTTCGGGGGAGAGCCAGTCGCCGTAACTGAAGCCGGTGTAGACACCGCCGGTGCCGGCGATGTCCTGCTCGTAGTACGACATCCAGGCTTTCATGCCGTCGTAGTTGTCGGCGACCGCCTGGGTGTCGCCGTAGTACCAGAACAGGTCCCAGGTGCCGAGTATGAAACTGGCCGACCAGACCGGGTCCTTGACCTGCTTGCCCGACTCGGTGGTGGGCACGGTGGGGCCGATCGATCCGTCGGCGTTCTGGTCGTCCCGGTGCGAACGCATCCAGCTCGCGTAGAAGTTCTGCATGTCGAAGTTGGCGATCGCCGAGTCCGCGTAGAGGAAGCCGTCGGCGGTGTAGGGCCGCTTCTCGTACATGGGTGTGTCGGTCGGCACCGAGTACAGATTGTTGAGGATGGTGTTGGCCTGCGCGTCCTGGTAGCGGTTCAGCAGGTCGCTCGAACTGCTGAAGCCGCCGGTGGACGACACCGCCGTGTGGACCCTCATCCCGTCGACCGACGCGAGGGTGACCCCCTGGGGGACGACGACCTGGGCGTAGCGGAAGCCGGCGTAGCTGTAGCTCGGCTGGTACTGCTCCACGCCCTCACCCTTGAGGGTGTAATTGTAGGTCTGCAGACCGAACCCGAAGGCGCCGGTGTTGTCGACGGTGCCGTCGGCACGCAGCTTCTCGCCGTACGTGACCGTGACCTTTGCTCCGGCCGGCCCCTGCACCGCGATACGCGCCCAACCGGCCGTGGGGCTGCCGTAGTCGTAGACGTGCGTGCCGTCGACCGGAGTGGTGATGCCCTGGAGCTTCAGCCGCTCGGTCACCTTGATGGGCGGAAAGTCCTCCGAACGGAGGGTTCCCGCGGGGCCGTCGACCGCCAGCGCGGGGTGCCAGGAGCTGTCGTCGAAACCGGTGTCGTTCCAGCCGGGCTGCTCCGCGCGGGCGTCGTAGGTCTCGCCGAACCACAGCGACTGGGTGGCCGTGGGTCCGTCGGACTGCTTCCACCCGCTGCCGCTGACTATTTGCTGCTGCGTCCCGTCGGCGTAGGTGATGTCGAGCTCCAGCTTGAGCTTGGGCTCGCTCCACCAGGGCGACGCCTCCCATTCGTCCGGGTCCGTCATCGCGTAGTAGCCGCGGCCCAGGCTGACGCCGATGGCGTTGCCGCCGGTGCGCAGCGCGTCGGTGACGTCGTACGTCGAGTACAGGACCGTCTTGTCGAACACGGTGAAGCCGGGTTCGAGTTCCCGGTCCCCGATGCGCCGGCCGTTCAGGTAGAGCTTGTTGTAGCCCAGGCCCGCGACATAGGCCCGCGCCGAGGCGATGTGCTTGCGGGCGGTGAAGTCGTCGCGCAGCAGCGTCTCAGGCGCGGGCGGAATCGACACCGATGTACCCCAGGGGCCCGCGCCGTAGTGGGCGGCCTCGAGGGCTTGCGGCCATGCCGAGTCGTCGTACCCGGGCTGCTGCCAGCCGTCGTCGGCGGAGTTCGATGCCCGCCAACTGGTGTCGGTGACCAGGTCCGTGGGTGCGGCCGTCCCTTCGAAGTGGAGACTGCCGAGCACGCCCGCCGGCCCCTGGACGCTGTTGGTCGCCTCCACCGCCAGTACGTTGGTCCCCGCGTGCAGGTACGGGGCGATGTCGACGACGCTCGCCGTCCGCCAGGAGTCCGCGACGCGCGGGGAACTCACGGCCTCGACGCCGTTGACGTACAGGGTGAAGCTGTCATCGGCGGTGAACTGCGCCTCCGCCGAGGAGATCTGCGCCCCGGACGGCAGCTCGAAGCTCCGGCGCAGGTAACGCGTCCCGGCCGGGGCCGAGTCGGACGGATCGCCTTCGGCGTACCAGATCCAGTTCGCGTCGCTGAGCCGCAGCACGGGCGCCTTGGCGTGCGCTCCGATCCACGCGCCCCGGAAGTCCTCGGGATGGACGAAGGCCGTCTCGAACGGCTCTTCACCACTCCACGGCGAAGCACTTCCCGAGCGGTCCCAGACCCGGACGCGCCAGGAGTAGCGCGTCCGCGACGACAGGGCGCGGCCGCCGTAGACCACGTCGAACGACCGGGAGGAGCGCACCCGACCGCTGTCCCACACAACTCCCCGGCCACCGGGGGACGTCGACACCTCGATCTGGTAGGCCGTCTGCTCGACGGCGGCGCGGCCGGCCGCGTCACGACCCGGGGTCACCTGCCAGCTCAGCCTGGGCCGGAGGACGTCGACGCCCAGGGGCTGGACCTGGTGCTCGACTTTCAGCCGGCCCACCGCCGGCCCCGATCCGCCCGGCACCCGGCCCTGCGCGGAATCCGGTCCGGCCGCGGCTGCCGCACCGGGCGTGGCCTCCAGCCCTGACGCGGCTGCCGCAACCGACAGCATCAGCCCGAGAGCTGCTCTGCGCTTCATCTCGCTTGCCTCCATCGACTCCACCCGATTCGGCGCGGGTCCCAGCCACGCAATGAATCGTTTCAATTGCTCCGTATGTCACTCAACCACAGGCTGAGCGGCGAAGACAAGAGACGGTGGGGGATCGCCCCATCAGGGTCCGGGTGCCGAGGCCGTCGTCGGTGGTTGCTGTGGCGGCGAAGTCGGCGAGGTCGGCGAGGTCGGCGCGCGGACGGGGGTTGCGGTGGGTCCTGTCGACCGAAGCTGCTCGCCGGGAGGCTGGGACAGCAGCACGTTCCGCAGCCGGCGGACGTTCCCGCGCCAGGGGCCGCCCTCCGACGCGGCCCAGAGGCTGATGAGTTCGGACGGTTCGGCCCTGACCCGGTCGACAACCTGAAGGGCGGGTTGCGTAGGCCAGTGACATCGGGGAGCGACTCTTTCGGCCCGTGGACGGGATCGGCCGGCTCACCCCGGGGCACTGCGCGGCGCCGGTGCACGCCAGGAGCTCGGTCCCGCTGTCCCAGGCCGGACCCGGGCCGGGGTCACTCGCCTCCGGTGGGGCGCCAGATCCAGTCCTGGCGTTCGTACAGGACACGGAAGCCGAGCCGGAGCGTGTTGTGCAGGGAGGAGTTGCGGCTGCCGGGGGCGCCGGCCCTGGTTTCAGCGATCAGCCAACCGCAGCCCGCCGCCTGGGCGGCGCGGGCACGGGCGGCGAGAAGTGCGGACTGGCCGCCACGGCCTCGGGCCTGGGGAAGCGTGGCGCCGCTGAAGAACTGGGCCGTGTCCTGATGGACATGCATCGCTCCGCCGCCGACGAGGTCCGATCCGTCCCAGGTGGCGAACGAATGCCAGCCCGGCCGCCCGACAGCGGCCCCCGCCATCTCCGCCAGACTGCCTTCCGGCATCCCGAAGGCCCGCAGCATGACCGAACCCCACATGCCGGCCTGACCGTTCTCCACGGCTGCCACCCGCAGCCCGGTCGGGGGCCGCTGCGACGCGGAGGCGTGCCGTACGACGACATCCGTTTCGCCCGCCAGCTTCAGCCAGGTCGAGCCGGCCGACAAACCCGCCTTCGCGCAGATCTCCGCCCAGTTCTCGGGCAGCACCGAAGGCGCCAGTTGCAACACCGCCGACGGCGTTTCCTGCGCCCGGTAGAAGGCACAGACTTCCTCGATCAGATCAGCGGTGACCGGCTCGTCGAATCCCATCCCCAGCGCTTTGCTCCAGAACCCGGTCGGGTCGCGACGCATCGACACCGCGACCCCGCCGCCCACCCGAGTTCCGGCTGTCCCCAGCGCAGCGCGGACAGGCTCGGGAGCGCCCACCACGACGTCGAAGAACGCTTCGGCCTCGGACCGCTCCGCTGTCGCGGGTATGGGGACGGCAGTCATGGAACACCTCTACCGGTCGGCGGCGCGCAGGAGCCTCGATCCTACGTTCCGTGATCCCGGAGGCGGTTGCCGACGCCGCCGACGGGACCGGCCGCCGCCGCACTTCCACGGCGGCTGGGTGAACGGCCGCGACGGACCGGTCCTGTTGACCGGCGCGGACTGCGCGGAGATCCGCTGACCACCAGGGAAGGCCGGAAGGCCGTTCCGGCCGGAGCGTGAGTGCCCGTCCGGCCTTCCCCGTGTGGCACACAGGCGGTGGCGGCGCCCTGCCCCGCCGGCCGCGGACCGATCCGAGGGCCGCCCGAGGCGAGGTGTCGCCCAGGAGTGCTCAGTAGGCCGCGACCCCCCGGATGCCCGTGCTGGTGAACAGCAGCCAGAACGCGGTGTGGTCCTTGACGTCCGTGGCCATGAGCGTCCAGGTGTTCGCCGGGATCACCCTCGGGTTGTTGCAGTACGCGGACCCGCTCGTGGGCTGGAAGCAGGTCTCCCCGAAGTCCGCCGTGGTGACCTTGACTTGGATGTCGTTGCAGTTGGCCGTGGTCCGCGCGGAACTGTACGGCGGCCAGTGGCCGTTGGGGTCGGTGCCGTTGATGGACACGAGGTTGCTGCTGCTGAGACAGGCCACCGACGGAGCGGCGGCGGCGGACGTGACCGTCGCGGCGGTCAGTCCGCCGGCGGTCAGAACCACGGCCGCCATGATCCTCGTGGTGCGCCGAGCAATACGCATGGCTTTCCCCTCCTGACGCCCGGCGACGCACGCCGAGCTCAACCTGGGACAAGCCTCGGGGCGTGCCCAGTCGCTGTCACCGTCATTCGGACCAGGTCAAAAGTCGCAGGCAAAGGGCGGCGGCGGCCGAGCTGCCCGTAGACGCCGAGTCATGCGATGCCGGGACGAGCCGTGGCCGGATTCGTGCCGCCGCGGACCGAAGTTGATGGTGCGCTTACCGGTAGGTGCCGCACACTGTCGTCACCGCGGGCGCGGAGCCTGCCACGAGGCCGGGGGGAATCGTGCTGCGGCTGCATTTCACCGCAGAGGATCTGGGCAGGGTCCGTTTCGCGCGGCACCCTGACCCGCTGTGGGAGACCGTGCTCAGCCTCAACCTGCTGGGTACCACCCGGGGCCGGGCGGTGTTCGCGCCGTGGCGGGCACACATCAAAGCCGATGCAAGCCGGTTACCGCCGTGGCAATCGCGGATGCTGCGAACCCTGGCTCCGCCGATCGGCGATTTCCCCGACTTCCTGACCCCGCCGCAGGCGTCCCAGGGGCTGGAGGCCGGCATAGACGCCGTCCTGTCGACGCCGCGCCGCCGGTTGCGTCGCGAACTGGCGGTGCTGACACGTCTTCCCGCATGGGCCCGTCCGCTCGCCGAGGGAGAGCCGGAGGCGCTGACCCGGCTGGGGGACGCCCTGCGCGCCTATCACGCCGTGGCGGTGGCTCCCTTCTGGCCGCGAACGCAGGCGTTGCTCGACGCCGAGCGCGCGGTGCACGCCCGCGCCCTGCTCGACCACGGCGTCGAGGGCCTGCTGAACAACCTGGGGCCGACGATGCGGTGGCGGCCGCCCGTGCTGGAGGTCGACTACCCCATCGAACACGCCATCCACCTGGCCGGGCGCGGGCTGACCCTGGTGCCCTCGGCCTTCTGCTGGCACACGCCCATCACCTTCGTCGACCCCGGCCTGCCGCCGGTACTCGTCTACCCGCTGCCCCGCGGGCCGGTCTGGTGGACCGGTCCCGCCCACAGCGAGCGAACCGGCGCGCTGGGGAACCTCCTCGGGCCCACCCGCGCGGCCTGCCTGCGGCTGATCGAGGACAACTGCACCACGGGGGAACTGGCCCGACGCAGTGGCGTCAGTCCGCCGTCCGCCAGCCAGCACGCCACCTCCCTTCGCGAGGCGGGCCTCATCGTCTCCGTCCGCCACGCCAACACCGTCATTCACGCGCTCACTCCGCTCGGCACGGCTCTGCTCCACCCCGCCTCCCATCACCCGGCGGGGCCACCGCCCGAGCCGTCGGGCCCGCCGACAGCACCTGACGCCGACACCGTTTGCGCGGACTCGCTCCGCCGGGCGTAGCGGTCCGACCAGCCCGGCAGTGCCGGGCAGACCCCGTTGAGGTCGAGCCGGACCGTCCGTCCCCTCAGGCGCCGGACAGGCCGCAGGACGGACCGCCGGACGGACCCCCGAAGTCACCCTTCGGCGGGGGGCTGAGGGTGCGTCAGGCTGGGCTAGCGCGGCCCCGGTTGTGCACGGCGAGTGGGGACGCGGCATTTCCGCCGTTCCCGTCGGCGGACCGCCAGCCGCCTGACGGGTCCTGGCTCGGTATAGATTCAGTAAAACTGATGAACGAGATGATTGCGTGACAGGGGTCACAGGTGCTTCCATTCGTTAGGAAGTTTTACTAACGATTGATGGAGGCCCCCACCCGCCATGTCATCGACCCGTAAGCGCTTCGCTGTATTAACTGCCGCGGCTCTCGCGCTCGCCGTCCCGCTCGCCATCGGGAACGCCACCGCCGCCACGACGCCCACCGCCGCCACGGCGGAGCCGGCCGCCGCGTCGGCCGCCGCCTCGTACACGGCCGCCCAGGTGCTGGCCGGCGTCCAGCAGAACTCGACGACCGCGAACAAGGTCAACACCAAACCCCACATCAACACCATGACGCGGGCCCAGAACGTGAACGTGTACCAGGTCGCGACGGGTGTCTACGCCTACACCTCCAGCATGGCCATCGACACCGACGGCAGTGACCCGGATCCCGATCCCGATCACCAGGGCGAGACGACCTGGGAAGACAGCAACGGCCAAGCCCTGGGCGCCCACCACGTGCCGTTCTACGTGCTGGGCGACGACTGCTGGGACCGCACGACCCCGTGCCCGCATTTCTTCTACAAGGAACGCGGCATGACGGGCCGGCAGTTCGCGCTGATGTTCTACAACGGCAAGGTCATCGGGTCGATCTTCGGCGACACCCAGACCGCGAACAACCAGACCACCTCGGACAACGACTCCCGCGAACTGGGCGAGGCGTCCGTGAAGGCGGCCCAACTGCTGGGCATCCCCAGCAGCGGCACCACCGGTGGGGTGGACAACGGCGTGACCGTCGTGATGTTCTCCGGTTCGTCCTGGGTGGTGAACGGCACCAACGCCAACCTGAACGACAACGCCCAGGCCCTGGTCCAAAAGGCCCTGGACAGCCTCGGCGCGAGCATGCAGGGCACGACCCCGCCCTCGGGTGGCACGCTGTTCGAGGCGGAGACCGGCACCCTGTCCTCCGGTGGCACCTTCGACTCCAACCACCTCGGCTTCACCGGTACCGGTTTCGCCAATCCGGCCAACGCGGCCGGCTCGTACGTCGACATCCCGGTCACCGCGGCCGCCGCCGGCACCAAGACCCTGACCTTCCGGTACTCCGACGGCACGACCGCGGCGCGGCCCGCGACCATCTCGGTCAACGGCACCTCGCGCGGCACGCTGAACTTCCCGACCACTGCCAACTGGGACACCTGGGCCACCGCGTCCATCTCGGTGCCCCTGACGGCGGGTACCAACACCATCCGGGTCACCGGCACCGTCGCGGACGGCCCCGCCAACATCGACTCGGTGACCGTCTCCTAGGAGATCCACCGTTCACGCACGTCCCGGCGCCGGCCGGCGGGCCACCTCCCGTCGTCCGGCGCCGGCGTCTTCGAGGAACTGCTGCGGGGAGCCGGGGCGGTGGCGGGCCGGCGCTTCACCGAGTCGGGGCGGCAGCGGTGAGGCCGGCGGCCATGGCCTGGAGCAGGCGGGTGAGGCGTGGTTCGAAGTCGAGTGCGGCGTGGCCCCAGCGGGGATTGGTGGCGTAGAGCTCGGCGAGGCTGGGCGTCGGGTGGGAGAGCTGCCAGAGATTGGCGGTCAGCCCCAGCGCGGCGGTGACGAGGTCCTGCACCTGGGCGGCGGTCATGGTGCCCGCGGCGGTCAGGGCGCCGACGATGGCGTCGTAGGCGCTGAAGGACGTGGTCTTGTACCGGCGGGCGCGTTCGATGCCGACGTCGCCTTCGAGGCTGAGCGGTACGTGGGTGAGGAGGTCGCAGAACAGCGGCTGTGCGGCGAGGGTGGCGGCCACGGCCGCGGCGGTACGGGCCGGGTCGAGCTCGCCGGCGCCGATGCCCGCGAGGTGGGCGGTGAGGATGTCCCGCCACTCGTTCCAGCCGCGCTCGGCCAGTTCGAGCAGGAGTTCTTCCTTGCTGTCGAAGTAGCGGCGCACCGCCGAGGGGTGCAGGCCGGCGCTCTCGGTGACCGCGGCAAGGGTGACGTGGCGGACGCCGCCCCGCTCGGCGGCCAGGACGCGGGCGGCGTCCAGGAGGTCTTCGGCGCGGCGGAGTTTGGCCTCCTGCGAGCGGGCTCGGCGATGCATGTCCCCACTCTAACGCGTGCTGAATGCGTTATCGCCGCCGAAGGTGTTAGCGTGCAGATAACGCAATCCGATTGCGTCGGGAGCGGCGGCCGCCGCCGTGCCACCCGGCCAGTCGACGAGAGGAGACCGGCCATGCACGCCGCAGTCGTCACGGAATTCGGGGCACCGGGCGTTTTCGCGCTCACCGAGCTGCCCGACCCGGTCCCCGGACCCGGCCAGCTCGCCATCGACGTCAGCCATGCCGCCGTCGGCCTGATCGACGTCTACATCCGCCAGGGCCTCTACAAGGACCGGGAGGGACTGCCGCAGCCGCCCTACGTCCCCGGGCTGGAGGTGGCCGGCACCGTCCGCGCAGTGGGGGCGGGCGTGGCGGGCTTCCGGATCGGGGAGCCGGTGGTGACGCTGTCCGGCACCGGGGCCGAGGGCGGCTACGCCTCGATCGCCGTGGTGGACGCCGCGCTGACCGCCCGGCTGGACGGCACCGGGGTGGACCCGGCGGTGGCGGTGGCGGCCGTGCCCAACGCGGCCACCGCCTTCCTGGCCCTGACCGAGGTGGCCCACCTCAAGCCGGGCGAGCGGCTCCTGGTCCACGGCGCCCTGGGCGGCCTGGCCTCCACCTTCCCCGGCGTGGCCCGCACCCTGGGCGCCGCCGCCGTGGTCGGCACCGTGCGCCGTTCCTCGCTCGCCGCGGCGCGGGCCTCCGCCCTGCCCTACGACGAGATCGTCGCCGGCGAGGATCTGCTCGACGTGGTGGGCCGGCAGCGCTTCGACGTCGTCGTCGACCCGGTCGGCGGCCGGCTGCGCACCGACAGCCTGCAGGTGATGGCGCCAATGGGTCGGATGCTGCTGGTGGGCAACGCCAGCGGCGACTGGGAGCACACCGTACCCACCAACTCCCTGTGGTTCGGCAGCCTCGCCCTGCTCGGCTTCTCGATCGGCTTCTACCTTCCCGCCCACCCCGAGCAGGCCGCCCCCGCCGCCCGGGGCGCCGTGGAGGCCATCGGGCAGGGCCTGGTCGACATCACCACCCGGACGCTGCCGCTGGCCGAGGCCGCCGAAGCGCATCGCCTCGTCGAACAGGGCTCGGTGCGCGGCCGTATCCTGCTGGCGCCCTGACTTCCCGGCCCTTGACTTTCCGGCCCCTGACTACCCGGCCCCTGACCCGCCGGCAGGCGGGGCCGCCGGAGGGCCGCGGGTCCATGCGGGCCCGCAGCCGCTCACGCCGCCCCGCTCTTCCCGCTGTCGCACAAGGCGTGGTCGGTGAGGGTCTCGACAGCGCGGTTGACCTTGTCCTGGTCGATGAGCGCCGTGGTGGTGGTCAGCGAGATGGTCACCGCGCGGCGGCCGTCGGCGCCGACGGCCGGGCGCGCGTACGTGCCGAGACCGTCCCCTTCGTGCATGTAGTACGTTCCGCCGCAGGTCAGCGGGACCGTGCGCAGCCCGAGGCCGTAGCCGCCCCCGGTGCCGGCCGGCGGCACGGGGAGGTCGTCGTACGGCACGGTGCGCCGCATCTCGGCCCACTGGGCGGCGGGCAGGAGCCTGCCCGTGGCGAGCGCGCGGAAGAAGGTGTCGAGGTCGGCGGGGGTGCTCACGACGCCGGCGTCCGCGTTGTGCTCGAAACTCTGGTCGGTGAGGTCGATCGCCGCGCCGTCCGGCCCGGTGATGGTCACCCGCTCGTGCGGGCCGACCAGGTACGGGTCGGCGCCCGGCAGATACGTGTGGCGCAGGCCGAGCGGGGCGATCACCCGGTGCTCCACGAGCTCCCGCCAGCTCTGTCCGCCACTCGCCTTCTCGGCGATCATCGAGGCGAGCAGGTAGTTCGTGTTGGAGTAGGCCCACCGGCCGCCGCCGGGGGCGAACACCGGCGGATGCGTCATTGCGACAGCGACGAGCCGCTCGGGCGAGGAGTCGTCGAAGCGGTTCTCCGTGAAGTGGTTGATCATCGCGTCCGCGATCGCCGGGTCGTTGACGTAGTCGAACAGGCCGCTGGTCTGCTGGAGCAGGTCGCGCACGGTGATGCGGGCGCCGTCATTGCCGTGGCCGGCCACGACGCCGGGCAGCCAGTGCTCCACCGTCTGGTCCAGGGACAGCTGGTGCTCGGCGGCGAGTTGGAGGACCACGACCGCGACGAACGTCTTGGTGGTGCTCGCCACCCTGAACTCCGGGTCCCACGGGACCGGTGCCTTCGAGCCGAGGCCCGCGGTGCCGAACCTGGCCAGCAGCGGCGCCTGCCCCCGGCGGTCCACCCGTGCCACCACGTTGACGTCACCGCCGCCCGCCGCGCGCACCGCCGCGAGGTCCGTGCGCAGGTCCGCCGCCGAGTAGCCGCCGGCCCCCCGGCTCCCGCCGCCCTTGCCCGCGTCGGCCCCCGCCGGCACCACCACCAGCGCGGAGGCGGCCAGAGCCACCGCCCACGCCACCACGACCCCGCGCTTCCCCGTCACCGCACCACGCATCGCTGTCCCCGTCACATCGTCCTGGCCGCCGCGTTTTTTCGCGGGCAGGACGATTCAACGTCGGACGCGGCCGACGGGCGATGCGGCTGCCACCCGGGCCGGGGGTGGGGGCAGCCCCCGCGGGCCGGTGTCTTTTCGTTGTGCCGGGTCCGGCGGTGTGCCGTGTCAGGCGCTCGACGGCCCGGGCCCGACCGGCGGGACATCCGCGGCGGGCCCGGCTCCGGGGTGGCCTGTCAGTTCGTCAGCAGCTCGGACTTCAGCTCGTTGATGTCCTTGGCGTCCAGACCGAGTGCCTTCTTCTCGTACGACGTGAAGGAGCCGTACGTGTCCTGCACCTCCTTGAAACCGGCGTCCAGGTATTGCGAACGCACGTCCAGGAGCGGCTTGTACACGGCGGCCTGGGCGGCCGGCATCGCGGCCAGGGCCGCGGCATTGGACGCCGCGCGGTACGTGTTGGACGCGAGGTAGTCCGTGTACACGGTGTCGCGGGGCACGCCCAGTGCGGTGAGCAGCGCGGCGCTCGCCCAGCCGGTACGGTCCTTGCCGGCCGAACAGTGGTACAGCGAGCCGTCGGTGTCCGCGATGATCCCGCTGAAGACCCGGGAGTAGGCGTCCTTGGCGGTGGTCGAGCCGACCATCGACTTCTCGCCGTCGATCATCAACTGCTCGGCGCCGGCGACGGTCGTGGGCAGGTCGGTGCTGGAGGAGTCGCCGGTGACGTTGGCGACGACGTAGCGCACCCCGCTGGGCAGGCGGTCCGGGCCGGCGGTCCGCTCCGAGGTCATGCGCAGGTCGTAGTCGACCGAGATGCCGAGGCGCTTGAGCTTGGCGAGGTCGGCGTCGGTGAGGTTGTTCAGGGCGCCCGAACGGTAGACGACGCCCATCTTCACCCACTGGCCGTCGGCGGTGCGGTAGCCGCCGACATCCCGGAAGTTGTCCATCCCGTCGAGTTTCACCAGCCGGTCGGCCAGGTGGAGCTTGTCGCCCTGGTCGGGCACCAGGTCGAACCACTGCCGGTCGGCCGTGGCGGGCAGGCCCTTGACCGTGACGGAACCGGTCGAACCTCCCGTGGCGACGATCCTGCCGTTGGCGTGCACGGCGACATGCCGCACCCCCGGCGCCTTCCAGGTGATCTTGTACGAGCCGTTGTCCTGCGCCGTGACCACGGCGGCGGTGAACGGAATGCGGTGCGCGCTCCCGTGCGAGGGGCCCGGGCGGGAAGAGGGGGACGAGTGGGACGCCGGAGCCGCGCCGGCGCTCTGAGCGCTCACGCTCGTGAGGACGGCGACCGCAGCCAAGGCGATGGAAGCCGATCTGACGTGTTTCGTGCGAATAGCCATGCCGCGATCGTCATGCCCGAACAAGGTCGGGAGGTGGCCGTTTCATTAATTGCAGACAGCACGTGGTCCGCGCGGCCACCGTACGACGGCCGCCACCGTACGACGGCCGCCACTGTACGACGGCCGCCACCGGCCGTCGGGCCGACAAGTAGGCCCCCGGTTGCCGTTGCCTTCCGGCGGCGCGACGCTGAAGAAGGCGCCCGTCCGACTCGCCGGTCGGCGGCATTCTCCTCCGCATCGATCCGCTCGGCCGGCGGGTGCTGAGCCGAGCCGGAGGATACGGAAAGGATTCGTCCCATGACGCGTATCGCCATCAACGGATTCGGCCGCATCGGCCGCAACGCGCTGCGAGCCCTGCTGGCCCGCGAGAGCGGGCTGGACCTCGTCGCCGTCAACGACCTGGCCGATCCGGCCGCGCTCGCGCGGCTGGTGGCTTTCGACACCACCGCCGGGCGGCTGGGGCGCCCGGTGTCGGTCGACGGGGACGATCTGGTGGTCGACGGCCGGCGTATCCGGGTGCTGGCCGAACGTGAACCGGCGCGGCTGCCTTGGGCCGACCTCGGTGTCGAGATCGTGCTGGAGTCCACCGGCCGGTTCTCTTCCGCCGAGGCCGCCGGCGCCCACCTCACCGCGGGCGCGAAGAAAGTCCTGGTCAGCGCACCCTCAAAGGGCGCGGACGTGACCATCGCCTACGGCGTGAACACCGAGGCGTACGACCGGGACGCGCACACGATCATCTCCAACGCCTCCTGCACCACCAACGCGCTCGCCCCGCTCGCCAAGGTCCTGGACGACCTGGCCGGGATCGAGCAGGGTTTCATGACCACGGTGCACGCCTACACCCAGGAGCAGAACCTGCAGGACGGCCCGCACCGTGACCCCCGCCGCGCCCGGGCCGCCGCCGCGAACATCGTGCCCACCACCACCGGCGCCGCCAAGGCCATCGGCCTCGTCCTTCCGGGCCTGGACGGCAAACTGTCCGGCGACGCCCTGCGTGTCCCCATCACCGTCGGCTCGATCACCGAACTCAACGCGTCGGTCGCCCGCGACGTGACACGCGACGACATCCTCGCCGCCTACCGCGCCGCCGCCGACGGCCCGCTGGCCGGCATCCTCGAATACTCCGAGGACGCACTGGTCTCCTCCGACATCACCGGCAACCCGGCCTCGTCGATCTTCGACTCCGCCCTCACCCGCGTCCACGGCCGCCACGTCAAGGTGGTCGCCTGGTACGACAACGAATGGGGCTTCTCCAACCGCGTGATCGACACCCTCGAACTGCTCGCCGCCTGACCGGACACCGGCCGGCCGCCCCCGCCGGGTCGGCTGCCCGAGTCACTGGCATGGTGCCGACCGTGGCCGCCGGGCACCCTCCTGGGACTCGCCCGCGGAACCTTCCTGCCCCGACGCGGCTGAGTCACCGTCGCGGTTGCTGGCCGGGAGCCCGGGAGCCCGGGAGCCCGGGGGGTCTGCTCGGTCGCCGGGGCCGGGTTGGCGCCGGCCCACCGACATGTGACGAGTACGTCCTCACCGAGGCGGGCCGTGATCCCCGGCGCGCCGGAGGCCGGAGGCTAGTCCGGTGCGATGAACTCGCCGAGCCGCTCCTCGGCGGGGCCGGGCTTTTGCAGGCCCTGTTCGAAGAGCCAGCCGATGCGTGCCATGACCTCGGGCCGCTGCACCGCGGCGAAGAAAGCCCTCAGCTGCGGCGGGAACTCTTCGTCGTCCGGAAGCGTCAGCGGATTCACCCACTGCTTGAGCTCTTCGACGGCGCGGCGGTCGAAGCGGGCGACCCGCTGCGCGAAAGCCGTGACGAAATCCTCGAACTCGGCGTCCGGGATCGCGCGGTTCACGTACCCGTAGCGTTCGGCGAGGTCCGCGTCGAAGTCTTCCGCGCCGGCCAGGATCTCGATCGCGCGTCCCCGGCCGACCAGTCGCGGCAGCCGGGCCGGCGCGCCGCCGCCCGGGACGACGCCGGTGGTCATCTCGAACTGGCCGAGAACGGCCTTCTCCCGGCTGGCGAAACGCACATCCGTCGCGAGGACGAACTCGCTTCCCGCACCCCGGGCCCGGCCGCGGATCGCGCTGATGGTCACGACCGGGAGCTTGCTGATCCGGATCAGCGCATCCACAAAGGGATGCTGCCCCGTGGTCCCGGCGGGCAGGGCCTCTTGCGGTGCGCCGTCGTCGGCGAGATCCCAGTGCGCGAGGAAATAGTCCGGGTTCGCGCTCTCGAACAAGATGACCGTGACGTCGGGGTCCGCCTCCGCCGCCTCCACGAGCGAACGCAGCTCCACGACCATCTGCGAGCCGATGAGATTGATCGACGGGTTGTCGAAGCTGACACGCCACAGGGACGGCGACGGTTTATTGATCTTGACCTGTGCCATGAGGTGAACGTAACAGCCTGACCTGCGGATCAAGAGGCAGACACGGTAGGGGGCTATTCTTCCGCGCGCCCGACTGGATTCTCGAAAAACGTGAATACCGGGAAGCCGGATCACCCCCCGAAGGAGCGGCTTGCGGGAAACCCCGCAGGAAACCCCGCAGGAAAGCGGACGGCACCGATTCGCCCGACCGGCGCACCGGCTTCATCGGGCGCAAAATGGAGAGCGGACCACCACACCCCGGGAAGCGTGTGCCGGCGCATCGATCGATGGGATGCAGGGGATGGCCGAATCCAGTAAAGGAAAGCCCTGGTCCGCGGAGGACATTCTCGGCCTGGTCGGTGCTGCCACCGCGGTGGTCGGTGGCGACGGGATCGTCCTGGGCTGGACGGTGGCCGCCGAGCGGGCCACGGGCTACCGCGCGGAGGAAGTGGTGGGCCGGCCCGCCGCGCGGCTGCTGGCCGAGACGTCCGTCGAGCTCGCCGCCTGGGCGGCGCGCGTCCGGGCCCGCGAACCGTGGTCGGGCGCGATCCGGCTGCGCACCAAGGGCGGCTCGGCCGTCCGGATGACGGTGGAGGCGTCCCCGCTGGCCGGCCGAGGCCGCGGGGACTGGTTCGTGACCGTCACCGATCCCACCGGGGCGCTGTCCTGGCGGCCGGCGCGGCCGTCGGCAGCGGTGGGGCCCCTGGCTCGCTCGCCGGTCGGGCTGTCCATCTGGGACACCGATCTGCGCTGCGTGTGGCTCAACGACGCGGCCGAGCGGCAGGACGGCGTACTGCGGCGCCGGCGGCTGGGGCGCCTGATGACCGAGGTGCAGCCCGGCGACATGGGCAGGTCGGTCGTGGTCGCGATGCGGCAGGTGCTGGAGACCGGTGAGCCCGTCATCGAGCGGGAGTACACCTGGCGCATCCCGGGTGAGGACGAGGAGCGCCTGCTGTCGGCCTCGTACTTCCGGCTGGACGGGGCGGACGGCAAGCCGATCGGGGTGGTCAACATGGCCACCGACATCGAGAACTCCCGGGTCCGCCAGCATCTGATGATCCTCGGCCAGGCCGGCAACCGCATCGGCACCACCCTGGATGTCATCAGGACCGCCCAAGAGCTCGCCGACGCCGCGGTGCCGCTGATAGCCGACTTCGTCACCGTCGACCTGGGGGAGACCGTCCCGCTCGGCGAGGAACCTCTGCAGCGGCTCCCGTCCTCCGAAGCCGGCATTCCGGTATTCCGCCGCGCGGGCATGGCCTCCGTCCACGAAGGGGTGCCCGAAGCGGTGTGGCGGGTCGGCGACGCCGTCCTCGTGCCGTCCGACTCCCCTTTCACCCGCACGCTGGTCACCGGGAAGCCGTATCTCCAGGCGGCGGTCGACTTCTCACCCGGCAGCTGGTTGAACCGCGACCCCAACCGCTTGCGAGCGGTGCGGGAGACGGGCATGCACTCGCTGATGATCGTCCCGCTGCGGGCGCGCGGGACCCTGCTCGGGGAAGCGGTCTTCGTCCGCAACGAGAACAAGGTGCCGTTCTCCGGGGACGACCTGCTGCTGGTCGAGGAGTTGGCGGGCCGGGCCTCCCTGAGTCTGGACAACGCGCGCCGGTACACCCGGGAGCGGGCCGCGTCCATCGCGCTGCAGCGCAACCTGCTGCCGCACAACCTGTCCGGCGGCGGCGCGGTGGAACTGGCCTCGCGGTATCTGCCGGCCGACACCCACGAAGGGGTGGGCGGCGACTGGTTCGACGCGATCCCGCTGCCCGACGCCCGGGTCGGCCTGGTGGTCGGCGACGTCGTCGGCCACGGCATCAACGCCGCCGCCCTGATGGGCCAGCTCCGCACCATCATCCGCACTCTCGCCGACCAGGACCTGCCGCCCCAGGAACTGCTCGCCCGGCTCGACCGGCTGATCCTGCCGGTGACCGAGCAGGACGGCAACGCCGAGGGCTTCGCCGGCCCGGTGATGAGCTGCACCTGCGCCTACGCCGTCTACGACCCCGTCACCGGCACCTGCACCATGGCCTCGGCCGGCCACCCGCCGCCCGCGGTGCTGTGGCCCGACGGCCACGTCACCTTCCCCGACGTGCCGCCCGGACCGCCGATCGGCATGGGCCTGATGTCCTACGAGCCCTTCGCGCTGGAACTCCCCGAGAACAGCACCCTGGCCCTGTACACCGACGGCCTCATCGAAACCCGCACCGCCGACCTCGACACCGGCATGGGCCGGCTCCGTTCGGCCCTCAGCGGACCTTCGACCCCGCTGGAGCAGCTCTGCACGCGAGTGATCGACACCATGACTCCGCGGCGCCGGGACGGGGTGATGGTGCCGGACGCCGAGACGGGCGTGTACGCGGACGATGTCGCCCTGCTCATGGCCCGCACCCGGGTGCGGCAGGAATTACCGACGACCGGCCGCCGCCACTTCGGCTCACGCGTCGGGTCCTGCGCGTCCGACGCACCACCTCCGCCCGGGCTCACCGGGCAGGAACGGCACATCGAAGCGGAGACCGGTCCACCCGTCGGGAGTAGACCGATCCAGGAAAGGGTGCAGCATGACGATCGACCTCACGTACTCGGACGCGACCGAACTCGCCGAGCTGATCCGTACCCGCAAGGTGTCTTCCGTCGAGGTGGTGCAGGCACACCTCGACCGCATCGAGGCCCTGAACCCGAGGCTCAACGCCGTCGTCACCCTTGCCGACGGTTCGCTGGAGGCCGCGCGGGCGGCGGACGAGGAACTCGCGGCGGGCGGCGACGTCGGGCCGCTGCACGGCGTGCCCTTCACCGCCAAGGACTCGTTCGACACCGCCGGAGTGCTCACCCAGCGCGCCTCGCCGATCTTCGCCGGTCGCATCCCGGACACCGACGCCACCGCCGTGGCGCGCATCAAGAGGGCCGGAGCGATCCTGCTGGCCAAGACCAACCTCCCGGAGTTCTCCTACTGGATCGAGACCGACAACCTCCTGACGGGCAGGACGAACAACCCCTGGGACCTCGACCGCTCGCCCGGCGGTTCCAGCGGCGGGGAGTCCGCCTCGATCGCGACCGGGATGTCACCGCTCGGACTGGCCAGCGACCTGTCCATCTCGGTGCGCGGGCCGGCCGCCGACACCGGCGTCGTGTCCTTCAAGCCGACGCACGGACGCATCCCGATGACGGGCATCTGGCCGCGGGCACCGCGCCGCAACTGGCACGTCGGCCCCATGGCCCGCAGCATCCGCGACCTCGCACTGGCCTACTCCCTGCTGGCCGGCCCGGACGGCGCCGACGGCTTCGCCACCGCCCCGCGCGAGTTCGACACCGGCCTGGGCGCCGCGCCGAACCGGCCCGTGCGGGTGGGCTGGCTGACCGACTCCGGACTCGGCCCGACCGACCCGGAGGTCGCGGCAACCGTGCAGGCAGCCGCCGACGCCCTGCAATCAGCCGGCCTCCCCGTCGACGCCGTGAACATCCCCGCTCTCGCGCGGGACAACTCCAACGACATCTGGACCAAGCTGAGCACCATGGAGATGAAGCCGGCCTTCGCCGAGGTCACCGCCGGCCACGAGGACCAGCTGTTCAGCTACTCGAAATTCCTGTTCGGCCTGCCCGACACACCGGTGGAGGACTACGTCCGGGCCGAACAGGGCATCGAGCGGCTCCGGGACGGCTTCGCGGAGTACTTCCACCAGTACGACGTCCTGCTGCTCCCGGTCACCACGATCCCCGCCCACCAGCACCAGCTCGAGGAGTTCACCGTGAACGGGAAGACGGTCAACGCCTTCCACGTCCAGTCGACGACCGTCCCGTTCAGCCTGACCGGACATCCGGCCCTGTCGATGCGATTCGGCACGAGCAGCGACGGCATGCCGATCGCCGTACAGGTGGTGGCCAACCTGCACGCGGAATCGACCGTGCTGCACATCGCCTCGCTGCTGGAGTCACTCAGCCCCGTCCGCGGCCAGCACCCCGCCCTCTGACCGCCGGAACGGCCTCGTCCCCCAACGCCCAGGGGGCGGAGCGCACTGGCCGGCGCGCAGCGGTACGGGGGGGGCCGCCGGCCGGTCGCGGCTCGGGCGGGCCGGGCCGCGTGCGGACGCTACGTGCGCCAGTGCCATCCGAGGGCGAAGTCGACGGCGACCGCGTAGGACACGTACATCAGCCACGCTCCCGTCGCCATGTGGAAGAAACCCAGCACGCGTTCGGCCACGGACAGGCCGACCGAGAGGAAGAACTCGCTGAAGTAGACGGCGAACAGACCGAGGAACACCAGGCCGACCGGCCAGTCGCCGACCCGGAAGAACACGGTCGCGCCCATGGCCGAGATGAGCATGAAGGCCACACACATGCCGGCGTTGGGCCGGGAGTCGTTGCCGCGGTAGCGGTTCCAGCCGATGCTGAACCAGTGGATGCCGTAGGCGGAGAAGGCGAGGGCGGCCATGTAGAGGGCGCGGTCCTGGAACACCTGGAACCACGTCAGCCCGATGAACAGGATGAAGCCGGAGATGAACTGGCAGAATCCCGGCAGCCAGACGCCCCACACGCCGAGCGAGCGGTCCACCCGCTCGTCGCGTCGCGGCCAGCCGAGCAACTCGTGCGGCGCCCAGATGAGGTAACCCGTGCCCAGGCCGAAGAAGCCCAGAGCCAGCGGGGGGAAATTCGAGGGAGCGAAGGTTACCTGCATGCCGTCATGTCTCCTCTGACCTGTCCTGCCCCCCGGTGCCCTGTGCGGAACCGCGGCCTCCGGCGAACTGCTCAGCTGATATGTAACGCATATGGGCGGCCCGCACACCGTGAGTAACCCATACGGCGCTGGCCGCGCCGCCCCCCGGCGCTCCTGACTTGCGTACCGCCCGCCCGCCGGTACCGTCGGCAGCAAGCGGTCGTGCCGCGACGGTCCGGGCCGGAAGGAGCAGGCCGATGGGTGTGAAACGGTGGATCGGGCGGTGGCCTGTGTACCGTCAGCTCACCGGGGAGGACCCGTTGGGCCGCGGCAAGGCGGCCCAGTCCCCGCGCTCGGCCGGACTGGCGCCCCGCACGGAGAGCGCCGACCGGGTGGTGGACTCGATCTGTCCCTATTGCGCCGTGGGGTGCGCCCAGCGCGTCTTCGTCAAGGACGAGCAGGTCATCCAGATCGAGGGCAATCCGCACAGTCCCATTTCGCGCGGCCGGCTGTGCCCGAAGGGCTCGGCCAGCAAGCAGCTCGTCACCGGCCCGCAGCGGGTGCAGAAGGTGCGCTACCGGCCGCCCTACGCCACCGAATGGCAGGACCTGGATCTGGACACGGCCATGGACATGGTGGCCGACCGGGTGCTGGACGCCAGGCGCAGGGGCTGGCAGGACGTCGACGAGGCGGGAAAGACACTCCGGCGGACCATGGGCCTGGCCAGCCTGGGCGGCGCGACCCTGGACAACGAGGAAAACTACCTGATCAAGAAGTTGTTCACGGCCCTGGGAGCACTCCAGGTCGAGAACCAGGCCCGTATTTGACACTCCGCCACGGTTCCCGGTCTGGGAACCTCGTTCGGTCGCGGTGGTGCCACCGACTACCAACAGGACCTGGTCAACTCCGACTGCATCATCATCATGGGCTCGAACATGGCCGAGGCCCATCCGGTCGGGTTCCAGTGGGTCATGGAGGCGAAGAACCGCGGCGCCCGGGTCATCCACATCGACCCCCGGTTCACCCGTACCAGCGCGCTGGCCGACCAGCACGTCACGCTGCGGGCCGGCACGGACATCGCCTTCCTCGGCGGGGTGATCCACCACATCCTGTCCAACGACCTGTACTTCCGGGAGTACGTGCAGGCCTACACCAACGCCTCGTTCCTGGTGGACGAGCGGTTCCAGGACACGGAGGACCTGGACGGACTGTTCGGCGGCTACGACGCGCGCACCGCCGCCTACGACGCGTCCGTGTGGGCCTACGAGTCCTGCCCGACCGAGGAGCAGCCGGGCCGCCGCTCGAAGGAGCAGTCCCACGGGTACAGCCACGGGGCGAGCGGCCCCGTCATGGAGGGATCGGCGCAGGACATCGCCGCCGACCCGACCCTGGAGCATCCCCGGTGCGTCTTCCAGGTGCTCAAGCGGCACTTCTCCCGCTACACCCCGGACATGGTGGAGCGGATCTGCGGTGTGCCGCAGGACCTGTTCGCAGAGGTCTGCCGGGCCTGGACGTCGAACTCGGGGCGCGAACGCACCGCCGGCCTGGTCTACAGCGTGGGCTGGACCCAGCACTCGACCGGCGCCCAGTACATCCGGGCCGGGGCCATCATCCAGCTTTTGCTGGGCAACATCGGCCGTCCGGGCGGCGGGATCTACGCGCTGCGCGGCCACGCCAGCATCCAGGGCTCCACCGACATCCCGACCCTGTTCAACCTGCTCCCCGGCTACCTCCCGATGCCCGACACCACCCACGAGGACCTCAACAGCTACGTGGAGGGCATCAGCGGCCACAACCAGAAGGGATTCTGGGGCAACGCCGGCGCCTACACCGTCTCGCTGCTCAAGGAGTACTGGGGCGAGGCCGCGACCGCGGACAACGACTACTGCTTCGACTACCTGCCGAGGATCAACGGCGACCACGGTACCTACCGCACCGTGATGGACATGGTCGACGGCAAGGTGTTCGGCTACTTCCTGCTCGGTCAGAACCCGGCGGTCGGCTCGGCCCACGGCAGGCTGCAACGCCTGGGCATGGCCAACCTCGACTGGCTGGTCGTCCGCGACCTGGCCATGATCGAAAGTGCCACCTTCTGGAAGGACGCGCCCGAGATCGAGACCGGGGAGATCGCCACCGAGCGCTGCCGTACCGAGGTGTTCTTCTTCCCCGCCGCCTCGCACGTCGAGAAGTCCGGCACGTTCACCCAGACCCAGCGGATGCTGCAATGGCGCGACCAGGCCGTCGAACCCGCCGGGGACCAGCGCTCCGAGCTGTGGTTCTTCCACCAGCTCGGCCTGAGGCTGAAGGCCAAGCTCGCCGGCTCGACCGACGAGCGGGACCGTCCGCTGCTCGACCTGGCCTGGGACTACGACGTGGAGGGCGACGAGCCGTCGTCGGCGGACGTGCTGCGTCACATCAACGGCATCGACCTGCGCACCGGCCGCACGGTCAGCGGCTACACCGATCTGCGGGCGGACGGCAGCACCTCCTGCGGCTGCTGGATCTACAGCGGTGTCTACGCCGACGAGGTCAACCAGGCCCGCCGCCGGGTCTCCCGCTTCGAGACCGGCCCCTACGACGGGGAGTGGGGCTGGACCTGGCCGATGAACCGGCGGGTGCTCTACAACCGCGCGTCGGCCGACCCGCAGGGACGCCCCTGGAGCGAGCGCAAGAAACTGGTCTGGTGGGACGCGGAGCGCGCCGAGTGGACGGGCCACGACATCCCGGACTTCGAGAAGAACAAGCCGCCGGAGTACCGACCGCCCGACGGGACGTCGGGACCCGAGGCGCTGCGCGGCGACGACGCGTTCATCATGATGTCCGACGGGAAGGCGTGGCTGTTCGCCCCGGCCGGGCTGGCCGACGGCCCGCTGCCCACCCACTACGAGCCCGCCGAGTCCCCGGCGCGCAACCTCCTGTACGGCCAGCAGGCCAACCCGGTACGCAAGGTCTACGGGCGCGCCGACAACCCCGCCAACCCGGCCGCACCCGAGGCGCACGGCGACATCTTCCCCTACGTCTTCGGCGCCGCCCGGCTCACCGAGCACCACACCGCGGGCGGAATGAGCCGCCAGCTCCCCTATCTGGCGGAGCTTCAGCCGGAGCTGTTCGTGGAGGTGTCGCCGGAACTGGCCGCCGAGCGGGGTCTGCGCCATCTCGACTGGGGCCATGTGATCACCAGCCGGACCGCGGTGGAGGCCCGGGTGGTCGTCACCGACCGGATGGCGCCGCTGCGGATCGACGGCCGGGTGGTCCACCAGGTCTGGATGCCCTACCACTGGGGGCAGACCGGCCTGACCACCGGGGACGTGGTCAACGACCTGATCGGGGTGGTGGCCGACCCGAACGTGTTCATCCAGGAGAGCAAGGTGCTGACCTGCGACGTCCGGCCCGGACGTCGGCCCAGGGGCCCGGAACTGCTGCGGTACGTCGAGGACTACCGGCGGCGCGCCGGCATCACCCCGCAGACCGGCACCCGCCTGGTGACATCCGGGGACGGCGACAGACCAGCCCACGCGGAGAACGACCGGCCGGAGGAAACACCGTGACGCAGGAGCACAGCCTCTACGGGTTGCTCACCGACCCCGCCGCGGACGCCGGCCACCGCGATCACCCGCCCAGGGTGGGTTTCTTCACCGACACCTCGGTGTGCATCGGCTGCAAGGCGTGCGAGGTGGCCTGCAAGGAGTGGAACGGCGTCCCCGAGGACGGTGTGGACCTGCTGGGCATGTCCTTCGACAACACGGGCATGCTGGGCGCGAGTTCCTGGCGGCACGTCGCCTTCATCGAGCAGGACGCCCCGCTGGGCAGGCAGGACGCGGGCCTGCCGGGTCTTCCCACCGGCCCCTCCGCCACCGGGACCGCGGACCGGACGGTGGCCGCCGCGATGCCCGCGGCGCCGCGGGCCGGCGCCGAACTGGGCACCGGCCCCGTCGACCTGGGATTCCCCTCGTTCGACCTGCCCGGCGCGGCGACCGGCACGGAGAGCCGCACCGCCTTCCGCTGGCTGATGTCCTCGGACGTGTGCAAGCACTGCACACACGCCGGCTGCCTGGACGTCTGCCCCACCGGTGCGCTGTTCCGCACCGAATTCGGCTCGGTGGTGGTCCAGCAGGACATCTGCAACGGCTGCGGCTACTGCGTGTCCGGCTGCCCGTACGGCGTCATCGACCGGCGGCCCGACGACGGCCGGGCCTTCAAGTGCACCCTGTGCTACGACCGGCTGCGCGGCGACATGGAGCCGGCCTGCGCACAGGCGTGCCCGACCAAGTCCATCCAGTTCGGCCCCCTGGACGAACTGCGGGAGCAGGCCGGCCGGCGGCTGGAACAGCTCCACGAGGCCGGGGTCGGCGAGGCCCGGCTGTACGGGCACGACCCCGACGACGGGGTGGGCGGCGACGGCGCGTTCTTCCTGCTGCTGGACGAGCCGGAGGTGTACGGACTGCCGCCGGACCCGGTGGTGCCGACCCGCGACCTGCCGGCGATGTGGAAGTCCGCCGGGCTCGCCGCCTCCGCGCTGCTGGCCGCCTCGGTGGCCGTCTTCCTCGGCGGTTCGCGTTGAGCGCGGGACAGGTCCGGCCGGCGACCCCCCGCGCCGGGGCCGCCGGGCTGTGGGCGCGCGCCGTGGCCCGCATCGGTACGGGACGGCACGAGCCGGCCACCGGGACACCGCCCGGGCACCGCTCCTACTACGGCCGGCCCGTGCTCAAACCCCCGGTGTGGGAGTGGGGGGTCCCGGCGTACTTCTTCACCGGCGGACTTTCGGCCGGCTCCGCGCTGCTGGCGGCCGGCGCCGACCTGACGGGGCGACCGGCGCTGCGCAAGGCGGGCCGCCTGGGCGGTTTCGCCGCCCTCCTGGTCAGTTCGTACCTGCTGGTCGCCGACCTCGGCAGGCCGGAGCGCTTCCACCACATGCTGCGCGTCGCCAAGCCGACCTCGCCGATGTCGGTGGGCACCTGGATCCTGGTGGCCTACGGGCCGGGCAGTGCGCTGGCCGCCGGGGCCGAACTGCTCCCGCGCTCGGTGCGCGCCACCCTCCCGGGCCGGCTGCTGGTGACGGCCGCCCGCCCGGCGGGGATGTCCGCGGCCCTGCTCGCCCCGGCGCTCGCCTCCTACACGGCGGTGCTGCTCTCCCAGACGGCGGTGCCGGCCTGGCACGAGGCCCGCGCGGAGCTGCCGTTCGTCTTCACCGGATCGGCGGCGGCCAGCGGCGGCGGGCTGGGGATGCTGCTGGCGCCGGTGACCGAGGCGGGCCCGGCCCGACGGCTCGCCGCGGCCGGCGCCGCGGCCGAACTCCTCGCGTCGCGGCTGATCGAACGGCGTCCCGGGCTGGTGCCCACCGCGTTCACCACCGGCCGGGCACACCGGCTGCGGCAGGCGTCGCAGTGGCTGACGCTGGGCGGCGCGGTCGCCGCGGTCACGGTGGCCCGGCGCAGCCGGCCGGCCGCGGCCGCGGCGGGAGCGGCCCTGCTGGCCGGCAGCGTGCTGCAGCGCTTCGGCGTGTTCGAGGCGGGCGTGGCCTCCACCAAGGATCCGGCCTACGTGGTGGTGCCGCAGCGGGAGCGGCTGCGGACCACCGGCGGGGTGGCCCGGGAGGCGGGGGCGTCCGACCCGGGCCGCTGACACCTCACATGAAGTTGCGAGTGTGCAGGGCCGAGAGCTCGGCCGCCTCGTCGGCGGGGAACCCGAGCCGCAGGAGCCGGCGCTGCCGCCCTTCGTCCATCGCCGCCAGCAGGCCGCGGACGGCCCGGTGACCGCGGCCGATGGCGGCGGGCTCCCAGCCGCCGGCCGCCAGCAGGACCAGAGCGTCCAGGACGTCCTGGTTGAGACCGGCGGTGTCCCGCAACATGTCGTGACGACGTTCGACCGCGCCGCGCAACCGGCCCCGCAGGCCCGGGTCCACGGACGACTGGTGCTCCAGATGGGCGATACCGAAGGCGACATGGCGGGCCTCGTCCTGGTGGGCCAGGCGTACCACCGCACGGGTGACGGGGTCGGGCGCGTGCCGATCGAGGAACGACAGCAGGTTGAGGAAGCTGCCCTCGCCCAGTACGGAGAGCAGGAACGCGGCGAGGGTGAAGTCGGGTTCGGCGAGCAGGGTGGCCAGGGAGGCGCGTCCGCCGGCCGAGGAGGTACCCATCCGCCCGGTCCTCAGCAGCGCCCGGCGGGTGAAGACCTCCAGGTGGCGGGCCTCGTCCGCGGCCTGGACGGCGAGCAGTTGGAGGACCTCCCGGAAGTGCGGATGGACGCGCCCCAGCAGCCGGGCCGGCAGCACCAGGGCCGCCTGCTCGTTCTCCACCAAGTAGGTCATCACCTGGACCACCGCCTCCTCCACGGCCGGCGGCAACGCGAAGGCGGCGTCCCAGGGCACGGCCGTGGCGGGATCCCACTGGGCCGCGGCCGCGTGGGCGTACAGGCTGGGCGCGATCTGCGCCCACACCAGGTCGCGCTCGGCCAGGTCGAAGCCGAGGGCCGGCGCCCCGTCCTCCACGAGTGCGCCCCGGGCGGCCAACCCCCAGCCGGGGTCGGGGCGTTCGACGATCCCGCCCGGCGCGGGCCCGCCGGCCCGCACGGCGCGCGCCCAGCGGTCCTGATCGGCGGACCCGCGTACCACCACCGCGCCGTCCGGGGTGTGCGGCCCCTCCCAGGGCCGCACCTGGTGGCCCTTGCCGCGGCACCAGGCGGACAGGTGGACCAGCAGTGCCGGATCGTGCCCGGTCACCGTGAGATGCCCGCCGGGCGCCAGCCCGGCGAGCGCCCGCTGCACCAGGAGATGCCCGCCCTGGCCGAAGGGGAGGTCCGCCAGGTCGACCGCGGTCCGCGACTCGGCCGAGCGGCTCACGGCCGGTAGCCCTCGGCGGTGACACGGCCCGCGGCGTCGTAGAAGCCCGTTTCGTCGACCGCCGCCTCCAGCGCCGTGAAGTGCTCGGTCCGCCCGGGGAGCCAGGCGTTGAGGCCCTCCAGGTCGAACAGCCGCCGCACATCGGGCTCGGCGGGCGACATGGTGAGCAGCAGTTCGCCGAAACGCTCCAGGAGCGCCGCGGGCGCCGCGTCGTTGACCGCCATGACGCAGTGGTCGTAGGCGGCTGTCCGGGCGAGGATCCGGGTGCTGCCGGCCGGCAGGGTGCCCTCCTGGCCGAACAGCAGGTGGTTCGCGTCCAGCAGGCAGGCGGCGGCGACCCGCCCGGCCAGAAGCGCGCGGGCGGCGTCGCGTTCGCCGCCGATGTGGTCGCCGTGCAGGCCGACGCCCACCTCGTGTCCGCGGACCCGCACGTCCTCGCCCGGGCGCAGCCCTTCGGCGCGGAGCGTCGACAGCGGGATGAGGGTCGCCTGCGGCGAGTCCACCGCGCCCACGGCGACCGACTCGCCCTTGAGGTCGCGGGGACGGGCGAAGGGCGCGTCGGCGCGCACCACCACGACCGACCGCAGGTCGCGGTCGGTGTCCCGCATCACCAGCGGGCGCACCCGCGCGCCGCCGGCCGCCGCCAGCCGGCGGGTGCGGATCCATGCGAGGGGGGAGTGCCACGCCGCGTGGATCCGGCCCTGGACGAGGTCCTCGACCTGGCGCTCGTAGTGCGAGTACAGGACCACATCGAAGGGCAGTCCGCGGGCGGTCAGCCACGAGCGGAAACCCGTCCAGATGGTCACCACCTTGGGGTCGTAGGCGACGGCCCCCATCAGCAGGGTCACACCGCCCCCCCGAACAGCGGCAGGCCCAGGCCCGCGCGACCGCTGAAGTCGTACAGCGCCTCGGTGGTGGGCGCCATGACCCGGGCCGCGAGCGCGTCCCGGAAGCGCCGCTCGATGCCCAGGTCGCGGCGGAAGGCGGCGCCGCCGCACAACCGCATCACCCCGTCCGCGACGTCCGCGGCCGTCTCGCCGGCGACCGCCTTGACCTGCAGCACGCGCAGCATCGCGTCGTCCCGGCCCGTCTCCAGCGCGGTGAGCGTGTCGGAGACAAAGGCCCGCGCGGTGTCGGCGCGGGTCCGCAGCCGGGCGAACGCGGCCACCACCGGCGGCTGTTCGGCCAGGCTCTGCTCCAAGTGCTCCAGCCGTGCCTGCGACAGATGGGCGCGGGCCTGGCCGAGCAGCGCCTCGCACACACCCACGCAGAAGGCCGCGTTGAGTACCAGGAAACGGGGGAGTGCGGTGGCCAGGGCGATGTCCAGGCCCTGCCCGTCGGCGCCGAGCATCGCCGAGACCGGCACGTCCACGGCCTCGGCCGTGACCGGGCAGGAGGCGTTGCCGCGCAGCCCGAAGCCGTCGAAGGAGCCCCGGACGGCCAGGCCGGCGGTGTCGCTGGGCAGATGCCACAGCGTCATGGGCCCCGGCGCGCTGAGCGGCCGGCTGGACCACACGTAGCTGTCCGCGTGGCCGGCGGAGGTGACCCAGCTCTTGCGGGCGTCCAGACGCACGTGGCCGCCGTTCTCCGCCGCGGTGCCCAGCGGGGCCCAGAAGTGGCTGCGCGAGCCGCTCTCCGAGAAGGCGAGCGTCGTCAGGTGCTCTCCTCGGGCGATCGCCCGCCGGACGTCCTGGCTCCCGTGCGCCTCGATGACGGCGGTGGCCGAGTAGTGCATGAGCAGCACCATGGCGGTGGACGAACAGGCCGTCGCGAGGTGCTCGACGACCGTGGCGGCGGTGGCGAGCGAGGCCTCGGCGCCCCCGACCTCGGCGGCGCTCAGCAGACCCAGCATCCCGGTGCGGCGCAGCGCCGCCAACGCCTCGGCGGGAAAGACGCCCTGCCGGTCCACCTCGGCCGACCGGGGCAGGACCGTGTCCTCGATCACCCGCTTCATGATGTCGGTGACGTCCTGCGGCATGGCGGTCGCAGAGGCGGGGGCGTCGGCGGTGGACGGAGCGCTCATGGCGGTGCTTCCTCGGGGGCGTGCGACGGGTGGAGACCTGGCGCCTGCGACGTTAGGGGTGCGGCCGGAGCGTCGTGGGGGTCCGCGGACGGGGCTTCACCCGAAGGGGGAGGGGCGATTGGGCCGACCGGGTCGGCGGGGCGGCTCCCCGCGCCGGTCGGCCGCGCCCGGACCGGCTCGGGCGAGCCGGGCCGGAGCGCGGAAACGGGATCAGCGGACGACGAGCGGGTGGTCGCGGCGGGCGACCAACTCCCCGACGACCGGGGCGCCGGGGATCTCTCCGGCCACCAGGAGTCCGCCGGAGGTCTGCGCGTCGGCCAGGAGCAGGCGGGTCGGCTCGTCGGCGGCGCCGAAGTCGGTGTGGGGGGCGACCCAGGCGAGGTTGCGGCGGGTGCCGCCGCTGACGAACCCCTCGGCGGCGGCTGCCGCCGCCCCGTCCAGGTAGGGAACCGCCGAGGCGTCGATCACGGCGGTCACCCCGGAAGCGCGGGCCAGCTTGAACAGGTGCCCCAGCAGGCCGAATCCGGTGATGTCGGTCGCGCACACCGCTCCCGCGGCCAGGGCGGCCGCGGCGGCGTTCCGGTTCAGTGCCACCATCGTGGCCACCGCCTCCGGGAAGACCTCTCCCGTCGCCTTGTGCCGGTTGTTGAGGACGCCCAGGCCCAGCGGCTTGGTCAGCGACAGCGGCGTGCCCGGCCGTCCGGTGTCGTTGCGCAGCAGGCGCTCCGGGTCGGCGATGCCGGTGACCGCCATGCCGTATTTGGGTTCCGCGTCATCCACGCTGTGGCCGCCGGCCACATGGCAGCCCGCTTCCGCCGCGATGTCGAGACCGCCGCGCAGCACCTCGCGGGCGAGCTCGAACGGCAGCACCTCCCGGGGCCAGGCGAGCAGGTTCACGGCGACCACGGGGGTGCCGCCCATCGCGTAGACGTCGGACAGCGCGTTCGCGGCGGCGATCCGTCCCCAGTCGTAGGCGTCGTCCACCACCGGGGAGAAGAAGTCGGCGGTGGCCACGACGGCGGGGGCGCCGGGGCCGCCGGGCAGCCGGACGACGGCGGCGTCGTCCCCGCTGTCGAGGCCGACGAGGAGTTCGGCGCCGCCGCCCCCCGCGGGGCCGCGGCCGGTCAGACCGGCGACGACGTCCTCCAGTTCACCCGGGGGGATCTTGCAGGCGCATCCTCCGCCGCGGCCGAACTGGGTCAGCCGGACACCTTCTCGGGTGGTCGCGGTCGCCATCACCTGTCCTTTCTCTCGTGGGTCTGCGGATACGGGCAGGGCTGCTCGATCCGGTTCCGTGCCTGCCGCGCGGCGCGTTGACAGCCGGTGGGGCCCAACGATTCGATGACGCGTGACGGGCCGCGCGTGCGGCGGCCCGGCGGGGAGGCGTAGAGGTGCCTGGTGGCCCTCCCGGTCTTCAAAACCGAGGTGCCCGAGCAACTCGGGCAGGCGGGTTCGATTCCCGTCCGCCTCCGCTCCACCGCGGCGCCGCGACCGGCGGCGGCGACGGGTGACCGGTCCGGCCGTCGCCCTCACCGGCCCCGCCCCGTGGGACGCGTCAGGGGTGGGCAGCGCCGCAGCGAACCGTCCACGCGGACGGTGCGGCCCTGCCGGTCGAGATGCTCGAGCAGCGGGATGGCGACGCGGCGGGTGATGTCCAGGGCCCGGCGGGCCTGACTGGCGGTGAAGGGCTGCGGGAGCCCGGACAGGACGGCGGCGGCCCGCCCGTCCGCGCCCGGCAGCAGCACGATGCCCTCCGCGATCCGCAGCAGGAGGCCCGCGGCCTCGGCGGCGGCGAGCAGACGGGGCGTCAGGCCCAGCTGTTTCAGGCGGTCGGCCTCGGGCGCGCCGAAGGGAGTCGCGGCCAGGTCGGCGCGTACCGAGGCGACGGCGGCCTCGACGGCCGGCGGCAGGGTCGGCCGGGCCTGATCGCCGTAGAGCCGGCCGTCGCGCTGCCGCAGCCCGGCCTCCGTCGCGAGCAGCGCTTCGACCAGGCAGCGGTCCGGCAGGCCCAGCGCCTGACGGGCGGCCTCCAGCGGCAGGCCGGGCTCGAGCGGGTGAGCGGCGGCGTGCTCGTCGACGGTCCGGCGCAGCGCGGCCCGCAGGGACGACCAGTGGCCGGGATCGACCAGCCATTCGCCGGCCACCGGGTCGTAGGGCGCGCGTACCCCCATGGCTTCCAGTTCGCCGCGGCGCACCACACGACGCCGGCGCACTTCGGCCGCTCCGTCCGCCGGCACCCCCACGGCCGCCAGTTCCCGCGCCCGGGCCGCGGCCGACCCGCGCCGGGTGAGCCGCGGCGGGCGGACATCCAGCACGGTCACCCCGGCCGGGACGCGGTGCCGCCCCGCGTCGCGCAGCAGGGCCCGGTCCGCGATCCGCAGCGGCAGGCGGCCGGCGAGCCGCAGGCGGGCGGCGTCCTCGCCCAGCGGGCGGATCGTGACCGGAACGGCCGCGGAGCCCATGTGCAGGGTCAGCTGCCGCGGCAGGTCACGGGCGGGGTCGCCGTGCAGCCGCACGTCGACGGTGTCCGTGGTGAGCCAGCGGCCGGGACTGAGCAGCGCGTCGCCCCGGGTGAGGCCGTCGCAGCCCGGTCCGTGCACGTTGACCGCCACCCGGGCGACCGCGGCCACCTCCTCGCGGGACTCCTTCAGCGTCTGCAGGCCCCTGATCCGGAACGAGGCGCCGCCCCGGGCCAGTTCGAGCTGGTCACCCACCCGGACCGTGCCGGCGCCGAGTGTGCCGGTGACGACCGTCCCGCGCCCGCGCACCGTGAAGACCCGGTCCACCCACAGGCGTACGTCCGCGGCCGGATCGGGTGCCGGCAGCGCGCGGGCCAGCCGGGCCAGCGCCGCCCGCAGGTCGTCCAGCCCGGCGCCGGTCACCGGGCTGACGGCCACCGACTCCACCGTCCCCAGCGACGACCGGGCGAACCGGGCCAGGGCCTCCGCGCGCGCGACCGCCGGATCCGCCAGATCGCTTCGGGAGACCGCGAGCAGGCCGTGCCGGGCCCCGAGCGCGTCCAGGACCGCCAGGTGCTCCTCGGACTGCGGCTGCCAGCCCTGGTCGGCGGCCACCACGAAGAGCACCGCCGGGACCGGCCCGACACCGGCGAGCATGTTGCCCACCAGGCGCTCGTGACCGGGCACGTCGACGAAGGCCAGGTCCCCGACCCCGGGCAGCCGGGTCCACGCGAACCCCAGGTCCAGGGTCATCCCGCGCCGCTGTTCCTCGGCCCACCGGTCCGGCTCCATCCCCGTCAGGGTCCGGACCAGGGTCGACTTGCCGTGGTCGACGTGTCCGGCCGTGGCGACGACATGCACCGGCGGTCACCGCCCCCGCGGGGAGGCCGCCGCGGGCGCGGCCGGCGGGGCCTGCGCGGCACACGCCTGCATGACGGCGGCCGCGAGCGCCTCGTCCATGTCCTCCGGAACGGCCCGCAGGTCCAGCAGGCACCGGCCCTCCTCGACCCTGCCCATCACCGCCGGGGCCGCCCCCCGGAGCGGGCCGGCGCAGGATGCGGGCAGCGACACCGCGGCGCTGCGCAGGGCCACCCCGGGCGCGCCGCCGCCCCCGATGACCGCCGCACTGTCCACCGCCAGACAGTCCAGTCCCGCAGCGCGCAGGCGGGCCGCGAGCCGTTCGGCACGTTCGCGCAGCCGTCCGGGGTCGGCGTGCAGCGCGGTGTGGACGGGCGTGGCCGGCCCGCACAAGGTGGCCTCCAGAGCGGCGAGGGTCAGCTTGTCCACGCGCAGCGCCCGCGCGAGGGGATGGCGGGCGAGTCGCCGCACGAGGTCGGCGCGGCCCAGCAGCAGACCGCACTGCGGTCCGCCGAGGAGCTTGTCGCCGCTGGCGGTCACCAGGTCGGCGCCGGCCCGCAGCCAGCCGGCCGCGTCCGGCTCGTCCGGCAGCACGCGGTCACCGGTCAGCAACCCGGAGCCGATGTCGGCGACGACGGGCACGCCCAGCCCCCGCAGCTCGGCGACGCCGGCGCCGCCGGTGAAGCCGGTGACGCGGAAGTTGGAGGGATGCACCTTCAGCAGGAACCCGGTGTCGGGGCCCACGGCCGCGGCGTAGTCCGCCGGGGTGGTGCGGTTGGTGGTGCCGACCTCCCGCAGCCGGGCACCGGTCGACACCAGGAGGTCCGGCAGCCGGAAACCGTCCCCGATCTCGACCAGCTCGCCCCGGCTGACCACGATGTCCTTGCCCCGTGCCAGCGCGGTCGCCGCCAACACCAGTGCCGCCGCCCCGTTGTTGACGACGTGCGCGGCCTCGGCGCCCGGCACCCGCCGGAGCAGCGCCTCGAGCGCCGACCGGCCCCGCCGGGCCCGGGCGCCTGTGGCCAGGTCGAGCTCCACGTCCGTGGTGCCGCTGGCGGCCAGCAGCGCCTCGCGGGCCGCCGCGGAGAGCGGTGCCCGGCCCAGGTTGGTGTGGAGCAGCACCCCGGTCGCGTTGATCACCGGCCGCAGGGCGCAGGCGGTGGCTGGCAGCGCCGCCACCGTCTCGTCCGCGACGTCCGCGGGCAACAGCTCCCCGGCGCGGGCGCGTTCCTGGACATCCGCCAGTACGGACTTCACCAGGCCGCGTCCCAGCCGGGCAACGGCCGCGACCAGCCGGGGATCGGCGAGCACCGCGTCCGTGCGCGGCACGTGGCGCCGGGCGTCGGACGGGAGGGTGGGGGTGGTCTCGCCTGCCATCTCCTGCACCTTCGACAAGGGCCGACAGGCGGGGAAGAAGCCGGGTGCGCGCCTTCCCCGGAACGGCCCGCCGGACCGGCCCGCTCGTACCCGGGGCGGTCACCGTACTGCCGCCGCCGCGCGGACCGGCGTTCACCACACCGGCCGACACGGTGGATCCGCCCCAATGCCACAGGAGAGGATTCGGCGTCGCAGCCGGGCGGACACGTCCCCCGGACGGGTGCCGGTCACCGGGCTCCTACGGCGAGTACACCACCCATCAGTGGCGCTTCTCCTGCTGCGGGATCCTGCCGCCCGCCGGTGCGTCCACGGCGGCTCGGCCAACCTCTGGGTCTCCTCATGAGGCAGTACCTGCCGGGCCCGGCCCGGCGCACGACCGCCCCGCCACCGTGCTGGTGGCGGGGCGGTCGTGGTTTCGGGCCGGGCCGGGCCGAGGCCGGGTGATCAGCCCTAGCAGCTCAGGTTGTTGCCGGCCGGGACGCCCAGGATCTGGGTGAACTGCTGGTAGTCGTTGATCCGGTCCTGCATCTCGGCGGTGTTCTGGCCGTTGCACTCCAGGCTGCCGTTGATGGTGCGGATGGTCTGGCCGAAGCCGGCGCCGTTGACCATGGCGTTGTGCGCGGTCATGGTGCCGGCACCGGTCGAGGTGTTCCAGTACCAGAGGCCGGTCTTCCAGGCCACGGAGGCGTCGTTCTGCACCAGGTACGGGTTGTCCAGCAGGTCGATGCCGAGCGCGTCGCCGGCCGCCTTGTAGTTGAAGTTCCAGCTGATCTGCAGCGGGCCGCGGCCGTAGTACGCCGCCTGGCCGGCCGGGCAGCCGTAGGGCTGGCTGTAGTCGCAGTAGGTCGGGTAGTTGGCGGTGTTGATCTCCACGATGTAGACCAGCCCGCCGGTCTCGTGGTCGACGTTCGCCAGGAACGCGGCGGCTTCCTGCTTCTTGACGGTGTCGCTGCCGGTGGTGGCGAAACCCGGGTAGGCGCTGAGCGCCGCGGTCAGGCCGCTGTAGGTGTAGAAGCCGTTCCGGTTCGGGAACATCTGGTTGAACTGCGCCTGGCTGACCACGAAGCCGCCGGGCGGCGGGGTCGAGCCGCCGCCGGTGGAGAGGTTGAAGGACTGGGCCGCGGTGCCGTTGCAGCTGTACTGCTGGAGCTGGACGCTGTCCGCCGTGGAGGCGGACGGGATGTCCAGACACTTGCCGCTGAAGCGGTTGACGAAGTGGTAGGTGCTGCCGGACTCCAGGACCGGCAGCCACTGCTGGTTGTTGCCGCCGCCGTAGGTCCACAGCTGGACCAGCGCACCGTCGGCGCTCGATACGTTGGAGTCGTCCCAGACCTGGGCGGTGGCGGCGGCGCTGCCGACCTGGAAGTAGCCGCCGCTGGTGGCGGTGAACACCCAGCTCTGGGCGCTGGTGCCGTTGCAGGCGTACTGCTGGACGGCGGTGGCGTTGGCGGTGCCCGCCGCCCTGGCGTCCACGCACTTGCCGTCGTTGACGTTGGTGACGGTGTAGGCGGTGCCCGAGGTGACCGCCGCCGAGGCGGCGGGCGCGACGGCGAGGGTGAGGCCGCTCGCGGCCAGCACGGCCGCGCCGATCAGCGCCACCGCGGAGGACAACCGACGCGGCGGCCGGGGCCGGCGTCGGGGCAGGGGGAAGACACGCATGGGGGGTACTCCCTTGCTGTGGAGGGGGGAGAACGTGCGGCGGGCACTCGTCGTCGCCGATGTGGGGGGCAGGGCGGGATGGCTCGCCACCCCGGGACCAGCGGGAGTCAGAGGTGCACCGACGGGCCTGCGGACGCGGGGCGATGATGGGACGTCCGCACTTTCTTCACGACCTGATTGAACGTCAGAACGCATGTGCACGTCAAGGTCTAGACCTATCAGTGGCAGGCTGGTCCGTACCGGCTGCGTGATCGCAGCGCCGGTGTCGCGGCGGCGGATGTGCGGGTCCGGTGTGCGGGTCCGTCGGTTGTGGCCGGCGAACGTCGCGAGCGCTTCCCCGGCTTCGCAGGCACAGCCGGGGTGACGCCGGAGACGTCGGTCGGAGGTCTCCGGCGTCACCCCCGTGGGCGGCGGAGGTCAGGGGATTCGGACGGTCACCGTCTGCCCGGCCTTGAGGGTGAGCCGCTTGCGGAAGTCGCCGGCGCGCAGCTCGGTTGCGGTGCCGCCCACGCTGCGGACGGTGGCCGCGTACGCCTTGCCGTCGCGCCAGGACAGGTCCACTTCGAAGCCGCCCCTGGCGCCGATGCCGCGTACCGAGCCCTTGGCCGCCCAGGCCCGGGGGAGGGCGGGCAGCAGTTCGATCACGCCGGGGCGGGAGTAGAGGATCATCTCCAGTGCGGCGGCGGGTCCGCCCATGTTGGCGTCGATCTGGAGATCGTGTAGCTCCCCTGGCTGTACATGTCGAACCAGTTGGCGGCGGTGCCGTTGCCGTTGTTGATCGACGGCCGCAGGACGGTCAGATAGAGCTGGTACGCCTTGTCCGCGTCCTTGAGACGGGACCAGCACAGCGACCGCCACGCGCAGCCCCACCCGAAGGAGTCCATGCCGCGGGCGGTGAGCAGCGCGCGGACACCGTCGAGCAGTGCGGCGGGGCTGGTGTCGGTGTTGATCCTGTCGCCGGGGAAGAAGCCGATGAGCGGGGACAGGTGCCGGTGCGTGGTCTCACCGAGGTTGTCCGGACTCATCCATTCCTCGAGCCAGCCGGTTTTCGGGCTGACCTGGGGCAGGTAGAGCCTGGCCTGCAGGGCGGCCAGGTCCGCGGCCAGCTCGGCGTCCCTGCCCAGCGCCGCGGCGGCGGCCGTGAACTCCTCGAAGAGCTCCCACGCCAGTTCCTGTCCGTAGGTGTTGCCCTTGCTGTCCGGGCCGTGCTCCGGCGACCAGGCCGTGTCGTCGATCAGTACCTCGCGGCTGGTCCCGTCCGCGTCGGTGACCGTCGTGGTGATCAGCCGTGCCTGCCAGAATTCGGCCGCGCCCTTCAGCACCGGGTAGATCAGTTCGAGGTAGTCGCGGTCCTGGCTGTACTCGTAGTGCCGCCACAGGGAGTTGCAGAGCCAGGCGTTGCCGGAGGGGTTCCAGGCCCAGCCGCTGCCGCCGTAGATGTTGGTGGAGAAGGCGATCGCCCAGCCAGCTATCCTCCCGCTGCTGTTGCGGAACCTGTTCTGCTCGTTGTTGAACAGCCGCTTGGTGACATCGGTCCAGACCGGCAGCTGGGAGACGCAGTACCGAGCGAGGGCGAGCGAGTTCTCGCCGAGCCCGGCCGGGTCGGCCAGCCAGTAATTCATCTGCACGTTGATGTCGGTGTGGTAATCCGCGTACCAGTCGGGGGTGTTGTTGGACACCCAGATGCCCTGCAGGTTCATCGGGAGCCGGTCCCGGGAGCCGCTGATGGTCAGGTAGCGGCCGTACTGGACATACGCCGCCTCCAACTCGGGGTCGGGTGTTGATGTGTCGGTGTACCGCACCGCGATCCGCGACCACGAGTCCAGCGACCGCTGCAGCGCGGACGACTCGCCCAGATCGATCGCGAACCGGTTGTAGAGCCGCTGGTAGTCCGCCACATGGGTGGTGAGCAGCTCGCCGGCCGGGACCTTCGCGGCGGCGTCCACCTTGCCGCGGGCGACGGTGAGCGGATCGGTGGACGGCTCGCGGTAGCCCTTCGTCGCGTCGGGGGAGTAGTCGGTGCCGCCGCAGACCACGATCAGCAGCTCGCGGCAGCCGGTGAACGCGATCGTGTCGCCGTCGACGCTCACCCGTCCGGTGGCGCTGGCGGCGGTCACCGCGGCGGCGTAGCGCAGGCCGTTGTCCAGGGTTCCGTTGAGGGAGAGCTGCCGGCCGCTGCCGGACGTGGTCTCGTCGTGTGTGCCGGACAACGAGATCGTCCCGGTGTGCGGGGCGTCTCCGCTGAGCCGGACGACGACGACGTCGTCCGGATGGCTCGCGTACACCTCGCGGCGGAAGTCGGCGCCGCGGTACCGGTACGTCGCGGACACCAGGCCGTTGCTCAGGTCGAGTTGGCGGCGGTAGCCGCTCACCGCGTCGCCGGTGTGGCCGGGCAGTGCGACGCGGAGCTGGGCCAGCAGCCCGAAGCTGCCGAAGTCGTCCTTGCCGTAGGGCAGTTGCCCGTCGTCGGTGGGAGTGTCGTTGCGGCCTCCGGTCCAGAAGGAGCCGTCGGTGAGGTAGAGGAAGTCGTCAGCCGGATCACAGCCGACCAGGGCGCCCATGCGGCCGTTGCCGACCGGGAGGGCCTCCTGGATGATGTTCGCCTCGACGGCCGGCGTGCGGTACCAGATCGTGGTGGCTTTGCCTTCCGGCACGATGTCAACGTTCGCCGGGCGGACCGGAGCGGCCTGCGCCGCGAACGGCTGGAGCGCGAAGGCGAGACCACCGCCGACGGCGCCTGTGAAGCGGAAGAAGTCGCGACGGGAAGAAGCGGGCACGGCAGGGTCCCTTCGGCAGGGCATGCGGGATGTCGTCGCCAACTATTCACAATTATTCGGGGCAGTCAACGGTCGCACCGCAGATTCATCCGATCTATGAGTGTCGGGTGAGGATGGATAGGCGCATATCGAGCACTGTCCTGTCGCTTGTGCCCCATTAATGGGCACGAGATCGGATGACTGCTGCTCGCTGGCGCACCAGAGGGCACGCGCCAGGACAGGGGGGACGCCAGGATAAGGATGCATATGTTCGAATAATGGACGTCGTAGCAGGCCAGTAATAGCCTAGAAAACATGACTTCCGATGATTCGGCCCTGTCGTCGGTTCTGCCGGAGGAGGCCGCGGTCCTCGCGGCCACGGTGGCGGGTTCGGTCCTGCTGCCGGGTGATGAGGGATACGACGACGAACGTGCCGTCTTCAACCTGAACCACGGCTTGGAGCCCGCGCTGATCGTGGTGGCGCTGAGTGAGGCCGACGTCCAGGCAGCCGTCGCCTTCGCGGCCGGGCAGCACCGGCCGGCCCTGGCCGTGAGCACCGGCCATCAGATGGTCGGTCGGGCGCACGGCGCCGTTGTGATCGCGACCCACCGGATGGACGACGTGGCCGTCGACGCGGCCGGCCGCACCGCCCGGGTCGGCGCCGGAGCGATATGGTCCGAGGTCGTCAAGAAGACCGCCGCGGTCGGGCTGGCTCCGCTGAACGGGTCCAACCCCACCGTGGGAGTGGCCGGTTACACCCTGGGCGGCGGACTCAGCCCGACCCTCGGCCGTTCCCACGGCTACGCCGCCGACCATGTGCGCTCGCTCGACGTGGTGACCGCGGACGGCGAACTGCGGCATGTCGACGCGCGGTCCGACCCCGACCTCTTCTGGGCGCTGCGCGGCGGCAAAGGCAACTTCGGAGTGGTCACCGCGCTGGAATTCGACCTGTTCCCGGTGCCCCGCCTCTACGGTGGCGCCCTCTACTTCCCCGGCGAGCGGATGGCCGACGTACTGCGCGCCTGGACCGCTTGGTACCCCGGCACACCCGAGACGATGGTCTCGTCGATCGCCGTCCTGCGGCTGGCAGGGCAACCCGAACTGCCCGTGCCCCTGCACGAGGAGTTCCTGGTGGCGGTGCGTGTCGCCTACAACGGCCAGGCCGCGGACGGCGAACGGATAGTGGCGCCGTTGCGGGCGGCGGCCCCGGCAGTCCTGGACACCGTGGCGGACATGCCCTACACCAAGGCCGCGACGATCCACAACGAGCCGACCGAACCGGTGCCCTACTACGAACGGAGCATCATGCTGCGGGAGTTCCCCGCACAGGCGCAGGACAGGCTCCTCCAACTCGCCGGCCCGGACTCCGAAAGCACCCTGGTGATCGTAGAACTGCGAGCACTGGGTGGGGCATGGGACCGCGAGCCGGCCGTCCCCAACGCCGTCGCGACCAGGGGCCTGCCGTATGTCCTGCTGGGCGTCGCGGGCGGGCCGGTCTCGGATGAACCGCAGCTCAAGGAGTCCGTCGCGGAACTGCTCGACGGCATGGAGCCCTGGCGTGGCGACCGGCGGTTGGTGAACAACCTCGCGCCGGACGAGGCGGGCGACGCCGCCGCCATCTACGGCGCTGAGCGCTACAAGCGCCTGGCAGCGGTCAAGAAGGCCTACGACCCGGCCAACATGTTCCGGCTCAACCACAACGTGCAGCCGGCCGCCTGATCGGACACCCGTGAAGCGACGGCAGTCCGCCGCGGAGACCTCCGGCCGGCTGTAACGTTTCCCGGTCCTCATCGCGTCGTAGGAGTGGGAGCCGACGACGGGGGCCGAGACTTCCTGCACGGGCGTCACCGCGTGCGATGGTGCGGTGACGGTCTCAAGGCCACGAGCACCCCGACCAGGGCGGCACCGAGGACCGGGCCGCCGCGGCCGCGTCCGCGACCGCACAGACGGGGAGTTGGCTATGCGGTTCAGGCTTCTTGGTCCAGTGGAGGTCATCGACGTCGCGGGCCGGTGGCAACCGGTCGCCGGGCCGCGCCAGCGGGCGCTGCTGGCCACGCTGCTTCTGAACTCCAACACCCCGATCTCGGTGGACGAACTCGCGGAGACGGTCTGGGACGGTGTTCCGCCGGCCGGTTACGCACAGACCCTGCGCAGCCACGTCATGCGGCTGCGCCGTAGTCTCCAGGCCCAGGACGCGGTGCTCCTTCGGACGCGGGCGCCCGGCTATGAGCTGGCGGTCGCGGACTGCGAACTCGACGCTCGCCGCTTCGAAGCCCTGTGCCGCGAAACGGCCGAACAGCTCCGCGTCGGCGCCTGGAGCGCGGTGGCCGACACCGCGGAACGGGCGTTGAACCTGTGGCGCGCGCGGCCGCTGCTGGACGTGCCGTCCCGGCTGCTGTCCGAGGCCGTCGTGCCGCGCCTGGAGCAGCTGCGACTCCAGGTATTGGATTTCCGGTTCGACGCGGAACTCCACCTGGGTCGCCATCATGTGCTGGTGCCGCAGCTGCAGGCCCTGGTGGCGGTGCATCCCTTGCACGAGCGTTTCAGCGCTCAGTTGATGTTGTCGCTGTCACGGGCGGGACGTCGCGTCGAGGCGCTGGCGGTGTATCGATCCGCGCGGCGCACGCTGATCGACGAGCTCGGCGTCGAACCGGGGCCGGAAATGGCGAGGGTGCATCAGTGCATCCTGTCCGGCGGCGACCCGGTCGTCGACCACGCGGCCTGACCGTCCGGGCGGCCCGCCGGCCCTGCCGTCGTCGGTGGCGACCCCACCCCCGGCCGCGGTCGCCACCGGGGAGGGGCCGGCGGGGGGTCGACGGGCGCTCAGTCGCCGATGAGGGTCTCCCAGGTCTGCGGGCCGATCTGGCCGTCGACGCCGAGGCCGTGCGCGGACTGGAACGCCCGGGCGGCGCTGTCGGTGCCCGAGCCGAACTGGCCGTCGACCGCAAGGCCGTAGCCGTACCTGTTCAGTTCGAGTTGGGCGGCCTTGACCGCGTCGCCGGTGGAACCCTGCTGGATCTGGACGATCAGCGAACTCCAGGTCTGCGGGCCGATCTGGCCGTCGACACCGAGGCCGTGCGCGGACTGGTAGGCCTCGGTGGCCGCGAAAGTGCCCGCGCCGAACTGGCCGTCGGCGGCGATGGACGCGCCGTGCTCGTCCAACAGGTACTGCGCGGCCTCCACGTTGGTGCCGGTGTTGCCCTCCACGAGGTTCGGCCACGGGGGGACGCCGCCTCCGCCGCCACCGGTGCCGGACTCGTTGTTGTAGCGGTAGGGCTGGTACAGCGACGGCGAGGGACCGCTGGTGTTCGGCCAGTACGGGTAGGGCATCGTCAGGTGGTGGACGCCGGCGTCCCCGGAGTCCTCCCAGGCGTAGTACTGGGAATGGGCGCTGTCCGCCCAGCCGTCGAAGATCAGCACATGGCCGGCGTTCCCACCGGTATTCGGGCCGAGCACCCCGATGACGTCGCCGGGCTGGAGGGCGGCCTTGCTGACCGAGTGGACCACCGACGGCAGGGTGACCGTGGTCAGGCTGCTGGACAGATGCAGCGCCATCGACACGTAGCCGGAGCAGTCGGTGCGGTAGCTGATGTCGTTGCCGGGCCCGTACTTGTAGCTCGAGGAGCTGTACGGGGTCCCGTTCCACGACGCCGCTCGGGAGAGAATCTCCGAGGCCGAAATACTGCCGTTGATCGAGGAGTTCGGCGTGACGACCGCCGAGCCCGCGGCCGTGTGCGGCGCGGCGTTCGCGGCGGTCGGGGCTATGACGACCAGCGCCACGGCGGCAGCCGCGACGAGCATCGCGGAACGTCTCTTGAGAGACATGGTCTCTTCCTTCCTGACGGGGAATCGGTGCTTGCGGGCAGGGCGAAGTGCCCCGCGGCACCTGCGCCGCCAACGGCTGTCCCCTGAGCGATCCGCCAGGGTTCTGTTCCCCTCTCGGAAGGACGCCGTCGGTGACCGGCTGCGGCGATCGCGATCACGATCGCCGCAGCCGTCACGAAGACGATGCTGGAGAGGCGTGGCAACCCCGTGCGACGGCTGTGGAATTCGCGTGGCACCCCGACGCCGGAGTGAGGGAGGCGCCAGGCGAAGCCGTCGCGCCCCGGACGCCTGTGCGGCGGCCGGGGCGCTCGGGGCGCTCGGGGCGGACGGTCTCGAAGGGGCCGCGCGTCAGGGGGTGTTGTTGGCCAGGGCCAGCAGCCGGGAGCTGTCCGCGCTGAACCGGTCGCGGTCCACCGCGCCCGGGACGCCGCTCACCGATCCGGAGTCGCTGTACTGCCAGAACGTCCAGTACGGGAAGCCGCTCGGAATGGAGGGGCTGGCCGCGTCCGTCCAGTTCGCGACGACCAGGGGGCTCTTGGCGGACATCCCGCTCCAGCCGCCGGTGCAGGAGTTCCACCAGGAGGGGCTGGTGTAGATGAGGATGTCGCGGCCCGTCTTCGCCTTGTAGGTGGTGTAGAAGTCGAGGATCCACGACTGCATCGCGGAGGTCGACTTGCTGTAGCAGCCGCCCTCGAGGTCGAGCATTCCGGGCAGGGTGAGGCCGTCGGCCGACCAGGCGCCGCCGTTCGCGGCGAAGTACGTCGCCTGCGCCGCGCCGCTGGAAAGGTCGGGGCGGGCGAAGTGGTACGCCCCGCGGATCACCTTGGCGTTGTAGGCGTGCAGGTAATTCGCACTGAAATCGGGGTCCTTGTAGGTGGTGCTCTCGGTCGCCTTGATGAAGGCGAACTGGATGCCCGCGGATTTCACCGACGTCCAGGTGATCGTCCCCTGGTAGTGCGAGACGTCGATCCCCGCGGGATACGTCACGTTCGGCGACGCGACGGCCCGGGCGTCGAGGTGGAGGTGGCGCGTGTCCGGCGCGAAGCTCGTGCCGTCCTGAAGGTAACCGGCGCCCATGTACCCCTGTCCGAGGGGAATGGCGCTGTCCCGCGCCGCTGGCTGCGCCGACGCGGTGCCCGCGGAGACCGTTGCCGCGAGCGCCAGGCTGACGCCGAGGACGCCGGCCGTCATCAGGTTCCGCTTCCGCTGTACAGCCCTGGTGGTGCGTATTCGGGAGAACAAGGCTTTCCTCCTGGCGCGTGGTGGTGGGGGTGCGGGGGTGGGAATGCTCTCCGGTCGCTGTTCTACTCGTGTAGCTCGCGTACGGTCGGGCGCCCGTGTCGGCGGCGGTGGGCGGCCCGGGCGTACCGCGCGGTTCAGTATGTGGCGGTGCCAGTGGTGCGGGCGAGATGCTTGATGTGCACGCGCCATGAGTGACGCGTGAACGGGCCCTGAACGAGCCGTACGCCAGGCGCCGCACGGGGGCCCGGACGGTCCGTGCCGGCTCGCCGCCCGGCGTACCACGCGTGGAGATCGAGCACATCGGTCCTGACCGGCGCGGATGAAGGGAGCCGCGGGGTCATGGCCTCATCGCGGCCTCCTTCCGGTGGTTCGCACCGGCCGGTAGTGGTCGGGGACGGAGTCGAGGACGCCCTCGCCGTGCGCCGCGCCGTGCAGCCCGGCACGTACCGCGTGCACCTCCGCTGTCCGAACGGTTCCGGTGATCACGGCGAGAAGCCCGGCGGTCCGGGTGGCTTCGGGAATGGCACCGTGGCGGCCCAGCAGGGCGAGTACCTGGGGCAGTTCACCTGCCGGCGCTTCGAGCGCGAACCGGTCGATGGGCTCGCACACCGTCGTTCCGGCCCGTCCGAGGGCCGTGCGGAGGACCAGTTCGGCCGTGCGTCGGACTTCTGCGGCCCGCGGCCCTGCTGGAGGGTAGCCGCTGTCGGTGACCGTGATCCGTACGTCGGTCACCCGCCATCCGTGCGGGCCGACCGCCAGGGGCTCATGGAGGTACTCCAGGATCGCGGCCCGGTATCCGGCGGCGTTGCCGTAGACGTGCAGGGGCAGCGTCGCCAGGTCCGCGGTGACGACGAGTTCGACTCCGGCTCCGGGTGCGGCCGGTTCCACGGTCATGCCGAGGGTGTAGTTGTACAGGTGGCCCGCATCGCCCAGGCGCAGCATGGCGCTGCCGGTCCGCGACGGTCGTTCGACGCAGACCACGCCGGTGTCGTGGAAGTCGACGGCGATACCGTATTCGGCCGCCAGCGTGTCGGCCAGGAACTCCTGCTGCACTTCGCCGTAGATCCGAATCCGGGCGGCGCCGCGTTCGGGCCGCAGGGCGATCAGCGGGTCGATGTCGGCGAGTTCGGTCAGGGCTTGGTGCAACTCGCCCTGCCGGGCCGGATCGTGGGCAGTGACTCTCGTCTCGTAGCCCGGTTCGGGCAGCGTTGCCGCCGCGCCGGGGGCGGCCGGGCGGCACCCGATCCAGTCTCCGATCCGTGCGCCGTCCAGGCCCCGGACGCGGGCGATCTGGCCGGTCGTGGCCCGCGTGCGCCGCACGGGCCCGCCGGGTTCGAAGACCTCGACGGCCGTCACCGTCGCCGACCGGCCGCCGCCGACCGACACCCGATCGCGGACGCCGAGCGTGCCGGCCCGCATCCGCACCGTGCAGACCCGTTGCCCTCCCGGCGACCGCTCGATCTTGAACACCTGCGCCGCCGCCGGTGCGCGGTCGTCGCCGGGCGCCGCGGGCAGCAATTCGGTCACCGCCTCGATCAGCGGCCGGACGCCCGCACCGGTTCTGGCCGAACCGAACAGCACCGGATGGATGTCGCCGGCTCGGGTGAGGCGTCCGAGGGCCGCGCGGAGCCGCTGCGCTCCGACGGGGTGATCCCGCGCGAGCCAGTCCTTGAGCAGTCCCTCGTCGTGGTCCGCGAGCAACCCCGTCACCTGCTCGGCCTCGGCCGGGCGCTCCCACGCGCACGCGGCGACCTCGGCTGCGGCCGTGCCGGGGTTTCGCACGTGGCCGAGCGGTACGAGAGCGGTGCTCAGGCGGCTCCGGATCCCCTCGAGGACCTTCTCGGGCGCGGCCCCGCCCCGGTCGATCTTGTTGACGAAGAACAGCACGGGGATGCCCAAGCGGTGCAGCGCCCGGTACAGCACGATTGTCTGGGCCTGCACCCCTTCCACGGCGGACAGCACAAGGACCGCGCCGTCCAGGACCGCCAGTGAGCGGTCGACCTCGGCGATGAAGTCGGGGTGGCCCGGGGTGTCGACGAGGTTGACGGTGACGTCGTCGATCGCGAAGGTGGCGACCGCCGAGCGGATGGTGATGCCCCGTCGCCGTTCCAGGGCCAGGGTGTCGGTCTGGGTGGTGCCGTCATCGACCCGGCCGGCCTGTTCGATGGCACCGCCGGCGTGCAGCAGCGCCTCGGTCAGACTGGTCTTGCCGGCGTCGACGTGAGCCACCACGCCCAGATTGAGCCGACGTGCGCCGGGCGTGGCCCCGGCGGTGGCGGGGTCATGGGGTGCGGGGGCGGGAGAGTGCGGACGGTTCATGGCTCCTCGTGTGCGGGTCGGCGACGGCGACGGCGGGGCACACGAGTTCGCGCATGGGGGGTCCGTTTCTCTCGGCTGACGACGGGACAGCTGGTCGGACGCGATGTTCCAAGAGACCGTCCAGCGCTGTCAACGCAATTCCGTGCGCGTGGGCGCGGCGGTTCACCCGCGTGACGGCATGTGGATGGAGCCCGACGCCACGGGTGGCCGCAGCAGTGCGCGGAGCGGGGAGGACGAAGACACCGATGGACAAGTGCTGTGCAGCCACGGTGAGTTCATGGCGGCGTGAGCCGGGCAGGTGTCCGTGAGCGCGGCGGCCCGTCCGCCGGCGGCGCACTCGGCGGCCCGCGGCGTGCCCGGGGCGGCTTCTCCGGACCATCTCCCCAGGGCGGGGATGCGCGCCTCGTCCGGTCCGTCAACTTCCTTTGCAGAAAGCGGAGTTCACGCTTCCGACATATGTATCGTGAACTCCCAATCCTGGTTGAAACCTGATGGCGGGCAAAGATCGTCCCTGGAGTGAATCGGGCACCGGGGATATGTCGCCGCTCTTAGTCATGTACAGGCAAAGAATCCTGGTCGAAGGGCGGAATGGTCTAGTCAAGAGTTGGTCACAGCGGGCAGGATCTGCGCGTTTTCTGTGTCGATACTGTCAGGAGCCTGTGCCGTGCGCGCATCCTTCCGCCGTCGCTCCATGCATCCTTCGCGACGCCGTTCCGCCCTTCGCCGGGGGTGGTTGCGGCTTACCGCAATGCTGGCGTTCGTCGCCCTGGCGTTCATGCTGGCGACGGATCAGGCTGCGGCGGACGGGGCGACGCTGCCCTCGCTGTCGATGCCGAGCCTGTCGTCCTTCACCTCCTGGGTGAAGCACCCGCCGCACTGGAAGGACATCCCGCGGCAGCACGGCGGCACGGCCGCCGGCCGCAGTCACCGGGCGACCGCTGCGTCCACGCGGGCCCGCGGTGGGGCCGGTCGCAAGCCGGGCACGTCGCCCCACGAGCTGGCGGCCTATCAGCCGCACGCCAAGTCATCGGAGGCGGGCCGCAGCGCGGTCGTCGGCGGGTTCTCGGCGAAGACCAGCAAGCGGGACGCCGCCGCGTCGGACGCCACCACCACCGTCTACGACAACGCGGACGGCACACGGACCCGGCGGGTCTCCCAGACGCCCGTCAACTACCGCGACCCGCAGGGGAAGTGGCAGCCCATCGACACCAAGGTGCGGCACGGTTCGGACGGCCGGCTGCACGAGACGGCGAATTCCGTCGGGGTCGACTTCGCCGCCAAGAGCAGCGACGCGGCTCTGGCCTCCTTCCGGCCCGACGCCCAACACACGGTCTCCTACGGCCTGCAGGGCGCCGCGAAGGTCGCCGGCACGGTCGCCGGATCCGAGGTCACCTACGCCGGCGCGCTGCCGCAGACCGACCTGGTGGTGGCGCCCTCGAATGTCGGCGTGAAGGAGTCGGTGGTCCTGCACTCGGCGCGGGCGGCGAACTCCTGGACGTTCCCACTGGCGCTGCACGGCCTGACCCCGGTTCAGGTCAAGGACGGGTCGATCGAGCTGCGGGACGCGGCGGGCAAGGCGACGGCGCGGATTCCGCGGGCCTACGCCTACGACGCGAAGGTGGATCCGCGCTCGGGCGACCCGACGACCACCTACGCCGTCGACTACCAGCTGCTGCACACCGCGGCCGGCACCGCGCTGAAGGTGACGCTGGATCCGTCGTGGCTGCACGACGCGGCGCGGGTCTTCCCGGTGACCGTCGACCCGTCCATTGTCGACGGCTGGACGACGACCTACGCCGAGTCGGGCGCCGACGGCGACCACTCCTTCGAGCAGACGGTGAAGGTCGGCTCGTACGACTCGGGCACGCACTCCGCGAACTCGTTCGTCAACCACTGGTACAGCGGCTGGGACGGCTCCGGGGTGACGGTCACCGCCGCCTCCCTGCACCTGTTCGACACCTGGGCGTCCACCTGCACCGCCGAGCGTTTCGACGTGGCGCTGGTGACCTCGGCCTGGACGCCGACCGGTGTGACGACCTACCCCGGTCCGTCGAAGGGCGCCTCGATCGGCAACCTCACCCCGAGCGTTCCGCACGCCTGCGCCAACACTGCCGCCGACCGCAGTGTCGGTGACTGGGTCGAGGTGCCGCTGACCACCGCCTCGATCCAGGGATGGGTCAACGGCACCACGCCGGACTACGGGCTCGCGGTGTACGCGGCGACCACCGACACGCTGCACTGGAAGCAGTTCGGCTCGTTCAGCGACCCGGCGCTCGGCCCGTACATCGAGGTCACCTACACCGGCACCACCCCGCCGCAGGTCTACCAGCAGTACCCGAACGACAACGCCGACGTGTACACCACGACGCCGGAGCTGACCGCCTGGTCGGGCGGCGCGAACTCGCAGGCGAACACCACCACCAAGTACGACTTCCTGGTCTACGACAACACCGGCGCCAAGATCGCCGACTCGGGGATGCTGGCCACCGGCGACTGGACGGTGCCGGCGGGCAAGCTCAAGTGGGGCCAGACGTACCAGTGGACGGTCCAGTCCCAGGACGCGGGCCTGCTGTCGGAGGCCACCTGGTACGCGCTGTCGGTGGAGGTGCCGCAGCCGCTGATCACCTCGGGGCTGTCGCAGAACAGCTCCGACCACGGCTTCGACGCCTCGATCGGCAACTACACCACCGACGACACCGACGCGAGCGTCTCGGTGGTCGGCCCGGGGCTCGACGTCGACCGCTCCTACAACTCCCGTGACCCGCGCTGGACCGGCGCCTTCGGCACCGGCTGGTCGAGCGTCTTCGACGCCCGGGCCACCGAGCAGTACAACGCCGCGGGCGCGGTGGTCTCCAACGTCGTGACCTATCCGGACGGCTCCCAGGTCGGCTTCGGCAAGAACGGCGACGGCAGCTACACCCCGCCGTCCGGGCGGTTCGCGACCTTCAAGGCGATCACCGGCGGCTATTCGCTGACCGACAAGGACGCCACCGTCTACGCCTTCACCCAGTCCCTGGGCTCCGGCGCGTACGGCATCACCTCGGTCACCGACGCGGACGGGCACGCGCTGACGTTCACCTGGTCCGGCGGCCACATCACGACGATGACCTCGGTCACCTCCAGCCGGGCGCTGCACCTGACGTGGCAGACCCCGACGGGGGCGAGCGCGGCGCACATCTCCTCGATCGCCACCGACCTGGTCGACCCCCAGGTGTCCACCAGCGCGCAGACCTGGACGTACGGCTACACCGGCGACCAGCTGACCTCGGTGTGCTCGCCGATCTCCAGCACGCAGTGCACCACCTACGGCTACACCCCGGGCTCGCAGTACCAGAACGCGTCGCTGGACCTGGGGCCGCACGCGATGTGGCCCATGTCGGAGGCATCGGGCACGACGGGCAAGGACGCGGTGCTCGCCAACCAGGGCGCCGACAACCTCACGTACAGCAACGTCACCTATGGCGCGGCGGGGCCGATGGCCGGCTCCACCGCGACCGCGATCGGCTTCAACGGCACCAGCTCGTACGCGTCGCTGCCGTTCGACATGGGCAACAACACCGACTCCGGGGCGCTGTCGCTGTGGTTCAAGACCTCAGCGGGCCCAGGTGTCCTCTACTCGTACGCCTCGCAGCCGGTCACCGCCGGTGACTCGCCGGGCGCGTACACCCCGGCGGCCTACGTCGGCACCGACGGCAAGCTGAAGGCCGAGTTCTGGAACAGCGGCGGCATCGCCCCGATCAGCACCACCGCCTCGGTCGCGGACGGCAAGTGGCACCACATGGTGCTGTCGGCCGCCGGCAACGCCCAGACGCTGTACCTCGACGGCGCCAAGGTCGGCTCGCTGTCCGGCACGATCGGCATCCAGCCGGGCCTGGCCTTCGGCAAGAACCAGCCGTACAACACCCTCGGCGCCGGCTTCCTGGGCGGCAAGTGGCCCGACGAGCCGAACTCCAGCACCACCGACCCGACCGGCAAGGCCACCTACTTCAACGGCCAGATCGCCGACGCCGCCTGGTACGACCGGCCGCTGGTGGCCGCCGACGTCACCGCCCTGCGGGGCTTCGGCACCCACGCCGCATCCCTGCTCAACACCATCACCCGGCCGTCCGGCAAGGCCTACCAGTCGATGGTCTACGACCCGGCCACCACCACACTGAACCAGCTCACCGACGAGAACGGCGGCGTCTGGAAGCTCGGCACCCCCACCGTGGCCGGCTCCAGCCAGACCTACCGCAGCGCGGTCCTCGGCGGCGCCCCGGCCACGTACTTCCGGCTCGGCGAAGCCGCCGGCGCCTCGGCGGCGGTCGACGAGACCCGCGGCGGCAACGGCACCTACAACGCCGTCACCCTGGGCGCGGCCGGTCCCTTCAGCGACCAGAAGGCCGCGACCTTCAACGGCACCAGCTCGTACGTGAAGGTCCCCGACACCGTCACCGGCGCCACCTCGGCGTCGGCCGAACTGTGGTTCAAGACCACGCACGGCACGGCGATCCTGCTGAACTCGCAGAGCGCCGCCATCGGCGGCACCGTCAGCTCCACCACGCCCCAACTGTGGATCGGCAGCGACAACAAACTGCACGGCGGCTTCTACACCACCGCCGGCTCCGTCCAGCTGGGCACCACCGGCACCGTGACCGACGGCAAGTGGCACCACGTCCTGCTCAGCGCCACACCGACCGCCCAGACCCTCTACCTGGACGGGGCCCAGGCCGCGACGAAGACCGGCACGGTCGCCCTGGCCAACGCCAGCCGCAGCACCGCCTACGTCGGCGCGGGCACCACCGGCGCCGGCTGGACCGGACTGACCAACGGCACCGTCGCCTACTTCAACGGTTCCCTCGCCGAAGTGGCCATGTACCGCACGGCGCTCACCGCCCAGGACGCCGCGAGCCACTTCGAGGCGGGCCTGAACTCGACCGGCCTGCTGCCGGTGGAAACGGTGAAGGTCACCTCACCGGCGCCGTACAGCGCGGTCACGACCTACAAGTACGACCTGGACAACAACGAGCGGGAGATCAGCGAGACCGACGGCCTCGGCTACACCACCAGCTTCGGCTACGACACCGGCGGGTTCGAACACAGTGTGGTGGACCCCAACGGCGCGATGACGGTCACCGGTCATGACGTGCGCGGCAATGTGGTCTCGTCGACGACCTGCCAGGACCAGGCAGCCAATCGCTGCTCGACGGAGTACTACACGTACTACCCGGACGACACCACCGCGCAGCTGACCACCGCCGACCCGCGCAACGACGTGCTGCTCACCGAGCGGGACGGCCGGTCCGCGTCGGCGACCGACCCGACGTATCTGACCACGCATGCCTATGACGTCAACGGTGACGAGACGGGTGTCACCACCCCGCCGGTGGCGGGCTTCCCGAACGGGCGTACCGAGAGCACCGTCTACAGCGACGGGACGAGCACCTACCCGGCGGCCGACAGCGGCAATGTCCCGAAGGGGCTGCCGGTCCGGTCGACGACGCCGGGCGGCGCGGTCAGCTCCATCGCCTACCTCCACACCGGCGATGTGGCCGCCACCACGGACCCGCTGGGCCTGGTGACGTCCTACACCTACGACGGTCTCGGGCAGGTACTCAGCAAAAAGGTCGTCTCCGACACCTATCCGTCCGGCCTGACCAGCAGTTACGCCTACGACGCGGCCGGTCAGGTCTACCAGGAGACCGATCCGCCGATCACCGACCGCGTCACCGGCGCGAGCCATCAGGCGGTCTCCACCACCGTCTACGACGCCGACGGGGACGTCACCTCGCAGACGGTGGCCGACGCCACCGGCGGTGACGCGCCGCGGACCGAGACGCAGACCTACGACCAGTACGACCAGGTCCTCACCGACAGCGACGCCAACAAGGCGGCGGGACAGCCCAACGGCAACACCACGACATACACCTACGACCACTCCGGCAACAAGATGAGCGAGGTGACGTCGTCCGGGACCACTACCCAGTACACCTACGACGACGACGGCCACCTGCTCACGCAGGGGATCCTGTACACCGGGGATCCGGTGAACCCCCAGCCGGCGAAGCTGCTGGTGGAGTCGTCGCGGGCCTACGACCCGGCGGGGCGCCTGGCGTCGATCACGGACGCGATGGGCAACACCACGGCGTACACGTACACCGACAACGGCCTGACGGCGAAGGTCACCAAGACCAGCGCGGACGGCACGGGCAGCAGCGTGCTGACCGCGAACACCTTCGACGCGGCGGGCAACGAGCTCAGCGAGACCACCGACAACGGCGCCACGGTCACCAACTACGCCGTCGACGCGGCCTCCCGTACGACATCGACGACCGTCGACCCGACCGGGGTGAACCGCACCACGACCCTGTCGTACACGCCCGACGACCTGGTGGCCACCGAGACCGACAGTGATGCCACCGGCAGCCGTACCACCACGGCCAACACCTACGACGCGGCCGGCGACCAGCTCACCGAGAGCATCTCCGGTGACTCCTCCGGCCACCCGTCGGGCTGGTGGAAGCTGAACCAGACCGGCGGAAACACGGTCACCGACTCCTCGGGCACCGGCAACACCGCGTCGGTCGGCTCCGCGGTGACATGGACGGGTGACGCGGCCAAGTTCAGCGGAGCGGCCGGAGCGGCCAACGTCATCACCACCAACGGTCCGGTGCTGGACACCACGGCCTCCTACTCGGTCTCGGCCTGGGTCGATCTCACCGACGCCTCGACCTTCCACACCTTCGTCGCCCAGGGCGGCACCAACCGGGCCTCCTTCTACCTCCAGTACAACCCGACCGCCAATGCCTACCGCTTCCACATCGCCAGCAATGACGCGACCACGCCGACCACGTTCTACGACGCCCAGGCGACCACCCCGGCGGCACTGAACACCTGGACCCACCTGGTCGGCGTCTTCGACGCGAGTTCCGGCGCGATGCGGCTGTACGTCAACGGCACGCTGGCCGCCTCGGCCACCGACCCCACACCGTGGACCGGTACCGGCCCGCTGTCGATCAGCGGCACCTGGAACGCCGCCACCGGCCCGACCAGCGACACCATGGCCGGGTCCGAGTCCAACGTGCAGGTCTACCCACGGGCGTTGACCGCCGCCGACATCACCAAGCTGTTCGGCAACACCCGCACCGGCGGCACGGTCGGCTCCTCGACCGCGCAGGTCACCCAGTGGACCTACGACAAGCGCGGCCTGCCGAAGACGATGACCGACGCGGACGTGCAGACCACGGACTACAGCTACGACGAGGCGGGGAACCTCGCGGTGACCACCGCGCCCGCGGTGCAGGTCGAGACCAACGGGGGCACTCCGGCCACCCAGCGGCCGGTGACCACCAGCGGCTTCAACACCTACGGCGAGGCCGTCGAGGAGGTCGAGCCCGACGGGAACAAGACGACCACCGTCTACGACCCCAACGGCAACAAGGTCTCCGAGACACTCCCGCCCTACACCCCGGCCGGCTCGTCCACGCCGCTGACCGCGACATCGAGCTGGGCGTACGACAGCGACGGCAACCAGATCAGCGAGACCACCCCGAAGAACGAGACGACGCACACCCTGTTCGACCAGCTCGGCGACGTCGCGCAGACCACGGCCGCGGACGGGACACTCACGCACGCGACGTACGACGCCAACGGCGAGCAGTTGTCGGTCACCGATGCCAACGGCGCCGTCAGCCAGGCCACTTACGACTACCTGGGCCGGCCGCTGACCTCCACCACCTTGGAGCGTTTCCCGACCGCGCGCACCCTGACCACCAACAACTCCTACGCGCCGACCACCACCAATCCGTACGGTGCGTACCTCTCGTCGACGACATCGCCCGGCGGCGTCAAGGAGACGTACGGCTACAACCGGGTCGGCGAGACCACCTCGGTGACCGACGGCGCCAACAACACCACCCGGTACAGCTACGACTACCAGGGCGACCAGACCAGGACCACCGAAGCCGACAACACGTACTCCACCACCGAGTACGACGCGTCGGGCCGTCCGGTCTCCGCCGAGCAGTACGACGCGACCGGCACCCTGCTCAACGGGTCGTCGCAGGTCTACGACGGGGTCGGGAATGTGCTGGCGTCCACCGACGCCAACCAGCACACCACCCACTTCACCTACGACGCGGCGGGCACGGTGACCCAGGAGGTCGAACCGGTCGACGCGACCCACTCGATCACCAGCAGCTTCGGATACGACGCGTCGGGCAACCAGACCCGGTTCACCGACGGGCGGAACAACTCCTGGTACTACACCTACACGCCGTGGGGCCAGCAGGAGACGGTCCGGGCGCCGGCCACCGCCGACTACAGCTCGGCGGCCGACTCCACCACCACCAACGGTTACGACGCCGACGGGCAGCTGGTCTCCAGCACCCAGCCCGGCGGCGTCACCACGACGATGACGTACGACGCCGTCGGCAACCTCAAGACGGCCTCCGGCAGCGGCGCGGACGCGGCCACCGCCAAGCGCTCGTTCACCTACGACGGCGACGGCCAGGTCAAGACGGCCGCCACCGACGAGGCCGGCTCCCTGGGGGCGCGTGACCACCAGGCGGCCACAGCTGAGTCCTTCGGGTACGACGACCGGGGCGACCTGCTATCGGCGTCCGGCTCGGCCGGCTCCTCCAGCTTCACCTACAACGACGACTCGTCCCCGCTGACCCGCACCGACGCCGCCGGCACCACGTCGTACGGCTACGACACCGCGGGCCGGTTGTCCACCCTCAACGACGCCTCGTCCGGGACACAGTTGACCTACGGCTACAACACACTGGAGCAGGTCTCCTCGGTCAAGTACGGCGCCACCGGGCAGACCCGCACCTACACGTACGACACCGCGCACCGGTTGAAGAGCGACACGCTGGTGCAGGGTGCCAGCACCCTGTCGGGGATCACCTACGGGTACGACAACAACGGCAACCTGACGAGTAAGAACACCGTCGGGGTGACCGGCGCCTCGAACAACGTCTACACCTACGACCAGTCCGACCGGCTCGCGTCGTGGAACAACGGCGCCACGACCACCAACTACAGCTACGACGCCTCCGGCAACCGGACCCAGGTCGGCGCCAACGTCTACACCTACGACGCCCGCGACCAGATCACCTCCGACGGCGTCCACTCCTACGCGTACTCCGCGCGGGGCACGATGACCACGGACACCTCCACTGCCGACGGAGCCGTCAACTACACCACCGACGCGTTCGGCAACCAGATCACCGCCGCCGACCACTCCTACACCCTCGACGCCGTCGGCCGGAACATCACCGACAGCGACGCCGCCGACCTGACCAGCCGCACCTTCCAGTACTCGGGTTCCGACAACACCATCGCCTCGGACGGGAACTACAGCTATTCCTATGACCCGTCCGGGGGGCTGACCGGCGTCAACGCCGGCTCGTCGCCCGGCAGCGGTCTGCTGGCCGTCACCGACGCGCACAACGACGTCGTCGGCACCTTCGCCTCCGGCGCGACCAGCCTGTCCGGGTCGGCGACCTACGATCCGCTGGGCAATGTGACCGCCACCGCCGGTGTCATGGGCCGGCTCGGCTACCAGTCCGGCTGGACCGAGGCCGACACCGGCAAGGTCGGCACCGACTCGCGCTGGTACAACCCGGCCACCGGCACCTTCATGAACAAGGACTCGGTGTCCTTGAACCCGGTGCCCGACTCGGTGGAGGCCAACCCCTTCGCCTACGTCGACGACAACCCGCTGGACGGCACCGACCCCTCCGGGCACTGGGGCTTCAGCAGCCTGGTCCACAAGGTCAGCCACGCCGTCAAGAAGACCGTCCACAAGGCCGTCTCGCACGCCGCGGCGTTCGTCTACCACTACACCCCGCCGATCGTGCACAAGGTCGTCAAGGCCGTGAAGCGCAAGGTGACCAAGGCCGTCAAGAGGGTCCGCGACGTCTACCACGCCACCGTGCGCCGGGTCGTACGCGTCTACCACTACGCGGCGCGGAAGGTGAAACGCGTCTACCACGCGGCCGTCCGCAAGGTCACCACGGCTTACCACGCGGTCAAACGCAAGGTGAAACGCGTCATCGCCAAGGCCAAAAAGGTGGTGCACGCGGCTGCGAAGAAGGCCAAGGCAGCCGTCCATACCGTCGCGGCGGCCACCCGCACCGCTTACAAGGCCACAGTGAGCGCGGCCAAGACCGCCGCCACCTACACCAAGAACCACGCGGCTGCCATCACCTCGTTCGTGGTGTCCACCGCTGTCTTCGCCGGCTGCGAAGCCGCGACCGTCGGCGTCGGCACCATCGGCTGCGCCGCGATAGCCGGCGCGGCGGGCTCGCTGGTCGACCAGGGATTCGCCTGCGCCGACCAGGGCGGCGCGGCGTGCAGCGCCGGGGCGTTCGCGGGCGCCGCGGTGACCGGCGCTGTCGCCGGCGCACTGGGCGGAGCGCTCGGCTCACTGGGCGGCAAGATCCTCGGCAAGCTCGCCCCCAAGGCGCTGGAGGCCGTCGGCGGCCTGTTCGGCAAGGGCGCCACCGAAGCCGCCGAATCCGGCGCGACAGACGCCACCGAAGAAGCCGCGGAAGAGACGGAGGCAGCCGGGGCGCGGTCGGAAAGCGAAGGCTCCAGCTGCAAGATAGGCGGCCCGCACAGCTTCACCGGCAACACCCGGGTCCTGCTGGCCGGCGGCGCCTCGAAACCGATCGACCAGGTGAAGGTCGGCGACACCATCGCCAACTCCGTCCCAGGAGAGTCGGGAACCGAGAACCACAAGGTCACCGCAGTCATCGTCACCACCACCGACCACGACTTCGTCGACCTCACCGTCAAGACAACAACGTCAACGGCAACAGCGGCGAAGGCCCCGCTCAAGGCCCGCGCATCGGCAGCCGCGAAGACGATCGCCAAGTCGGCCGCGAAGAAGGCCGCCTATGGCCTGGCCGCCTCCGCCGCGATCCTCGCCACCCTCGGCGCCACCCACCACGCCACCACCGACCACACCGCCACCACAGCCGCCGTTGTCACCCCGGCCACGGCTGCGGCCCAGGCCGGCCACCTCACCACCACCTTCCACCACCCCTTCTACGACCAGACCCAGGCCGCCTTCGTCGAAGCGAAGGACCTCCACCCCGGCGACACCCTCCAAACCCCCACCAGCACCGCCCAGATCACCGCCGTCCGCCTCTACCACGCCAACACCACCACCTACGACCTCACCATCGGCGACCTCCACACGTACTATGTGGAGGCCGGGACCACGCCGGTCCTGGTCCACAACTGCGATACTGCCCCTCCTGGGCATGTTTATCGTGGTGGTCAATACAAGGACCTGAAGGATCCGCTGACTGGCAGGAACGTCCCCGGAACCGAGATCAATCACATGCCGTCGAGCCAAGCAAATTCCGAGGTCTTTGATATCCCCGAAGGCCAAGGTCTGGCGATCCAAATGGATAAGGCGGACCATCTCCAAACTGAAAGCTGGGGGTCCAGTCACGCTGGGAAACTTCACCGAGCCCAGCAAATGTATCTTTTGAGGCAGGGTCGCCTTACCGAAGCTCTCGGTATGGACATAGATAACGTCCGAAATCTTTTTGGCACCAAGTATGATGGCGCGATCGACGAACTGGTGGCGAAAATTCCGGATTACATCGATGCGATTAGAAAGGCCGGGGTTCACCCCGGAGGATTGAGTTGATTTCGTGACCAGTCGGCAAGAATGTGAGCTGATTCCCTTCGTTGGCTACGGTGGTATCGATTTCGGCGCTCCGCGAAGCTCCCTGCGCGCATGGCTCGGTGTTCCATCGGCCATTTTCAGGCGGGCGAATTGGGCTCCGGAGGTATCCGATCAGTACCGGGAGTTGGGGGTCACGCTCAACTACGCCGTGGGTGGTCTCCTTGATTCCGTCGAGATGCACGGCCCCGCCAAGCCCATGTTTCAGGGGATTGATCTGCTGGGTGCTCCTTCGGAACAGGTGTTCGCCGACTTTTCCGCGCAAGGGCTGGCGGTGGACCGGGTCGATGGCGACTGGAACGTCCGGGAAGCAGGCATTTCCCTCTACTCGGCGAAGTCGCTGTTGCCCGAGAGCTGTTTCGATGCAGTGACCGCGTTTCGTGGCGGTGTACCTGCGGAGCCCGAGTTCTTCGATGGCCCGCCGTCGCAAGTCCAGGTTCTGCCGGTCTCAACGGAGAAGATGGGCGCGGTTCGGCTGGGGATGGATCGAGGACGAGTTCGGGAACTGCTCGGCGCCGGGATGGCGACTTGTGACTCAACCGGTGAATTTGACGTTTTCTGGTGCGGGCTGACCGTTTGGTACGACGCCTCACAGCAGATCTGTAGAGTGTCGGCCGGATCGCCGGCTTCTGTGACGCTGGATGGTTTCGACATCCTTGGACGCACGTATTCGGAGCTGATCCGACACTTGGATAACGCGAGCGTCCCCTATACGGAGCGCGAGGCCGAGGTATTTCTCAGCGATCTCGGTATCCGGGCCCGGACGTCGAGAGCACATGATCCGACGTTGCCGGTCTCGGCGGTTGCGATCGGATCCTGACCACCAGCGGGGTAGCCCGATCGGAATCAATGCGGCTGACACAGAGTAGGTTGATCTGTCGCAGGGTGATGAAGCGGCAGACGAGTTTGAGCAAGACTGCGGGAAGATCAGGACTTTCCCTTGGCCGGGATCGAGAATCTAGAGGAATTCGTCCGCAGTGCGGCATCCGTGCAGGCAGTTGCATTCGCTGCTGCCTGCACAGAACGGGCCGCCCCCATCCTGTTCTGGGTGGTTTCCGCGGATGGGCGTACTAGCGATCTGGAGACGTATGCGAGCGCCCTGGATGTCTTGTGGTCTCCCAATAACCTTACGTCTGAACAATTTATCGAAAGGCGTGAAAGGATTGTCTTGATGCAGGAGCTTGCCGTGGGTGACGACGTCATCGGGGCTCGTGCATTCGCGTACCAGGGAGCCGTCGCTCTCCACACGGCCTTGGGTGTCCCTGCGGGACTGGGGGGCACAGTCCTGCACGATTGTTCATCGACGCTCCGTAATTTCTCTTTCCGGCTCGAACGGCGCTGTAATACGCGCCTGTTGGACGAAGAAGATGAGATCCAACGGCAGGATATTGCTGACCTGACAGCAGTTGATGGTGACGCGGATGCGCAGTTGATGGAACAACGTCAACGGGCCGCAGCGCTGGGGCGGAAATGGCTTGCCCTGGCAGTCGAGCGGTTCGGCTGATTTTTTTGCTTGGCGAGCGCCGCCGGCGAGATTTCAGGTCACCGTGGTCATTGTCACCACCATCGACCACGACCTTGTGGACGTGACGGTGAATGCCACAGTGGCGAAGGAAGCCGCAGCCGCGACGCGGGCCCCCGCGAAGGGGGTTGGTGAAGGGGGTTGGTGAAGGCGCGTGACTCCGCGGCCGCCAAGTCGGCCGCGAAGAAGGCCGCCTATGGCCTGGCCGCCTCCGCCGCGATCCTCGCCACCCTCGGCGCCACCCACCACGCCACCACCGACCACACCACCACCGCGGCAGCCGTCATCTCCCCGGCCTCAGCCTCAGCCCCGGCTGCGGCCCGGGGCGGCCACCTCACCACCACCTTCCACCACCCCTTCTACGACCAGACCCAGGCCGCCTTCGTCGAAGCGAAGGACCTCCACCCCGGCGACACCCTCCAAACCCCCACCGGCACCAACCAGATCACCGCCGTCCGCCTCCACCACGCCAACACCACCACCTACGACCTCACCATCGGCGACCTCCACACGCACTATGTCCTCGCCGGAACCACGCCGATCTTGGTGCATAACTGCAGTGGTGGAACTGCTCCGAATGGAGCTGCCTGCTCCTGCAATGGCTCGACGAACCCTTCAAATGCGGACCTGGTCCAAGCCATCGCCACTCGTGCTCAAGCTCGATTGGGTGGCAGCGGGGCTGTCTCGGGAAACGCTAAGCATGCGTATGCCGATACTCTCCTTACTCGCTACCAGGGCATCTACGGGAATCGTGGTCTAATTACCGAACAAAGCTACTTGAGAGGATTGCCCGTCCCACGAGGCACGGCGGGAAGCGCACGGCCAGATGTCTTCGATCCGGCTGGGGGTATCGTGTATGACTATAAGTTCGTCAAGAACCCCGGCCTGGGGATCGGGAAGTGGCAGGCGGATAAAAACGCCCTAAACGTCCCAGGTGTGAATCTGACGGTGGAGGTGAACCCGTGAGCAAGGTAGATGCGGCGACAGTCAAGCGGGTTACAAATGACTGGGCAAGTGTGTACTCAGAGTTCGATGTATGGCGGCCTTTGAGACTGCTCAGGCGCATCGGCCCGGTGCTCCAAGGCGTCACGCTCGACCGATCTACCTCGGGTGATGCGTACTTTCCGACCGTGCACATCCATGCGCTCACCCGAGAGTTCCCCGTCATCTCCCTGGCTCTGGGTCAGCGTCTCGTCGCGAATTCCGGGGTGCAGGAGGCTGTCAAATTCTCTCGTCATGTGGAGGATTACCCCGACGCCTCTAGGCGGCTAGCCGAGCAGGCTGGCCTGAGCCTAGATGTAAGGCCGACGATCGAAGACATTGTCCGGGAGCTTCGCGCCTTTTCCATCTCTCAGCAGGCCCAAGGCAACCCACCTGCAGTGAATGAAGTCGAGGACAGCGTCCTGATCCCTGCTGCAATTGGATCTCTTGATATTGTCGAGGAGAGCTTGCAGCTAGCCCGGGACCTTCTGGATAGCTGGCCCAAAGCGCAACTTCCGCTGAATTGGATTTCGGGGGAGAAATGGTTTGATGGGCTATTTGCAAGGGCGGGGGATGCTAATTCTCTTTGCGAGACCGTAGATAGTCAGATCGCCTTTCACAAGCTTGCAAAGGTCCGAGATGATTAGCCGGTAGGGATATGAAGTTGCCCCACCGGATTTTATTCCGGTGGAGCCTATGCGGTGTCTGACGGCAGTAGTTGACGGCAACGTCAACGGACGAATCTAGGGCTATGACTGAAGAAAGTGCGCGGCTGGTTGCTCTCGAACGCCACGTTCGGGGCTTCTGGGACGGGCACATCATTGAGGCCGCAACTTGGGAGCGCGGGCCGATCCTGGAGCGGGTGCCACGCTTCGCCACCTACCGTGTACTTCCTGAGCGGGCTGGTGAGGCTTGGATCTACGTGACGTTGGGATGCTCGCTTCTCGGCCCTGCCGCCGGGGGGACGGAGTTCTTCGTCATGTCGCCTTTTGCTGACGAAGGTCACTCCGAAACCCTGGCAATCGTCGGCCATTATCACTCGTTTGAGGCTCACCGGCTCGACATTGGGTCAGTCATCCGTATGGGACGCCCGTGGATGCGGGACTCGCGGATGGATCACCTGCTCGTCAGTCTTCCTTATCCGTATGGTCCGGGTCTTGAATGGGCGCCGCCGGAGGCCGGTGGAGCGCGATTCTTGTGGCTACTGCCGATTCATCAGAGCGAAGCCGAGTTTATAAGGAGCCGGACGCTTGATGAATTTGAATCCCTTATGGATGCCAGGGGTGCGAACGTTTTGGACCCCAATCGAGATCCGATCGTTTGAAATTATCCTCATGCGGTTTCAGGAATTCCGGGTGAGATCCGGGTGGCTTCACATTCTGTGAATTTGCGGCTGCGCTGAAGCTCCACGGGAAATGATTCGCGTGGAGCTTCAGCGGTCGGCTGGACCGAGGTGCCTGCGGTGCGCTCTTCAGGAAAGCGGTGCAGCGACTGAGAGAGGATGGCGGGTCACGTCTGCCGCCAGGTCCGCCAGGGACGGGTGATGATCTCCCGATAGGTGTGGTGGGACGGGTTCTGGCCGCAGGGCCGCAGCGCCAGTGCTGCGGTTTGGTGAAGTCCCCGCTCGTCGGTGACGTCTCACCGTCCACAGCGCACTGCAGGGCGTACGGAACCGGCTCCGCGTCCGGCTCCGCATCCGGCTCACGGTCGGGCCCCGTCGTGGCGTCGGGTCAGTGTGCCTCGCCGAGTTGCCAGATGTGCACAGTGGTCTGGTCCTTGGAGACCGTGTACCACGTACCGCAGCCCGCCGAGCGGGCTGGCCCGGAGACCGGGAAGGGGTAGCTGACCTCACCGGTCAGGGTCATCGAGGAGAGGTCCACGAGCCAGTGGCGGCCCGCGCCGTTGCGGGCGTCGCTCTCGGAAGACCCGGCCACGACGGTGTCCTCGGCGAGGAAGGCCGCCTCGTAGTCCCAGTAGACCCTGTCTCCACCAGTGCTGTCGGGATGGGGCGGCAGGGCGCTCTGGGCATCCAGTTTCCTCAGGACGGCGCCGTCCTGTGCTTGCTGGAGGGTGAGGGACCACTGTCCGACCGGGACGGTCAGCAGGCTCCGGCCGGAGGGGCTCGCTCCCAGAAGTATCCGCTCGATGCCGAACGGTTCGGCGGTCAGGTGCCGACCGTTCCAGTGTCCCCACAGCACAGGTGAGTCCTCCTCACCCTCGGCGATGCTGAGACCCATCTGCGTGGGGTCGGGGTGCGGGGTGTGCTCCGAGCCCGAGGCCACCGTCGTGGTCTCCACCCGTCCCATGACCTCTCCGTCCGCCGCATTGACGACCAGCCACAGCTCCTGATCGTCGGCGTCGTCTTCGGCAACATGGTCATCGGCACCGTCATTGGCGTCCGTGTCACCGGCCAGGGGGCCGCGGACGTGGATCCAGACCAGTGTTCCGTCCGCGTTGACCATGGCCGAACCACTGTCGGCGTGGAAGTGGTCCTCGTCATCGGCGTATTCGGCGAACGAGCGGTGCAGCAGGGGGCAACTGCCGTCCCAGCAGCCGTGCCGCACTTCCCAGCGTGTCGCGCCGCCGGCATCCACCGACCGTACGGCGTGCGGGCCGGCGAACACCACGTGCTCCTGGTCGGGTGAGACCGCCACCGTTCCGAAGCGCCGCGGCCAGGGCGCCGGGAAGCGGATCACTGACGTCCGGCTCGGGTCGGATGTTCCCAGGTCGACGGTCACGACCTCGCGATCGCCGCGCTGGACGAGCAGCCGGCCCGCACGGCCGGGCCAGTGCAGCACCTGCGGGGCCGCGGCGGACGCCGGATCCAGCGGAGCGGGGACAGTGGTGACGAGACGAGCGGCGATGGTCACGGAATCCTCCAGCCACGGACAACGCGCGACGCGCGAGCTTGACGGCGCCACCCTAGAGGTGGGAACGCGCTCGCCCGGCCGCGGTCGAGCGGTGACGTCAGGGCGTCGTCCAGTCGGCGCCGCGGCTCGACGGGTGGTCCCGGGATTGTCCGGCCGGTCGCGAGATGCACGCCCGGGGGCTGTTCAGCCGCAACTACTGGCTCGATGCCGAGACGGCCGAGCTGGTCACACCCCTTGACCTGCTCGCCCCCTACGCCGGGCGCGGTCACCCGAGTCGTCGCGCGTTCCCGGCCAGGCCACAGAATGCGGCGAGGCTACTGACCCGGGTCACGACGGGCATTCCCCTTCGCCCCGCCGCTCAGCGTGCCGCAAATGCCGCGGTGAGTTGGAGCAGGATGGCGCCGGCCAAGAAGGGCCACAGGGGGCGGGGTTGCCAGCGTCGGGCGGGTGGGCCGGGGGAGGTGTGTTCGGCGGTGAGGAAGTCGAGGATCGCCTTGCGGGCCCGGCGGGGGCGGGGGGTGCGTTGGAAGAGGGGCTGGCGCAGCCGGTGGCCGTCCTTCGTCGTGATCAGGAGGTTCCCGGCGCCGTAGACCTCGACGCCGGCGACGTCGGCCACATCGACGTGCCGGACCACGAAGGGGTAGTAGACGCTGATCACGCCGTCCGCGAGGTCGATGCGGGCCGCACCGGCCACCTGGAGGACGAGCCAGCCGAAGAGGGAGACGAGCATCGCGTCGCGCACGCGGGCCGGCAGCCCCGGGTCGGCGCCGGAGCGGAACTGGGCCAGCACACCGACGGCCGCCCAACAGCCGTACAGGCCGTAGCCCAGCCCCCGGATTCCGCGCGGCCCGAGCACCTGCCGCCGGACATCGCCACGCGTACCCCACCGCTCCACCTACTGAGCGTAGGGCCGGAACGGGAACAGCGGAACGGCGCGCGCACCGGACACCCGCCCGAGTGGGAAGCGGCGTCAGGGGGCGAGCGGATCGATCACCACCTGGGCCTCGATGTCCCGCACCTGCTTGGTGTCCTGATCGACCGCCTCCTGGTCGGGCCCGGACAGCAGCACCCAGCCGAGTGTGGTGAACAGGTCCTCGGTCTTGGGCACCCGGGAGCCATTGGGGTAGCGGCAGGCCATCTTCTGGAAGCAGGCCAACTCGCGCGCCGCGTCGAGCACTTCAGCGTTGCTCATGGTTCCGCTGTTCGGGGCGGAGAGCCACACCACCCGGGTGGGCCGCACGATCTCGAATCCCGGGGTGAAGGAGTCGTCCAGATGATGCCGCACGGCACGGTCGACCTGGCAGTCCCCGGTCGCGAGCCGCGCGGCCTGCTGCCCGCAGCCGCCGTCGAGGCGTGCCGCGATCTCGATCAGCCGGGGGCCACCGTCCGTCAGCATGATCTCGGTGTGCGTGCATCCCGTCCGGATGCCGACGGCCTCGGCGACCCGGCGCGTGTAGGACTCCAGAACGCCGACCAGCGGATCGTGGGGTCGGAGATAATCCTCCGCGTCGTAAACCCCGACACGCTCCCCGCGCGTCGACTTGGTGTACTGGACGACGGCCACCACGCCCAACTCCCCGTCGACGGAGTAGGTGTCCACGACGAATTCCGTTCCTGAGGCGAACTCCTGCATCAGAATGCTGTCGTTGGACAGGTCGAACATATTGATCGAGCCCAGCAGCCGCCGGAAGGGGGGCCGCCAGTCCGCGCCGGCCTCCACCTTGTGCACCCCGTCGGTCCCGCCGCTGCAGCGCGGTTTGAGAATCAGCGGCTGCCCCTCCATGCCCGTCGTCCGCAGCCAGTCGGCGGCCTCTTCCTCGGTCGTGGCGGCGAAAGTCCGCAGGTGCGGGATGCCGGCGTCCGCCACGGCCTGGAGCATGGGCCACTTGTCCCGGCGCGCCGCGGAGAGCCCGGGCACATTGCCCGTCCCGGGCGCCAGCTCCTCGATCAGCGCGTCGACGAGCATGACCGCGGACTCGTTGCCGGGTATGACGGCTATCGGGTCGTAACCGCGCACGATGCGGGCGAGTTCGGTCAGGTCCCCGTCGTAGAAGTGCGACGCGCTGAAGGCATCGGGCTTCCAGCCGTGCAGGTACGACTTCAGTGGCGCCGGTGTGCTCAGAACGGCGACCGGTTCGACTCCCCGCCGCCGAAAGGCGTGCGCGTACTCGACGGCCTCGGAATAGGGATCGACCAGGACTACATGGCGTGGCATCTGTCTGCTTCCCTTTCTACGGTGTTCCCGCTGATCGCGCGAACTTCCGTGGTACGCATGGTGCGTCGACTCAACTTCCTGTGCGGACCTCCGCGTCGGCGGTCCCGGAATCGACGGTCACGACCGCCTGTTCCGCACTGCTGTCCCCGCCGGTCGCGCCGGCGGGACGCACTCCGCCCCACGCGGCGGCGCCGGCGATCAGGCCCACCACCCCGCAGCCGAGCCACAGGCCGTCCCCGAAGCGATTCCAGATCATCACCCCGACGAACGGGCCGACCGCACTGCCCAGTCCGTACAGCGCGTTCGAGGCGCCCAAGTAGCGTCCCCGCAGCGCGGGCGGTCCCGCCTGCGCGGGATAGGCGAAGAACAGCGACGGATATCCGATGATCTCGCCGAGGGACCACACCAGGGTGGCGATCACCAGTGCGGCCAGCCCCCACGGCAAGGCGTAGAGGCTCATGCCGATACCGGTCAGCAGCACACCGGTGATCACGGCTATCCGGATCGGCCAGCGCTGCACCACTTTGGCGACGAGGAGTTCACACACGATGACCAGAACACCGTTGATCGCGATCATCACCGCGTAGACCTCGATTCCCATGCCGAGGTGCTTCACGGTCAGCGGCAGCGTCGCGATGTGCTGGATGTAGATCACCGAACTGACGAACATCGCCAGCAGGAACATCAGATACCGGCGGTCGGCCAGTACCGTCAGGTACGAAGCCTTGGGTGCCGGGGCAGCGCCGCGTCCGGCGGGGTCGTCGGCCGGATCCGCGGTCTCCGGTCGCACGCGGTGCGGCAGTGTGGTGGCGGCGACCGCGGAGAAGATCACCACGGCCAGTGCCTCGCCCCAGAACAGGAAATTCCAGGAGATCGTGACGAGCGCCGCGCCCAGCAGGGGCGAGGCCGTGGTGCCGAGATTGATCGCCAGCCGGCCCATCGCGAAGATCATGACGTGGCGTTCGGTCGGAGTGAGGAGACTGATCATGCTGGTGGAGGCCGGCTGGTACGCCATGCTGGCGGCCCCGCTGACCGCGATCACCAGCAGAATCGCCCAGTAGTCGTCCAGGTAGAGGACGCAGGGGAGCAGCACGGCCGCGCCCAGCAGCGTGGACACGATGGTCAGCCGCGGTCCGAGGTTGTCCGACATCC
>NZ_FMCH01000327.1 GCF_900091855.1 Streptomyces sp. DvalAA-14
CCCCGGCCCAGCTGCTGCGCCGGCTGCAGACCTCCTACCGGCAGGCGGAGACGGCCACCGAGGCGTACAACCGGGCCCGGCAGACCGCCGACCAGCGGCGGGCCGCGGCGGACACCGTGGACCGGCAGCTCGCCGACCAGCGGGTGGCGGTCGCCGGGGCCAGGAACGAGCTGGGGCTGATGGCCCGCCAGATGTACCAGCAGGGCGGGGTGTCGCCGCTGCTGGCCCTGCTGACCGGCGGGAGCCCGCAGGACTTCTTCGGGCAGCGGCACATCGCACGGCGCGCGGCCGGCCGCCAGCAGCGGGTACTGGCCGGCTTGTCGGCCGGCCAGGCCCGGCTGGCCGCGCTCAACACCCGCGCCCAGCGCGCGCTGGACGCCGCCCAGCACGCGCAGGCGGCGCTGGCCGGACGCAAGAAGCAGGTCGAGACGCAGCTGCGGCAGGTCGAGACGGCGCTCGCCGGGCTGACCGGAGCCCAGATCGACCAGCTGCAGGCGCTGGAGGAGCAGGGCGCGGACCGGGCACAGCAGGACTTCATGGACGGCAAGCCGCTCGGCGACGACGCGGCACTGCGGGCCCCCTCGCGGGCCGGCGACCGGGCCATCGCCTACGCCTTCGCGCAGCTCGGCAAGCCCTACGTGTGGGGCGCGCGGGGCCCGGACGCCTTCGACTGCTCCGGGCTCACCTCCCAGGCGTGGGCACACGCCGGCCGGGCGGTCCCGCGCACCAGCCAGGAGCAGTGGGCGCGGCTGACGCATGTGCCGCTGGCGTCGCTGCGGCCCGGCGACCTGGTGGTCTACTTCAAGGACGCCACCCATGTCGCGCTCTACATCGGCGACGGCCTGGTCGTCCAGGCGCCCCGCCCGGGTGCCTCCGTGAAGGTCTCACCGATCGCCGCCGAGCCGATCCTCGGCGCGGTCCGCCCGGACCCCGGCGAGCGGCCGCTGAAACACTACCGGCCCCGGCCCGTACCGCGGCGGGCCGAGCGGCCGACCCCGATCGCCCCGGCAGCTTCCGGTCCGCCGCGGGCCGCCGCGCCGCGTACCCGGACCGGACGCCGATCGACCGCTGACCGGCCGCCGACCGGCCGTTGACACGCTGCTGACATGCTGATGACCGGGGCGCCCGGACGCCGGCCCGCGGGCCGCGCGGCGCGGTTCAGACAGCCGCCTGCCGCTGCACCTCGCCGAGGTAGGCGGCGGCCCGCTCGGGTTCGAAGAACCACTGATCGAAGTCGGCCGGGTCGTCGAAGCCGTTGGCGAACCGGTCGGCCACCGGCTGGAGGGCGCCGGCCGCGCCGATCAGTCCGAGGACGTGCTCCGGCGGCGGGCCGAGCATCGCGTTGGTCCACCGGGTGGCGGGGGCGGCCAGCTTCCAGTAGCGCTCGAAGGTGTCCTCCATCCACGCCCGGTCGAAGGGCCGTTCGCCGTGCGCCACGATGTCGGCGAGGTAGGAGGCGGCGCAGCGGGCCGCGTTGTTGGAACCCTGGCCGGTGATCGGGTCGTTGGCGACCACCACGTCGGCGACACCCAGCACCAGCCCGCCGGAGGGGAGTTCACCGACCGCGCGCCGTACCGTCGGCGGGTAGCGCCCGGACAGCGTGCCCTGGGCGTCGGTCAACTCGGCGCCGGCCGCCCTCTCGTACTCCCAGGGCGTGAAGGTCCGCATCAGCTCCAGCGTCAGGCGCAGGTGTTCGGCCGGATCCCTGACGCCCTGGAAGACATCGACCGGGCCGCCGGGAACGCCCTCCCAGAACAGGATGTCGGCCGGTCCCGACGTGGTCAGGGTCGGCATCACGAACAACTCGCCGACGCCCGGTACCAGATTGCAGCGCACCGCGTGGAAATCCGGGTGCTCCGGCCGGGGCCCGACTCCGTGCACATACGCGACGGCCAGCGACCGCTGCGGGGAGTCGTACGGCGAACGGGAGGCGTCCCGGCCGAACATGGAGACCAACTCGCCCTTGCCGGCCGCCACCAGCACCAGGTCGTAGGCCCGCGCGAAGTAGTCCAGGTCGGACACGGCCACGCCGTGGACGACCACCTTGCCACCGCGTTCGGCGAAGGTCTCCAGCCAGCCGGCCATCTTCACCCGCTGGTCGACGGACTGGGCGTAGCCGCGCAGCCGGCCCACCCAGTCGATCGGCCGTGAGGCGTCCGGGGCGGACACCGAGACGCCGAGTCCCTCGATCCGCGGCGCCTGGTCCTCCCAGGAGTTCAGGCCCAGATCGCGCTCGTGCCCGAGCGCGGTGGTGAACATGCACTGGGTCGACATGACCCGGCCGCTCCGTACCTCGTCGGCGGTCCGGTTGGACATCACAGTGACGTCATAGCCCCGGGCCTGCAGCCCCAGGGCCAGTTGGAGCCCGGCCTGACCGGCTCCGACGATGAGTATCTTGCGCACAGCGGCTCGCTATCTGGCAGTCGTGATCACGGCGGGGGCAGCGCGATCGCAAGGGACAACGGCAGGCTATCGGGACCAACAGCGCTGGTCACAGGGGCTGTTCGTTCAACGCGTGGGCGACCAGCGCCAGCAGCGCCTCGACCACCGAGTAGCGCTTGCGGGCGTCGATGACGAGCACCGGGATGTGCGAGGGCACCGCGAGCGCCTCGCGCACATCGTCCGGGGTGTACGGCACCGTGCCCTCGAACTGGTTGACGGCGACGGTGTACGGCAGACCGGTGCCCTCGAAGTAGTCCAGCGCGGGGAAGCAGTCGGCCAGCCGGCGGGTGTCGGCGAGCACCACCGCGCCTATCGCACCGCGCACCAGGTCGTCCCACATGAACCAGAACCGCTGCTGGCCGGGGGTGCCGAACACGTAGAGCACCAGGTCCTGGTCGAGGGTGATCCGGCCGAAGTCCATGGCGACGGTGGTCGTTGTCTTGTCCGGGGTCGCGGCCAGGTCGTCCAGCGCCTCGCTGGCCTGCGTCATCACCGCCTCGGTGGTCAGCGGGGTGATCTCGGAGACAGCGCCGACGAAGGTGGTCTTGCCCACGCCGAAGCCGCCGGCCACGACGATCTTGGTGGAGATCGGGGCACGACCACGCTCCGTCTGCCAGTCCTGCAGGCCTTCCTGCTGGTCAAAGCCTGCGAAGTCCACTGAGCACCCTTTCGAGCAGTGCGCGGTCCGGACCACCGGGCCCGTGCCCGGTGCCGTACACGCGGATTCTTCCCTGGTCGGCCAGATCGCTGATCAGGACCCGGACGACGCCGAGCGGCATCCGCAGCAGCGCGGAGATCTCGGCCACCGACCGCATTCTGCGGCACAGTTCGACGATCGCGCGAAATTCTGGCATGACCCGCTCGGTCCAGCTGCCCCTCGTGAGGGCCGGCTGTTCCTCCGCCGCGTCGATGGTAGCGACGAAGGTCTCCACGAGCAGCACGTGTCCGAACTGGGTGCGACCGCCGGTCAGAGCGTACGGCCGGACCCTGGACGTGCGGCGGTCGGCTCCGCGTTGGGGCAGGGGGGCCATTAGTGGGCACTCTCCATCACGTGGCGCAACTCGGTGCGCAGGGCGGGTGTCAGGACATGGCCGACCCGGCCGACGAACAGCGCCATGTGGTAGCCGATCACGCTGATGTCGGCGTCGGCGCCGGCGTGCACGCCCAGCAGCGAGCCGTCGCTGATGGCGGTCACGAACAGCATCCCGTCCGCCATCGCGACCGTGGTCTGCCGGACCTTGCCCCCGTCCATCAGGCGGGCGGCGCCGAAAGTGAGGGAGGCCACGCCCGACACCACCGCTGCCAGGTCCATCTGGCTCTCGGCACTCGGCCGCCGCGGGCCGCCGCCCTGCGGTGGGACGGTCCGGCCGGGGATCGGTCCGGGGATCGGTCCGGTGGACGGTTCGGCCGCCGATCCGGCGACCGGCGCGGTGGCCGGCTCGTCGGGCAGCTCATCGGCCGGCTCGGTCTGTGAGCTGAGCAGCAGCAGGCCGTCGGAGGAGACCACGGCGATCGAGTGGACGCCGGGCACCTCCTCCACGAAGTTCTGCAACAGCCACTGGACATTGCGTGCCTCGTGGCTGAGGTCACTGGTAAACGTGCGGACCGCGTTCAACGGGTCGCCTCCTCGGCGGTTTCTGCTGGGCCTGCGGGTGCTTCCCCTGCGTCCCCCTGAGTTCTGCGCGCCCGGGGCGCGTCCGGCGCTGCCGGTTCCTCCTCGACGGTGCGTCGCCGCTCCGGCGGCTCCGGCGGCTCCGGCGATTCCGGGGCGGCGTGGCGGGCGGCGTGGCGGGCG
>NZ_FMCH01000541.1 GCF_900091855.1 Streptomyces sp. DvalAA-14
ATGGACCGGTACGGGCCGGCAGGCCTGGGGGCCGGGCCGGGCCGGGTCGGGCCGGGTCGGGTCGGGTCGGGTCGGGTCGGTCTAGGCCGGGCCGGGTCGGGTCGGGTCGGTCTAGGCCGGGTCCGGGCTGCGCCCGGACGTGTCGTCGCGCTCACGATGCTTGTGCAGCCACTGCTCGGTCGTGCTGACGTGCAGCAGCGCCGCTGCCTGGGCCCGCGCTGAATCGCCGGCGGCCAGCGCGTCGAAGATGGCCCGGTGTTCGGCGATGGTCCGGTCGCTGGCGTCATCGTCGACCAGCCCTCGCCAGACCCGGGCCCGGACGGTCGGGCTGGAGATGCCTTCCAGCAAGGTGGCCAGCGTGGAGTTTCCGGTCGCCGCGATCACTGCCTGGTGGAAGGCGGCGTCGTGCCGGTTGAGCAGTTCGACGTCGTCGCGCGCCTGCGTCATCGCGGCCAGATGGTGCTCCACCTGCCGCAGTTCCGCCGCGGAGATCCGGGTCGCGGCCAGTCCCGTCGCGATCGGCTCGAACAGCCGCCGCACCTCGGTGAGTTCCAGCAGGGTGTCCCCGCTGAGGAGTTCGACGGCCGACCCCAGACCTTCGAGCAGCAGAGCGGGTTCCAGGCTGGTCACATAAGTGCCGTCACCGCGTTTGATCTCCAGTACGCGTGCGACAACCAGCGCCTTGACGGCCTCGCGCATCAGATTGCGGGACAGGCCCAGGTCGGCGGCGAGGTGCTGCTCGGGGGGCAGCTTGGCGCCTGGGGGGAGTTCGCCGGACTGGATCAGTTCCCGGATACGGGCGATGGCCTTGTCGGTCAATGACATGGGTGGAACACCACGCTCCCTGTACTCGCGCTGCCGCAGCCTAACAGGCATCCCATCGCTGATGTCCCAATCCATCCCATGTCCTGTTGGCCCTGGTGGAGGACTCCCGGGCCGGGGACACGGGCCGGTGTCGTGCCCGACCCGCTCGCCGCCGCCGGGACGGCCGGCATACCTTTTCCGGCCTCGGGGCCGGCGGGCGGCCGGCGGCGGGGACCGCCCCGCCGAGGAGGCCAGGCGGGTCCGGGGGTTTCGCGGGCCACCGGCTGGACGGGGCAATGGGGGTTCTCAACCGCCTCTGTTGGGCTTCCGGGGTGTTCCGCCGGACCGGTAAGGACCGGCCGGACTCCATGACCCGGCGCCGACCATCCCCGTTTCAGCGCCGAACCGCACCGGCGGCCCATTGCGTGACGCATCTACCCGGGCGGGCCGGCGTGGAAAGAGGACGCGCCGCGACGGGCGAAGAACCAACCGGACCGGAACGGCGCCGAGTCACGGTCTGCACCGGCGAGCGGCCCGGCCGCCGCGGTCCCGGCCGTTTGCGCCGTCCGTACCGGTGGCGCCGCGCCCCCGCCGGGGAAGGCGCCCCGGCCCGAAGGCGCCGCGCGCCTCCGGGCCGGCTCCGGCAGCCGCGTGTGGAGGGGGTCGGGGCCCGGGTGCGAGGTGGCCGGTGTCCACCGGGGACTTCAGACAAGCCGCGCACGGGTCTGGACATCGACCGGTGCCCGGCCTATAGATTCATCCCATGTCACCT
>NZ_FMCH01000328.1 GCF_900091855.1 Streptomyces sp. DvalAA-14
CCGCCCCAGGGCCGCCGTGCCGGATGCGCGCCAGGCCAGCCAGGCCACCGGGGCGAGCGCCGCCGCGCCGGTCTGCTTGGTGAGCGCGGCCGCCGCCAGCGCCGCGCCCGCCCAGCCGAACCGGGCGCGATCGGCGCACCACAGGGCCGCGACCGTCCACGGCAGCATGAAGACCTCGAACGTGGCCGCCTGGGTGTCCTCCGGGGCCAGCGCGACCGACAGCAGCGCCACGCCGAGGCCGGCCGCCGCCCCTGTGCGGTCGCCCCACCGGCGGCGGGCCACCGCGGCGGTCAGCAGCGCGGTCGACAGATGGGCGGCGAGCGCGGCCGCCCGCTGCGGCCACAGCGAGGTGTCGCCGAAGACCGCGAACAGGCCCTCGTAGAGCCAGGGCAGCAGCGGCGGCTTGCGGTCCACCACGGTCTGGTAGACGACCCCGCCGTGGGCCAGCAGCCTGGCCTGGACGGCCAGGAAGCCCTCGTCGGGATTCCACACCGCGCGCAGGAAGGACGGCAGGTGCAGCAGCGCGGTCAGGGCCGCCAGCACGGGGGCCAGCGCCGGCCAGAAACGCGGCCGGTGCCGGCCCCCGGCGGCGGGCGCGACCGGCGGGGCCTCGCGCTCGGCCGGCCGGACCGCCGGGATCACCGGTCGGAACCGAGGCCCAGCCTGCTGTGCGAGCGGCCGTATCCGAAGTAGACGGCGAAGCCGAGCACCATCCACACCGCGAACCTGAGCCAGGTCTCCACGCTGAGGTTGAGCATCAGCCACAGCGACGCGCACACCGACACCACGGGCAGCACCGGCACCCACGGCGCCCGGAAGGCCCGGGGCAGATCGGGCCGGGTGCGGCGCAGCACGACCACGCCGACGGCCACAACGACGAAGGCGAACAGGGTGCCGATGTTCACCATCTCCTCCAGCTCGCTGACCGAGAAGAAGCCGGCGATCAGCGCCACCACCACGCCGAGCAGCACGGTGGTCCGGTAGGGCGTGCCGAACTTGGGGTGCACCTGGGAGAAGGCCCGCGGCAGCAGCCCGTCGCGGCTCATCGCGAAGAACACCCGGGTCTGCCCGAGCAGCAGGATCATCACCACCGAGGTCAGGCCGACGGCCGCGCCGAAGCTGATCAGCCCGGCCCAGAAGGGCGCGCCGACCGCCTTGAAGGCGGACGCCAGCGGGGCGGCGGTATCCAGCTGCGAGTACTTCTGCATGCCGGTGACCACCAGGGAGACCGCCACGTACAGCACGGTGCACACCACCAGCGAGCCGATGATGCCGCGCGGCATGTCCCGCTGCGGGTTGCGGGTCTCCTCGGCCGCGGTGGCCACGATGTCGAAGCCGATGAAGGCGAAGAAGACCACCGCGGCGGCGGAGAAGATGCCCATGACGCCGAAGGACGTCGGGGTGAAGCCGAACAGCACCTGCACCAGCGGCGCGTGCAGATGCGAGCCGCCGCCGGGGTTGGGCCGGGAAGGCGGCAGGAAGGGCCGGTAGTTGCTGCCGGTGATGTAGAACAGCCCGGCGAAGATGACCACCAGCACCACGGTGACCTTGACCGCCACCACCACCCCGGTGACCCGCGCGGACAGCTTCATCCCGGCCATCACCACGCCGGTGAGCACCAGGACCAGGCCCGCGGCCAGCACGTCGAAGCCGAACCGGCCGCTGCTGTGGCTCAGCCGGGCCGGCACCTCGATGCCGACGTGCGACAGCAGCTCGGCCACGTAGCCGGACCAGCCGCCGGCCACCACGCCGGCGCCCAGGGCGAGTTCCAGCACCAGGTCCCAGCCGATGATCCAGGCGGGCAGCTCCCCGATGGAGGCGTAGCCGAAGGTGTAGGCGGAGCCGGCCACCGGCACGGTGGAGGCGAACTCGGCGTAGCACAGGGCGGCCAGCGCGCAGACGACCGCGGAGGCGATGAAGGCGAGCGCCACGGCCGGGCCGGCGAACTGCTTGGCCACCGCGCCGGTGACCACGAAGATGCCGGTGCCGACGATGACGCCGACACCGTAGACGATCAGGTCGAGGGTGGACAGCGACTTGCGCAGGCCGTGCTCGGGCTCCTCGGTGTCCGCGATGGACTGCTCGATGCTCTTGGTGCGGACAGCCCGCGCGGCGGCGCGCCGGTCCGTTCCTCGTCTCTGTCGTCTTCGTGTGTGTCGACGTCCGCCATGGGCGCACCTCCGGATCGGTCCGCCGGCTCCGGTTTCGAGACGGCAGTGGTTACTCCACTCCGGTGTGTCGCCTCACCCGTACCGGCGCGCCTACGCTTACCCGCACGAGT
>NZ_FMCH01000330.1 GCF_900091855.1 Streptomyces sp. DvalAA-14
CAGCCGCGGCCCGGTCGCCGCCGCCCGGACCGCCCACCTCCAGGAACAGGCGGCGCTGGCCGACTTCCGGGCCGTGGCGCCCGCCGCCCTGCGCGGCCGCTGGGACCAGACGGTGATCGGCCCCGACGAGACCCAGGCCGAGCGCGACCTCACCGAACTCCTCAATGCGGACCAACTCACCGCCGCCGACGACGCCTTGGGCGCCACCCGCACCGACGCGGCGCTCACCGCCCGGCTCGCCATGATGCGCGGCGTCGAGGCGTCCGCGGCCACCGACGAGGCCCGGCAGGCCGCCGACCACCGCGATCACGAGGTCACCGTCCTCGAACTGCGCGTCGCGCTCGCCGCGTTGTGCCTGATCGTGCTGGTGACCGTGTTCGTCACCCTGTTCCGTGGCATCACCCGGCAGCTGGCGGCCCTGCACCGCTGGGCCCGTTCCGACGCCGAGAGCGGCGAGGGCGTCCGGACGATCGGCACCGACGAGTTCGCCGCCGTCGCCCGCCGGATCAACGCGCTCACTCACGAAGCCCAGGCGCTGCGGATCCGGGTGCACGAACTCAGCGCCGACCGCGCCTCGTTGTCGCAGGCCCACAACGGGCTCATCGCCGAGCGCGAGGGCCTGCTGCGCACCCGGGACGACCTGCTGCGCAGCCGCGCCGAGCTCGGCGGCCTGCTCGCCGAGGCCACCGCGCGGGGCGCCGCCCAGGCCGTCCACGTCAATCTGGGCCTGCGCACGCTCGGCCTGGTGGAGCGGCAACTCACCGTGATCGAGGGACTGGAGGACCGCGAGCAGGACCCGGAGCGGCTCGACCAGCTCTTCAAGCTGGACCACCTCGCCACCCGGATGCGCCGCAACAGCGAGAATCTGCTGGTGCTCACCGGCACCGAGCACAGCCACGGCGCCACCGCCCGCCCGGTCCCGCTGGTCGACGTGGCCCGGGCCGCGATCTCCGAGATCGAGCGCTACGAACGAGTCCGCATCCACACCATGCCCGACGCCCGGGTGGCCGGCCGGGCCGCCGACGACATCAGCCACCTGATCGCCGAACTCCTCGACAACGCGGTCGGGTTCTCCGCGCCGGCCACCCCCATCCAGCTGGCCGGCTGGGTGATGGAGAACGGCGAGGTGATGCTCTCGGTGGAGGACTCGGGCATCGGCATCCCCGACGAGCGGCTCAACGCGCTCAACGAACTGCTCGCCGACCCCGACCCGGCGGCGCCCGCGGCGGCCGCCGGCATGGGCCTGTACGTGGTGGCCCGCCTCGCCCACCGGCACGGCGTGCGCGTGCAGTTGCGCCCGCAGGGGACCGGCGGCACCACGGCCGTCGCCGTCCTGCCGCAGCTGCTGCTGCCCGCGGTCGATCCGTTCGAGGCCCCGACCACCCCGA
>NZ_FMCH01000028.1 GCF_900091855.1 Streptomyces sp. DvalAA-14
CGGCGGGCGGCGGCCTACGGCGTGGATTCGGGCCAGGAGTTCGCCGGTGTCGTACGGCTTCACCACGTAGTCGTCCGCGCCCAGGTTGAGGCCGTGGATGCGGGACCGTACGTCGGCCCGGGCGGTGACCATGATCACCGGGGTGGTGGTCAGGCGCCTGATCCGGCTGCACACCTCGAAGCCGTCCTGGTCGGGCAGGCCGAGGTCCAGCAGCACACAGTCGAAGCCGGGGCCTTCGCCGGGCAGGACCGCCCGGATGGCCTCCTCGCCGCTGCGGGCGTGCCGGACATCGAAGCCGTGCTTGCCCAGGACCGCGGAAAGGGCGGCGGCGACCCGGTCGTCGTCCTCCACGAGCAGCAGTCGCACGCGTCACCTCCTCCTCGTCGGGTGGGACCGGAATCCTGTCCTTCCCGACGGAATCCACGCCGATCGGGCCGGGGTGCGTCAAGGGGGTACCCGCTCACGCGGAGGACCGTTACCGAGCCGGTACGCTTTGCGGGCGCCGTCCGGTGCGCGTGAAGTGCGCCGGGTGTGCGGACACCGCACCGCGCCGAGCAGCGACCCTCGCTTGACGTGGGCAGGCGCAGTGGGTTGCATACGCTTTGTGACCGCAAATCTTCCGGGGGCTGCTGCGTGGACCCGGTGATCGTCGCGGGGGCGGGCCCTGTGGGCTTGGCTCTCGCTCTCGCGCTGGCCCGCCGCGACGTCCCTGTCATCCTCCTCGACGAAACGGAGGTGCCGGGCGACGCCGGCGGATTGCGACGGCCACGCACCGCTGTCCTCGCTCCGGCAACCGCCGCGCTGGTCGAACGGCTCGGCTACACGACCCTGCGTCAGGACTCCGCCACCTGGGCGGCCTGGCGGACGCTGCGCCGGCGTACCGAGGTGCTGCGCGTCGACTTCGGCCCCGACCCGATGGAGGCCCCGGTCCATGTCGCCCAGCACAGGTTGGAACGCGGTCTCCGGGAGGCACTGCTGACCTGCGGTTCGGTACGGATTGTGGCCGGCTGCCGGGTGGACGCGATCGAGCAGGACGCGCGAGGGGTCACCGTGCACACCCGGGGCGCCCACGACACCTGGTGGCGCGGCAGCTTCCTGGTGGGCTGCGACGGATTCCGCTCGACGGTCCGCAAGCTGCTGGGCGCGCGCTTCCCGGGCCGCACCGCCGTCGACCGGTACGCGGTGGCCGTCCTTCGGACCGAACTTCCCGAGCCCGGGGTGGCCTTGCTGCACCGCGACCCGCCGGGCGCCCCCGCCGGGCAGGAGATCACCGCCCGGCCGCTGCCCGACGGGCTGTGGCGACTGGACTGGCTGCTGCCTCCCCAAGGCCGTCAGCTGACTTCCGACGCCCTGGTGGAGCGGCTGCGCGCCACCCTCACGGCCTGGTGCGGGCAGGTGGTTCCGTACGAACTCGTGGGCTCGGCGGAGTACCCGGTGCATCAGCGACTGGCCCGGCGGTGGCGGGTGGGGCGGGTGTTTCTGGCCGGCGACGCGGCCCATCTGATGGGCGCGCTGGGCGCGCAGAGCGTCGAGGAGGGTCTGCGGGACGCGGAGAACCTCTCCTGGAAACTTTCGCTGGCCTGGCACGACGGGGCCTCCAAACTCCTGCTGGACAGTTACGAGATCGAGCGCCGGGGCGCGGTCGGCGCCCGGCTGCGGGCCACCGACCAGGCGCTGCCGCTGCTGCGGGCGAGCGGGCCCTGGCAGAGCGTGCGGCACACTCTGCTGTCCGGCTCCGCGCGCGGGCAGGCGGAGCTGCTGACCGACAGCCACCTGGGGCGTGGGGCCGTGGCCGGCACCGTGGCGTACAGCCGCTCGCCGCTTTCCCTGCCGGCGCCGCGCGGCGGCGGTAAGGCGGGGCCTTCGTCGCCGCTCGGTGGGGGTGACACGCCGCCGGGCGGGGTGGTCAGGGACGTGCGGGTCACCGCGCTGGACGGCACCGTGGGACGGCTCCGGGACCGGCTCGGACGGGGCCTGCTGGTGCTCCTCGTCGCCCCCGGCACCGGGGTGTGGGAGTCCCGGCACTGGCTGACGGCGGGGTTGATGCCGAGGCTTGCCTCCGCGGTCGCCGCGTTGCCCACCCGCGCCGAACTGCTGGTCGCGGAGACCTATCCGGGCGCCACCGCTCACAGCGTCCTGCTGATCCGGCCGGACGGCCACCTGGTCACGACGATGATCGGCTGCCGTCCCGCCGAGCTGTACTCCGCCGCCGACCTGGCTCGCGGCGGCCCCCCGGCGTCGGACGCCGATCCGGCTGGCGAGGACACCCCGGCTGGGGACGACACCCAGGAGGAGCCGGGCAGCCGGGAACGGAGCCGACGCGGCCACGGCGGTGGCAGGGCCGGTGGCGGTGCGACGGGCCGGCGGGTCGGTGGAGCCACCCGCTGAGGGCTGCGGTGAGCTCAGCCGTTCGGGGTGGGGACGCGGATCGGGGGCCGGCCGGGGGGCCGGCCGGCTCAGCGGGCGCCGACGCCGGCGGGCCGACGCGTGTCCGGGCGCCGACTGCTGGCGGCGCCACCACTACGGGCCCGGCCGGAGGTCCGGACTTGCGGGCCCGCCGACAGGCCCACGGGCACGCGTACCGCTGTCGGGCAGAGGTGTCGCGCTGAGGGCGGCGGTATCCGGCCGTCGCCGGGCGTTATTCGCTCTCCCACAGCCATGACTCCTCCTCCCCTTGCTCGGCGGCGCCCTCCGCGGTGAGCGCGTCGCGTACCACTCTGAGGGCCAGTCCTTCGGGATAACCCTTGCGGGCCAGCATCCCCGCCAGGCGCCGGATCCGCTTGTCGCGGTCCAGACCGCGAGTGGCCGGGAGCCGGCGCCGCACCAGCTCACGGGCGGTCTGCTCCTCCTGCTCGGAGTCGAGCAGCCCAACGGCCTCGGTCACCAACTCCGCGTCCACCCCGCGGTGCTGGAGTTCCCTGGCCAGGGCGCGGCGGGCGAGTCCGCGGCCCCGGTGCCGGGATTCCACCCAGGCGTTGGCGAACGCCTGGTCGTCGATGAGGCCCACATCCTGGAAGCGCTCCAGGACCTGCTCGGCGACCTCGTCGGGGATCTCCCGCTTCCGCATGGCGTCGGCGAGTTGTCTGCGGGTGCGGGGGGTCCCGGTGAGCAGGCGCAGGCACAAGTCCCGCGCCTGCTCCTCGGGATCGAGCGGCGGCTCTCGCGAGGCCCTCGACTCGGAAGAGCCGCCGCGCTTCTGGGATGACCCGAACGCCATGGCGTCAGCTCTTGACGGCGGTGGCCTTGGTCACCTTCTTGGGAGCCGGGACTTCCGCCTTGGCGGGCTCGGCCGGGCCGGCCGCGTCAGGACCGGGCTGCACGCCCGGAGCCTCCACTACGGGCTTCGGCACACCCACGCCCAGCTTCTCCTTGATCCGCTTCTCGATCTCGTCGGCCAGGTCCGGGTTGTCCTTGAGGAAGTTGCGGACGTTCTCCTTGCCCTGGCCGAGCTGATCGCCCTCGTAGGTGTACCAGGCACCGGACTTGCGGACGAAGCCCTGCTCGACACCCATGTCGATCAGACCGCCCTCGCGGCTGATGCCGTGCCCGTAGAGGATGTCGAACTCGGCCTGCTTGAAGGGCGGCGCGACCTTGTTCTTGACGACCTTGACGCGGGTGCGGTTGCCGACCGCGTCGGTGCCGTCCTTGAGCGTCTCGATCCGGCGGATGTCGAGCCGAACGGAGGCGTAGAACTTCAGCGCGCGGCCACCGGTGGTGGTCTCCGGCGAGCCGAACATCACACCGATCTTCTCGCGGAGCTGATTGATGAAGATGCACGTGGTCTTCGTCTGGTTGAGCGCGCTGGTGATCTTGCGGAGCGCCTGGCTCATCAGCCGGGCCTGCAGACCCACGTGCGAGTCGCCCATCTCGCCCTCGATCTCGGCCCGCGGCACGAGCGCTGCCACCGAGTCGACCACGATCAGGTCGAGGGCACCGGAGCGGATCAGCATGTCCACGATTTCCAGGGCCTGTTCGCCGGTGTCCGGCTGGGACAGGATGAGGTTGTCCGTATCGACGCCGAGCGCCTTGGCGTAGTCGGGGTCGAGAGCGTGCTCGGCGTCGATGAACGCCACCGTGCCGCCGGCCTTCTGGGCGTTGGCCACCGCGTGCAGGGTGAGGGTGGTCTTGCCCGAGGATTCCGGGCCGTACACCTCCACCACCCGGCCGCGCGGGAGTCCACCGACGCCGAGGGCCACGTCCAGGGCGGTCGACCCGGTGGGGATGACCTCGATGGGCTCATTGGGCCGGTCGCCGAGACGCATGACGGCGCCCTTGCCGAACTGCCGTTCAATCTGTGCGAGTGCGGCGTCGAGCGCCTTCTCGCGGTCGTTTCCTACCATGGGTTCCACCCGGGATGTCTGGTTCGATCGCTTCACGTGCATGACGCTAGCGCCTGCCACTGACAATGCGCCCGGACGTCGGTCCCGAGCTGTGGACAACTCTCGCCGCGCCGGCCGAATCCTGTGCCGCGACCGGGGAGGAGCCGCCCGATCTCCATGAGAATGGATGTTCGATTTTCCTGTCAAGCGCTCACCGGGGCGCCCGCCGGGCCGGCGGTTCTCATTCGGGGCGCGGGTCGGTGACCTCGTAACGCCGTACGTAGGCGGCGAAGAACCCCTGCAGCGTCGCGGTGGCGGGGATCGCGATGAGGGCGCCGACCACGCCCAGCAGGGCGGTTCCGGCGATGACCGAGCCGAAGGCGACCGCCGGGTGGATCTCCACGGTCCGCGCGGTGATCCGCGGTTGCAGCAGGTAGTTCTCGAACTGCTGGTAGACGACAACGAAGATCAGCACCCACAGCGCGTCCCACGGATCCTCGGTGAAGGCGATGAGGATCGGCAGCGCGCCGGCCAGATACGTGCCGACCGTCGGGATGAACTGCGAGACCAGGCCCACCCACACCCCGAGCGCGGGCGCGAAGGGCACCCCGAGCAGTTGGAGCAGGATGTAGTGCGCGACGCCGGAGATCACCGCCAGCAGCGCGCGGGAGTAGAGGTATCCGCCGGTTTTGACCACCGCGATGTCCCAGGCGCGCAGCGCCTCGGCCTGGCGGGCCGGCGGCAGGATCGAGCAGAGCTCGCGGCGCAGCCTCGGCCCGTCGGCGGCCAGGTAGAAAGTGAACAGCAGCACCGTGAAGATCCGGAACACCGTGCCGATGACGGTCGTGGAGATGCCCACCACACTGCCGGCGCCGTTGAGCAGGTGACTGCGCAGCCAGCCGGAGTGCAGCACCTTGTTCCGGAGGTCACCGGTGTGGATGTCGGTGTGGAAGTTCCGGTTGACCCAGACGACGACCTTGTTCACGTCTGCCGGCAGGTTGTGGCCGATGGAGGTGACCTGGTCGACCAGGAGAGAGCCCACCGCCAGCAGGAAGCCGCCGCCGGCCACCGCCACCGCCAGCATGACCAGGCCGGTGGCCAGACCGCGGCGCATCCCCCGGCGCGCCATCCAGGCCACCGCGGGTTCGATCGCCACGGCGGCGAAGAACGAGACCAGGACGTTGACGAGCAGGCCGACCAGCCGGTCGAAAACCCAGTGCGCGAACTCGAAGCAGGCGACGAGCGCGAGCGCGAGCAGGAACGCGCGATGCAGCCAGCGCGGCATCCGGGTGGATGACCTTCCCGGCTCGGCCTGCGGCTCACCCGCCCCCGGGTCCGGGGTCCCGTCGCTTCCTGCCACAGGGCAAGTCTGTGTGCTGTCCGGTGGTAAGTCCTGATATCAACCCATTTGCAGTACTTCAGCAGAGACTGCGGGGCGGAAGGCCCCGGGGCCCGCTCAGCGGTGAGAAGCCGGCACGTCCATGGCGGCGCACACCGCCCGCCAGACGTCCTTGGCCTCCCAGCCGTCGTCCAGCGCCTGGAGGACCGTACGGCCGCCCAGCTCGGACATCACGTGGTCGCGCGCGAACGTGTCGGCGTAGGTGTCGCCGAAATGCGCGCGCATCCGCTCCCAGAAAATCGTCAACCGCATGGGCCCAAGTATCGCGCGCCCGATCGCCCGGCGGAGATCACCCGCCCCCGCCGCACACCACCCGGACTGCCGCCCGCTCCTGCCGTCGCCATGATCGCGTCAGGAGTTGTCCACAGATCTCCGGCTCGCGCTCGGCGCGGTGTCGGTGGGGCGAGGCAGGATGGATGCCATGTCCAGTCAGTCCAGTCAGTCCAGTCAGTCCGATCAGTCCGATCAGTCCGGTCGCAACAGCCTCGCCGCTTTCTCGCCCGCCACCCGCGCGTGGTTCACGGGAGCGTTCCGCGAGCCCACCGCAGCCCAGTCAGGGGCGTGGTCGGCCATCGCGGAGGGCTCCGACGTGCTGGTTGTGGCGCCGACCGGCTCCGGCAAGACCCTGGCGGCGTTCCTGGCCGCGCTGGACAAACTGGCCGCTACCCCGCCGCCGGCCGAGACCCGGCGGCGCTGCCGCGTGCTGTATGTCTCACCGCTGAAAGCCCTGGCGGTGGACGTGGAGCGCAATCTGCGCAGCCCGCTGGCCGGTCTCCGGCAGGAGTCGGTGCGGCTCGGCCTGCCCGAGCCGGAGGTGCGGGTCGGTATCCGCTCGGGGGACACTCCGCCCGCCGAGCGGCGCGCTCTGATCACCAGGCCGCCGGACATCCTCATCACCACGCCCGAATCCCTCTTCCTGATGCTCACCTCGGCCGCCCGGGAGGCACTCACCGGGGTGGAGACGGTGATCCTGGACGAGGTGCACGCGGTGGCCGGCACCAAGCGCGGCGCCCATCTGGCGCTCTCGCTGGAGCGGCTGGACCAGCTGCTGGAGCGGCCGGCCCGGCGCATCGGCCTGTCCGCCACCGTGCGCCCGGTGGACGAGATCGCCCGCTATCTGTCGCCGCAGCGCCGCGTGCGGATCGTCCAGCCGACCTCGCAGAAGAAGTTCGACCTGTCAGTGGTCGTGCCGGTGGAGGATCTCGGCGAGCTGGGCGGCTCCCCGGTGACCGAGCACACCGGGGCGGCGGCGGGCCCCGCCGAGCGCGCGTCGATCTGGCCCCATGTGGAGGAGCGGATCGCCGACCTGGTGCAGGCGCACCGCTCCACCATCGTCTTCGCCAACTCCCGGCGGCTGGCCGAGCGGCTGTGCAACCGGCTCAATGAGATCGCCTACGAGCGGGCCGAGGGCGAGCCGCTGCCCGAAGCCCACTCCCCCGCCGAGATCATGGCCGAGTCCGGTGCGGCCCGAGGCGCTCCGCCCGTGCTGGCCAGGGCCCACCACGGATCGGTGTCCAAGGAGCAGCGGGCGCTGGTCGAGGAGGACCTGAAGGCGGGACGGCTGCCCGCGGTCGTCGCCACCTCCAGCCTGGAGCTGGGCATCGACATGGGAGCGGTCGACCTGGTCGTCCAGGTCGAGTCACCGCCCTCGGTCGCCTCCGGGCTCCAGCGGGTCGGCCGCGCCGGCCACCAGGTGGGCGCGGTGTCCACCGGGGTGGTCTTCCCGAAATACCGCGGTGACCTGGTGCAGTCCGCGGTGGTGACGGAGCGGATGCGGCAGGGCGCCATCGAGGCGCTGCGGGTGCCGGCCAATCCGCTGGACGTGCTGGCGCAGCAGATCGTGGCGATGACGGCCATGGACAGCTGGGACGTGGACGAGCTGCTGGGCGTGGTGCGCCGGGCCGCGCCGTTCGCCTCGCTCCCGCACTCGGCCTACGTCGCGGTGCTGGACATGCTGGCCGGCCGGTACCCGTCGGACGCGTTCGCCGAGCTGCGCCCGCGCCTGGTGTGGGACCGGGTCGCGAACACCCTGACCGCCCGGCCCGGCGCCCAGCGCCTGGCGGTCACCTCCGGCGGCACGATCCCGGACCGCGGCCTGTTCGGGGTCTTCCTCGCCGGGGCCGACCCGAAGAAGGGCGGCGGCCGGGTCGGGGAGCTGGACGAGGAGATGGTCTACGAGTCCCGGGTCGGCGACGTCTTCACCCTGGGCACCACCTCCTGGCGGATCGAGGACATCACCCGCGACCGGGTGCTGGTCTCGCCGGCGCCCGGCGTGCCGGGGCGGCTGCCCTTCTGGAAGGGCGACCAGCTGGGCCGCCCGCTGGAGCTGGGCCGGGCCCTGGGTGCCTGGCTGCGCGAGGTCGGGGCCCTGGCCCCGGAGGCCGCCAGGCAGCGCCTGTCGGCGGCCGGCCTGGACGCGTGGGCCATCGACAACGTCCTGGCGTATCTGAGGGAGCAGCGCCAGGCATGCGGGCATGTGCCCGACGACCGGACGATCGTGGTGGAGCGGTTCCGCGACGAGCTGGGCGACTGGCGGGTCGTCATCCACTCCCCCTTCGGCGCCCAGGTGCACGCCCCGTGGGCGCTCGCGCTGGGTGCCCGGCTCCAGGAGCGCTACGGCCTGGACGCCCAGGCGATGCACGCCGACGACGGCATCGTGCTGCGGCTGCCGGACGCCGACCTGATGGGCCTCGACCTGCTCGACGTCGATCCGGCCGGGCAGGGCACGGAGTTCGATCCGGAGCAGTCCCCGGTGGGCGCCGGGGACGTCGCCTTCGACAAGAGCGAGATCGAGCAGCTGGTCACCGATCAGGTGGGCGGCTCGGCCCTGTTCGCCTCCCGGTTCCGTGAGTGCGCCTCCCGGGCGCTGTTGCTGCCGCGCCGCAGCCCCGGCAAGCGCACCCCGCTGTGGCAGCAGCGGCAGCGTGCCTCCCAACTGCTCCAGGTGGCCTCGGAGTACGGCTCGTTCCCGATCGTGCTGGAGGCGGTGCGCGAGTGCCTCCAGGATGTGTTCGACGTGCCCGGGCTGGTGGAGCTGATGGGCGACATCGAGGCCCGCAGGGTGCGGCTGGTGGAGGTCACCACTCCGGAGCCGTCGCCCTTCGCCCGCTCGCTGCTGTTCGGATACGTGGCGCAGTTCCTCTACGAGGGGGACTCACCGATCGCCGAGCGCCGGGCGGCGGCGCTGTCCTTGGACTCGCGGCTGCTGGCCGAGCTGCTGGGACAGGCGGAGCTGCGCGAACTGCTCGATCCGGACGTGCTGGCCGAGCTGGACCGGGAGTTGCAGTGGCTCACCGAGGACCGCAGGGTCAAGGACGCGGAAGGCGTGGCGGACCTGCTGCGGATGCTCGGACCCCTGACCTCGCAGGAATTGACGGCCCGCGGCGCGGATCCCGGGTGGGCTGCGGAGCTGGAGGCGGCCCGGCGGGCGATCCGGGTGCGGATCGCCGGCGCCGAGCACTGGGCCGCGGTGGAGGACGCCGGTCGCCTCCGGGACGCGCTGGGCACCGCGCTTCCGGTCGGGGTGCCGGTGGCTTTCACCGAGCCGGTGAAGGACCCGCTGGGCGACCTGGTCGCGCGCTACGCGCGGACGCACGGGCCGTTCACCACCCATGACGCCTCCGGGCGGTTCGGGCTCGGCGCTGCCGTGGCGGACGGCGTCCTGCACCGGTTGGCGGCGGCCGGCCGGGTCGCGCAGGGCGAGTTCCGGCCGGGCGGGGCCGGACAGGAGTGGTGCGACACCACGGTGCTGCGCCGGTTGCGGCGCCGTTCGCTGGCGGCCCTGCGGCAGGAGCTGGAGCCGGTGCCGCCCGCGACGCTCGGGGTGTTCCTGCCGCAGTGGCAGCACGTGGGCACCCACAGCCTGCGCGGCATGGACGGGCTGGCCCGGGCGGTGGAGCAGTTGCAGGGCGCGACGGTGCCCGCCTCCGCGCTGGAGAAGCTGGTGCTGCCGTCCCGGGTGATGGGATACAGCCCGGCGATGCTGGACGAGCTGACCTCCTCCGGGGAGATCGTGTGGGCCGGTGCGGGGGCGCTGCCCGGCAAGGACGGCTGGGTGTCGCTCTATCTGGCGGACAGCGCCCCGCTGCTGCTGCCCGCCCCCCAGGCACTGGAGCTGAGCCCCCTGCACCAGGCGGTGCTGGCCGCCCTGGACGGCGGGTACGGGCTGTTCTTCCGGCAGATCGCCGATCAGGTACGCGCGTCGGGGCAGCAGGCGACCGATCCGCAGCTCGCCGACGCGGTGTGGGATCTGGCCTGGTCGGGGCGGCTCACCAATGACACCCTGGCGCCGCTGCGGGCGCTGCTCGGCTCGGGCCGCACGGCCGGGGCCACCGCGCACCGCGCGCCGCGGGCGGTGCCGCGCGGCCGGTACAGCTCACTGGCCGCCAGGGCTCCGCGGAGCACCGCCTCCCGCGGCGGGCCGCCCACCACCGCGGGCCGCTGGTCGCTGGTGCCCGCCGGGGAGCCGGACCCCACGTTGCGGGCGCACGCCCTGACCCACACCCTGCTCGACCGGCACGGCGTCGTCACCCGGGGCGCGGTGGCCGCCGAGGGGGTGGCCGGCGGCTTCTCGGCGGCCTACCGGGTGCTGGCCGCCTTCGAGGAGACCGGGCAGGCACGCCGCGGCTACGTCGTGGAGGGCCTGGGTGCCGCGCAGTTCGCGATGGACGGCGCGGTGGACCGGCTGCGCGCGCTGAGCACGGCCCGGGAGCTGGAGCAGCAGGAGCACGGCCGGTCACGCACGGTGGTGCTGGCCGCGGCGGATCCGGCCAATCCGTACGGGGCCGCGCTGCCCTGGCCCGAGCAGCCCACCGGGGTCACCCACAAGCCGGGGCGGAAGGCCGGCGCGCTGGTGGTCCTGACCGACGGCGTGTTGGCTCTCTATGTCGAGCGGGGCGGCAAGACGCTGCTGTCCTGGCCGATGGACGAGATACGGGTGCAGGCCGCCGCGGACGCGTTGGTGCTCGCGGTCAGGGAGGGCGCGCTGGGCCGGCTCACGGTGGAGCGGACCAATGGGGAGCCGGCGCTGACCTCACCGCTGGGACAGGCACTGGAGGCGGCGGGCTTCCACGCCACCCCCCGGGGCCTGCGGCTGCGCGACGGCGGCTGACCGCCCGGCCGGCGGCCGGCGCCTGCCCGGGGGCCTCGGGTCGGACGGTGGCCGGGTGGGGACTGTCGTCGGCTCGGACGGTCGCCGGGTCGGGCAGTCGCCGGGTCGAACGGTCGCCAGGTCGAACGGGTAGCCGCCCCGGACGGTCGCCGGGTCGGTCAGAATGGATGAATGCCCGAAGGAGACACGATCTGGCTGACCGCGCACCGCCTGCACACCGCGCTGGCCGGGCGGCCGCTGCTGCGGGCGGATCTGCGGGTGCCGAAGCTGGCGACGGTGGATCTGGCCGGGCGGCAGGTGCTGGAGGTGGTCCCGCGCGGCAAGCATCTGATGCTCCGGCTGGAGGCCGGGGTCACGCTCCACTCGCATCTGCAGATGGACGGTTCCTGGCACCTGTACGCACCGGGTGACCGCTGGCGGGGCGGCCCGTCGCACCAGGTGCGGGCGGTGCTGGAGAACGGGGAGCGGATCGCGGTGGGCTACCGGCTGCCGGTGCTGGAGCTGCTGCCGACCGCGGAGGAGGGCGAGGTGGTGGGGCATCTGGGGCCGGATCTGCTCGGGCCGGACTGGGATGCGGCGCGGGCGTTGGACCGGCTGGCCGCCCAACCGGAGCGGCCGCTCGGCGAGGCGCTGCTCGACCAGCGCAATCTGGCGGGCATCGGCAATGTCTACGTCGCGGAGCTGTGCTTTCTGCGGGGGGTGACGCCGTGGACGCCGTTCGAGGAGGTGCGGGCGCCGGAGAAGCTGGTGGCGCTGGCCCGGCGGCTGCTGGAGGCCAACAAGGCACGCCCGGGACACATCACCACCGGTGATACCCGGCGGGGCCGCACCAACTGGGTGTACGGCCGGGAGCACCAGCCGTGCCTGCGCTGCGGTACCCCGATCAGGTCCGGTCAGCACGGCAGGGTGGATCAGAGCCGGGTGGCGTACTGGTGCCCGCGCTGCCAGCGGGGTCCGGCGCCGGGGGACGGCTGACCGCCCGGGCAGCAGCGGCCGAGGCGGAGGCCGAGGCGGGTACGGCGTGCAGCGGTATCAGGCCGAGGCCCCAGCCTGCAACGGCGGCGGCGCCCTCCCACGGGCCTGCGGCTTCCGGCCGGACGGCGACCCGCAGCGCCGCCCACCACCACAGCGTCCCGGCGACCGCCGCGACCGCCCAGCGCGCCGCCTGCCACGACCGGCGGCCTCGTCCCGGGCCGGGAGGGTCCGGTCGGCCACTTGTCGCAGGGGGC
>NZ_FMCH01000331.1 GCF_900091855.1 Streptomyces sp. DvalAA-14
GAGCGCCAGCAGCGACAGCGCCGCGGCGAGCAGCACGGTGCTGCGGCCGGTGCGCGGCGGTCCGGCGACGACGAACGTCGGGATGTCCGCCAGGTCCGGGCCCAGCGAGGCGAGGGTGTCGCCGCCGATAGCGACCATCGGCCGCATCGTCCCGGTCGGCCCGTGCAGCACGGCCGCCTCGGCGTACGAGATCCGGTCCGGCAGCACATCGAGCGACAGCGGGCGGCGGGTGGCGGGGACGGCCGCCTCCCGCCGGGTCAGCTCCCTGCCGAGCTCGATGAGCACCCGCGCCTGCGCGGCGCCGGCCAGATCGCCGCCGAGCACCGCGATCTGCGTCTCGGCCAGGTCCTGGGCGCGCAGACCGCGGCCGGGCGCCGGGGCGGTCGGCGCGGACCCGGTGGGGATGCCGACCGACGAGTAGTCCTGGCGGTCGTCGAGCCGCAGTACGATCTTGTCCTCGGTGGCGCCGGAGAAGCGGCTGCCGCCCAGCACCCGGTCGCCGGCCAGTACCACGTGGATGCCGGCGCCGGCGCCGTCCCGCAGCAGCCGGACCAGCCGCTCCATCGGACCGCCGCTGTCGTAGGCGGTGAAGTCGCGCTCGAAGACCTCGAAGCGGTCGACCATCAGCACGATGTGCGGCAGCCGGCGCTCGGGCGGCTGGGTCCGGCGCAGCTCGGTGAGGTCCGCGGTGCCGCGGGCGCCCAGCACCCCCTGCCGGGTGGTGAGTTCGTTGTTCAGCCGGTCCAGCAGCCGGCCCAGCCGCTCGACCTGGTCGCGGTCGGCGACCACGCCGCAGTGCGGCAGCGCGGTCAGGGCGTTCAGCGCGCCGTCGCCGCAGTCGATGCCGTACAGGTGGACGTCGTCGGCGCCGTGGGCCCGGGCCAGGACCGCGGCCAGGGTGCGCAGGGTCTGCGAGCGGCCGCTGCGCGGTGAGCCGACGATGTGCAGATGCCCGGCCCGGTCCAGGTCGAAGGTGAGCGGCGCTCGGGCCTGCCGGGCGGGCAGGTCCACCAGGCCGTAGGCGACGGCGGGCAGGGCGCCCGGCCGCCGCTCGGCCGGCAGCGGCGCCGCCGGAGCGGTCCACACCAGCAGTTCGGGCAGC
>NZ_FMCH01000333.1 GCF_900091855.1 Streptomyces sp. DvalAA-14
ACAACCCGCCCCGGGCGGGCGGCGGTCAGCGGCTCGGCGCCCCGGAGCACAGCGGGGTGCCCCGCGGGACCGGCGGCACGGGCGGCACGGGCGGTACCGGCGGCGGCAGGCGGACGGCGGCCTCCCGGATCAGCACCAGGACGGCCATGTCGTCGGCGAGCCGGCCGCCGGTGTGGCGCTGCACGGCGGTCCGCAGTCCGGCGGCGACGGCCGGGCCGGACAGCGGGGCGGGCGCGGTGGTCCGCAGCACCGTGTCGGGCAGCGGGAAGAAGCGCCCCGAGCGGTCGCGGGCGTCCTGTATCCCGTCGGTGTAGAGCAGCAGCCCCTCCCCGGCGGCGATCCGGCCTCCGGCGGGGACGGCGGGTGCGGCGCCGTCGTCGAGCAGGCCGAGCGGGGGCAGCGGGTCGCCGAGCGGCAGCGGGTAGGAGCACGAGCCCAGCAGATACGGCTGCGGGTGGCCGCAGTTGACGGCCTGGAAGCTGCCGTCCTCGCCGAGTTGGAGAAGCTGGAGGGTGGCGAACTCCTCGGCTGCCGGGTCGTCGGCGCGGTCCCGCAGGTGGCGGTGGAGCGCGCCGTCCAGGCGGTGCAGGACGCCGGCCAGATCGGGTTCCTGGTGGGCGGCCTCGCGGAAACTGCCGAGCAGGGCGGCGACCATGCCGATGGCGGGCAGGCCGTGGCCGCGGGCGTCACCGATCAGGGCGCGCACGCCGAACGGAGTGGCCAGCACCTCGTAGAAGTCACCGCCGACGTGGGCGCCGCGGCTGGCCGAGAGGTAGGCGCTGGCCACCGTCCAGCCGCCGATGCGGTCCGGCAGCGGGCGCAGCAGCACATGCTGGGCGGCGAGCGCGATCTCCCGGGTCCGGTCCAGCTCGGCGGCCATCCGGGTCCGGCGCCCGGCCGTGCACATACCGGCCGCCATCACGGCGAGCATGGTGCCCGCGGCGCCCAGCAGCTGTCCGCCGCCGACCGGTGAACGGTCCGTCAGCTCGATCCCGAGCATCCCGAGCGCGAGCAGCCCGCTGCCCAGCACCCAGCGCCGCCGGGCCCCGACCGCACAGGTCACCGCGGGCGCGACGGCCAGTCCGGCCACCACGTCGCCCCCGTCCGGCAGCCACCACGCCAGGCCGCCGAGCAGCACGATCCACCCCACGGGAGCCAGCCCCCACCGAAGCCGGCACAGCCCACCGTCCACTCGTTCCACCATCATCCGCCGGCTCCCCTGAGGGCCTGCCCGCGCGGCCCGCGTCCCCCGATTGTGCCGACTCCCCGGGCCCCTGAGCCCCCACACCCCAGCGAATCACCCAAAAGAGCGATGCAACCGCTCGGGCCCGGCACGCGGCCCCGCCACGGGCCCGGCG
>NZ_FMCH01000408.1 GCF_900091855.1 Streptomyces sp. DvalAA-14
GCGGGCACGGCAGACACCCGGCCGCACACCGCCCCGGGCCGCCCGCCCAGTTCCCCGCGCCCCTCCGGGGCACCGTCCGCCGCACCGGGGCCTTGGGCCCGCGTCAGTCGCCCACGCCGTGCCGTACCGCCCACAGCGCTGCCTGGGTGCGGTCGGCGAGGTCGAGCTTCATCAGGATGTTCGACACGTGGGTCTTGACGGTCTTCTCCGACAACACCAGGGCGCGGGCGATCTCCCGGTTGGAGCGGCCGTCGGTGATCAGGGTGAGTACTTCGCGTTCGCGTTCGGTGAGCGCGTTGCCGCGGCCGTTGCCGGTGGGGTGCTCCTGGGAGAGCAGGACGCCGGCCACTTCGGGCTGGAGCAGGACGTGTCCGGCGTGCACCGAGCGGATCGCATCGGCCAGGGCCACCGGGTCGACGTCCTTGTACACGTATCCGGCGGCGCCGGCCCGCAGCGCGGGCACCACCGTGCGCTGTTCGGTGAAGCTGGTCACGATCAGCACCCGGGCCGGGTTTCCGGCGTCGCGCAGCAGCCGTAGTGCCTCGATGCCGTCGGTGCCGGGCATCTTGACGTCCATCAGGATGACGTCGGGGCGCAGTTCGCCCGCGCGGGCCACCCCTTCGTCGCCGTCGGCCGCCTCGCCGACGACCTCGATGTCGCCCTGGACCTCCAGGAAGGTGCGCAGGCCGCGGCGGACCACCTGGTGGTCGTCGACGAGCAGGACGCGGATCGCGCGGCCCGCGGCGGCCGGCGTTTTCGCCGCGGGCCGCGCCGCGCCTTGTTCCCGCTGGTCAGCCACCGGGCACCTCCATCTCGATGACGGTGCCCCTGCCGGGCTCCGATTGCACGGTGAGCCGGCCGCCCACGCCGTCGGCGCGGTCCCGCATCGAGACCAGGCCGAGGTGGCGGCCGGCCCGGCGGACCGCGGACGGGTCGAAGCCGCGGCCGTCGTCCCGGATGGTCAGCCGGGCGCCTTTGCCGCGGCCTTCGAGCAGGACGGCGACGGCGCCGGCCCGGGCGTGCCGCAGCGCGTTGTGCATCGCCTCCTGGGCGACCCGCAGCAGCGCCTCCTCCTGGGCGGCCGGCAGGGCGCGTACCCCGGCGGCGTGGAAGGTGACGCCGGCGGAGTGCACCCGGTCCAGGACACGGGTCTCGGTACGCAGGGTGGCGATGAGGCCGTCCTCGTCCAGACCGGCCGGACGCAGTTCGACCACGACGGCCCGCAGTTCGTCGGCGGCCTCGGCGGCCAGCGCCGCGACCTGCTGGATCTCGTTCTTGGCGCGGGCCGGGTCGCTGTCCACGAGGGCGGCGGCGGCCTGCGCGGTCAGCCGCAGCGAGAACAGCTTCTGGGAGACCGCGTCATGCAGCTCGTGGGCGATCCGGCTCCGCTCCCCCGTCAGGGTCAGCTCGCGGCTGCGCTCGTAGAGCCGGGCGTTGGTCAGCGCGATCGCGGCGTGGTCGGCGAGGATGCGCAGCAGGTCCTCGTCGTCCTGGGTGAAGCCCCCACCGCAGCCCGCCGGCCCCGCGTACCGCTTGTTGGCGAGGAAGACCGCGCCGAGGGTCTCGTCGTCGTCGAGGATCGGCATGCCGATGAAGTCCTTCATCACCGGGTGGGCGCGGGGCCAGCCGGCGAAGCTCTCGAAGGCCCGGACATCGGTCAGGCGCTGCGGCGCGGCCTCGTGCAGCATGGCGGCCAGGACCCCGTGCTGGCGGGGCAGCGGGCCGATGGCCTTCCACTGCTCCTCGCTGACGCCGTCGACCACGAACTGGGCGAAGCCGCCGTGGTCGTCGGGCACGCCGAGCGCGGCGTACTCGGCATCGAGCAGCTCCCGGGCGGAGGCGACGATGGTCTGCAGGACCTCGCGCACGTCCAGCCTGCGGTTCATCGCCAGCAGCGCGGCACTGACCGCTTCGATTCCGCCCCTGGGCGTCCGGCTGGACATGTTCCCCACGGTACCGGCGCGGCTCGGCGCCGGGATGCGACGAGCGGACGGCCCGCGCTCGGCCGTGCGGCCTAGGCCCAACTGACCGCCTCCGCTGCGGCGGCCGGCCGAGGCGCCGGGCGCGGGCCCGTTCCTACGGTGGGGCCGGCGGGTCCGGTCCGGGCCGGCCGGACGACGGTACGGGAGGACGGGATCATGCCGGTGGCGATCATCACGGGGGCGTCGCGGGGACTGGGACAGGCACTGGCTGCCGAGCTGGCGGGGCGCGGCTGGGACCTCGTGCTCGACGGGCGGAACGCCGGGGCACTGCGGTCGGCGGCGGCCGGGCTGACCCGGGAAGCGCGGTCCCCGCAGTCCGCACCGGGACGGATCAGGGCGGTGCCGGGCGATGTCACCGACGCCGGGCACCGCGCGGAGCTGGTGGCGGCGGCGCTGTCGCTCGGCGGGGTGGATCTGCTGGTGAACAACGCCAGCGCGCTCGGCGCGGAGCCGCTGGTGGCGCTGGCCGAGCTGCCGGAGGCTGGGCTGCGCCAGGCGCTGGAGACCAATGTGATCGCGCCGTTCGCGCTGATCCGGGCGGCGCTGCCGGCACTGCGGGCGGCCGGCGGGGCGGTGGTGAACGTCAGCTCGGACGCGGCGGTGGCGGCGTATGCCACCTGGGGTGGTTACGGCGCCAGCAAGGCCGCGCTCGATCACATGTCGGCGGTGCTGGCCGAGGAGGAGCCGCGGGTCAGGGTGTGGTGGGTGGATCCGGGCGAGCTGCGGACCGAGCTGTACGCGGAGGCGGTGCCGGACGACGCGGGCTTCGCGGACCGGCTGCCGCCGGGCGAGGTGGCGCCGGCGTTCGCCCGGCTGCTGGACGACAGGGCACCCAGCGGCCGGTACACGGCCGCCGCGCTGCGGGCGGCGCGATGACCGCGGTGGTCGCATGCGCGACGTGCGACAGGGAGGCCGCCCGGGTCGGTACGGCCGGGCTGGCCGGACTGCGGGTGCCGCCGGAGCTGCTGGCGAGCGGGCCGCCGCCGCGCCGGGACGCGGTGCGGCTGCTGGTCGGCCGGGGCGGGCACGGCGCCGACGGTGACGGCGACGGCGAGGTGACGCACCATGCGTTCCGGGAGCTGCCGGGGCTGCTGCGGGCCGGTGACGTGCTGGTGGTGAACACCTCGCGCACGCTGCCGGCGGCGGTGGACGGCCGGCTGGCCGGTGAGCCGGTGGTGGTGCACTGCTCGACCCGCCGGGACGACGGCCGCTGGGTGGTGGAGATCCGCAGTCCGGACGGCCGCGGCTCGACAGTGCGCAGGGCCGGGCCGCCGGCCGGCGCGGTGGTGGAGCTGGCCGGCGGCGCCCGGCTGGCGCTGGACGGGCCGCTGGACCCGGCCGGGGACCGGCTGTGGGTGGCCACGCCCTCGGTGCCCGACCTGCTGCCGGTGCTGTACCGCCACGGGCGGCCGATCCGCTACTCCTACACGGAGCGGGACCAGCCGCTGGCGGCGTACCAGACCGTTTTCTCGGCGCTCCCGGCGCTCCCGGGCTTCCCGGGCTTCCCGGCCGCGGCGCCCGACGGGGCCGGTTCGGCGGAGATGCCGAGCGCCGGCCGGCCCTTCACCGCGGCGCTGGTGGCCGAGCTGATCGGTCGCGGGATACGGATCGCGCCGATCGTGCTGCACACGGGGGTGGCGTCGGCCGAGGCGCACGAGCCGCCCTACGCGGAGCGGTACGCGGTGCCCGCCGGTACCGCGCGGGAGGTGAACGCGGCGCGGGCGGCCGGCCGCCGGGTGGTGGCGGTCGGGACCACGGCGGTCCGGGCGCTGGAGTCGGCGGCGGACGGACGCGGCGTGGTGACGGCGGCCGGCGGCTGGACGGAGCTGGTGATCACCCCGGAACGCGGGGTGCGCGCCGTGGACGGCCTGCTGACCGGGCTGCACGAGCCGGAGGCCTCGCACCTGCTGATGCTCAGGGCGCTGACCGGGGATCTCCTGCTGGAGCGGGTGTACGCGGAGGCGCTGCGCGGACGCTACCTCTGGCATGAATTCGGGGACGTCAATCTGCTGCTCAAATAAGCGTCACATAAAGCACCCCCTCGATCACCATGGGCGATCGGGGGGGTGCCGCCGTGTGACCTCACCTATAGGACGTGCGTCACATACTAGGCGGCCTAGTAAGCACGGCCCCAGGAAAATCAGCGAAAACCGCGGAACTCCATGCGGATGATCAGCGGGCTACGAATGCAATTCGTAGCCGAGATCATTGACCCCCGATTTCGGACCCTTTAAGAATTCTCAGGTCCGCAACCGGAAGAGGTAATCGAGCATGCAGCTCCCCACGATCCCGAAGATCGGTCCACTGTCCAAGAAGCGCAAGATCACGGTCGCCGGTGCCGGTGCCGCCGCCGCGGCCGCGGTGGTTCTGACGGTCACCGGTCTCCAGGCGACCGGTGGGTCCGCGGTCGCCGTCGGTGACCCGGCCGGGGTCTCCGCGACCACCGGTCACCAGGTGAAGAACCTGGACGCCAAGACCGACTCGGCCGCCCAGCGCGCCCTGGCCGACCACGCCACCGCGCAGAAGAAGGCCGGCGCGAAGAAGGCTCCCGCCACCGCGGCGAAGCCCGCGCAGCCGAAGGCCGGGACGAAGAAGACTTCCGCTCCGGCTCCGGCGAAGAAGGCCGCGCCCCACGCGGCTCCGGCCAAGAAGGCCGCCCCGGCTGCCGCCGGGCCCGCTGCCAAGCCCGCGACCACCTCGCACCGCGTGCTGGTCAAGGCGGCCCCCAAGGCGCCGGTCAAGGCCGTCAAGCCCGTCAAGCCCGTCGCCAGGGCGGCCGTGAAGCCGGTGGCCAAGCCTGCTGTCGAGGCCGTCGTCAAGCCGGTCGCCAAGCCGGTCGTCAAGGCCCCCGCCCCGGCGCCGGCCAAGCCGATCGCCGTGGCGCCCGCGGCCGTGACGTACCCCAACACCCTGGACGGCTGGATCAGGCAGTCGCTGGCGATCATGCACGAGAAGGGTATTCCGGGGAGCTACAACGGCATTTACCGGAACATCATCCGTGAGTCGAGCGGAAATCCCAACGCGATCAACCTGTGGGACATCAACGCCCAGAACGGCATTCCCTCCAAGGGCCTGCTCCAGGTGATCCCGCCGACCTTCCAGGAGTACCACGTGGCCGGCACGTCGTGGAACATCTACGACCCGGTCGCCAACATCACCGCCGCGTGCAACTACGCCGCCGCCCGGTACGGCTCGATGGACAACGTGTACTCCGCGTACTGAGTCGGCCCGTTCGATCCGGTGCGAACAACAAAGGGCGGTGGGACTGCGAAGTCCCACCGCCCTTTCGGCTGCCCGCGGTTACTTCCGCATGACTTCGGGCTCGTGCCGGCGCAGCAACCGCGAGACGACGATGCCGCAGACGAGGCCGATCGCCAGCAGCACCGCCATGTCGAGGATCCAGGCGCCCGCGGTGTGGTTCCACAGGACGTCGGGGTTGCCGGGGTCCCAGGGCATGATGTGGTTGAGGTCGGCCGTGGCCCCCAGCGCGCCCACCGACCAGCGGGCCGGCATCAGCCAGGCGAACTGCTCGATGCCGGGTGAGCCGTAGAGCTGGAACAGCACGCCGGTGAACACCACCTGCACGATGGCGAACATGACCAGCAGCGGCATCGTCTTCTCCGCGGTCTTCACCAGCGAGGAGATGATCAGGCCGAACATCATCGAGGTGAAGCCGAGGCCGATGATCGCCAGGGTCATCTCGATGGCCGGCTGGCCGGGCACGATGACGCCCTCGGCGGGCAACTGGCGCGGGGCGAAGCCGATGCCGCAGATGATCGCGCCCTGCAGGGCGGTGATCAGGCCGAGCACGATGACCTTGGACATCAGGTACGCCGAACGGGACAGGCCGGTGGCCCGCTCCCGTTCGTAGATCACCCGCTCCTTGATCAGCTCCCGGACCGAGTTGGCCGCCCCGGAGAAGCAGGCGCCCACCGCCAGGATGAGCAGAATGGTGCCGGCGTCCTTGTTGATCCCGTGCGCCTTGACCGGACCGGGGCCGAGGCCGCTCTGCGCCGGGATGACGATGCTGACCACGCCGAGCACCGCGGGCAGGATGAACATCAGCGCGATGAAGCCGCGGTCCGAGGCGATCACCGACAGGTAGCGGCGGATCAGGGTGAACAGCTGCGCCGTCCACCCGGTGGGTTTGGGCGGCTTGGCGACCTGGTGCGGGATGGCCGGGGCCGCCTGCGGGGCGGCGACATCGAGTTCGGCCGCGTACAGCTGGTAGTGCTGCGAACCGCGCCAGCGGCCGCCCCAGTCGTAGTCGCGGTAGTTCTCGAAGGCGGAGAAGACGTCCGCCCAGGTCTCGTAGCCGAAGAAGGTGAGCGCCTCGTCCGGTGGGCCGAAGTAGGCGACCGAGCCGCCCGGTGCCATCACCAGCAGTTTGTCGCACAGGGCGAGTTCGGCCACCGAGTGGGTGACCACCAGCACGGTGCGGCCGTCGTCGGCCAGGCCGCGCAGCAGCTTCATCACGTCGCGGTCCATGCCCGGGTCGAGGCCGGAGGTCGGCTCGTCCAGGAAGATCAGCGACGGCTTGGTGAGCAGTTCCAGCGCGACCGAGACCCGTTTGCGCTGGCCGCCCGACAGCGAGGTGATGCGCTTGTCCGCGTGGATGTCGAGCTTCAGCTCGCCCAGCACCTCGTTGATCCGCGCCTCACGCTCGGCCGGCGCGGTGTCGCCCGGGAAACGCAGTTTGGCCGCGTACCGCAGCGCGGTCTTGACCTGGAGTTCCTTGTGCAGGATGTCGTCCTGCGGGACGAGGCCGATGCGCTGGCGCAGTTCGGCGAACTGCTTGTAGAGGTCGCGGTTGTCGTAGAGCACCGAGCCCTCGTCGGCCGGACGGTAGCCGGTCAGCGCGCGCAGCAGGGTGGACTTGCCGGAGCCGGACGGGCCGATCACCCCGATCAGCGACTTCTCCGGCACCCCGAAGGAGACGTCCTTGAGAATCGTCTTGGTGGTCTTGCCCTGCGGCACGGTCACCGACAGCCGGCGGGCGGAGAAGGAGACCTCACCGGTGTCGACGAACTCCTCCAGCCGGTCGCCGACCAGCCGGAAGGTGGAGTGGCCGACACCGACGATGTCGTTGGGACCGAGCAGATGGCGCTGGACCGGCTGGCCGTTGACATAGGTCCCGTTGTGGCTGCCGAGATCCACGATCTCGTAGCGGCCGTCGGGGTGTGCGCGGAACTCCGCGTGGTAGCGGGAGACCTGGAGGTCGGAGACGACCAGGTCGTTCTCCCGCGCGCGGCCGATCTTCATCACCCGGCCCAGGGCGAGTTGGTGGAAGGTTGTCGGGTTGCGGCCGCGGTCCCCGAAGCCCGGCGCGCCACCGGCCGGCGGCTGCGCCTGCGGGGTCGGGGGTTGCGCCTGGCCCTGCCCCTGCGCCGGGATCTGCGGGCTGCCGCCGGGGGCCGGTGCCGGGCGGCCCCAACCGCCCTGCTGCGGCTGGACGGGTGCGGGCGCCGCCGACCGCGGTACCGCCTGCGCCGGGGCGCCTTCGGCCGACTGGCCCGCCGACTGCACGGCCGGCTGCGGGGCCGCGTCCCCGCGGAATTCCAGCCGGGGCCCGTCGGCGGCGTTGCCGAGGTGGACGGCGGTGCCCGGTCCCACGTCCGTGCGCTGGACCCGGCGGCCCTGGAGGAAGGTTCCGTTGGTGCTGCCGAGGTCCTCGATCACCCAACTCCGCCCGTCGCGGCGGACGGTGGCGTGCCGCCAGGACACCCGCGCGTCGTCGAGGACCACATCTCCCCGGGGGTCGCGCCCCAGGCTGTACGACCGGGACGCGTCGAGCGTCCAGGTTCTTCCGCTGCATTCGAGTACGAGTTCAGGCACCCCAAGCCCCATGTGTTGTCCCCCGAGTAGTCCCGCTGTGGGGAGTGTAGGGACAGCCGACATCGGGAGGAACTGCCGCAGGACCCGGTCTCGTAACAGAACGCCGCCCCGTGTACGCGTTCGGTCTCAGGCCGTTGACGGCTCGCGTCGAACACCCCGACAGTTGGTGACACTTGCGGGCGTTGAGGGGTCGACGACCTCGGGGGGTCGAAATGGGTGCACGCGGTACGCCCTGGTTCAGAGTGTTGTTCGGCGCGCTGGCGGCGGTGAGTTGGGCGTTCGCCGGAATGATCGGCGCCGCGGCGCTGGGACTTCATCTGCTCGGCGCCGACGCGTCGGGCTCGCTGGGCCCGATGACGGCGGCGGTGGTCGCGATGGCGGTCGGCGGGAAGGTGCGGCCGAGCGGCGACGTCGGCGTGTTCGGGCTGACCGGGTCCCAGACGCACGCGGCGCTGGGCATCGCGCCGCTCGGCGTCGCCCTGGTGGGCGCGCTGCTGCTGGCCTGGGTGTTTCTACGGTCCCTGCGCAGGGCCGGAGTTGTCGTCGCGCCGGCCGAACTGGCCGCGCGGGTCGCGGCGACGGCGGCGCTGTTCCTGGCGCTGGTGGGCGGGCTGGCGTGGGCGGGACAGGACACGGTGGCCATCGACGCGGGCTCGGTCGGACCGCCGCGCGGGGCCACCGACGATCTGCTGGGCAAGCTGCCCGGCATCGGCAAGATCAGCGGCGGCCTGGCCGACGGGCTGCAGAACATCGTCCGGACCGACGCGTCGGTGACCTTCCATGTGGACACCGCCCGGACCCTGTTCGGCGCCCTGGTGTGGGTCCTGGCGGTGCTGCTCGTCGCGCTGCTCACCTCCCGCCGCGCGCCGCTGCCGCCCGGCTGGGACGCGGTGCACCGGGTGGTCCGGCCGGCCGCGTCGGCGGTGCGCACGGTGACGCTGGTGGCGGTGCTGGCCGGATTCGCCGCGGCGCTCTACGCGGCGCTCACCGGCGACGAACCGGGCCGGATCATGGGAGCGGCGCTGCTCGGGACGCCCAACGGGGTGTGGCTCGCGATCCCGCTGGGCCTGTTCGTGCCCTGGAAGGGCACCGCGTCGGGTCCGCTGGCCTCGCTGCTGCCCGACCCGGTGGACCGCTTCCTGGCCGGGCACGGCGGCGCCACCATCACCCCCGGGGGACTCGCCCAGCTCGACGGGCGGGTGTGGCTGCTACCGGTCGCGACGGCGCTGATGATGCTGCTCGCCGGGGCGCTGACCGCGACCCGCACACCGGTGGCCGGCACCCCGGCGCGCTGGGTCGCCGCCTGCGCGGTGCGGCTCGGCATCGTCACGGCGGTGACGCTGCCGCTGCTGGTCGCGCTGACCCGGGTGAAGGTGAACGCGAACCTGTCCGTCTTCGGCTTCGACGCGGTCGGCGCG
>NZ_FMCH01000336.1 GCF_900091855.1 Streptomyces sp. DvalAA-14
CGACCTGGCGGCCGTCTCGGGCCGCCCGCTGTGGCGCCAGCGCGAGACGCTGGCCGGCCGCGGCCTGCTCCGGGCCCTGCTCGCGGAACTGCTTCCCTGGGCCGCCGCCGCGCCGATCGTGCGGGACGGCGCGGGCCGCCCGGCCCTGGCCGGACTGCCCGAGGTCGGCATCAGCCTGTCCCACGACGGCGGGACGGTCGCCGCCGCCGTCGCGCCCGGCCGCCGCGTCGGCGTGGACGTCCAACTGCCCCCCGACGAGGTCAGCGACGGGATGCTGCGCCGCTGCCTGCACGAGCGGGCCGGCCAGGTGGCGGCACTGCCGCCCGCGGCCCGCCTGCACGAGTTCGCCTGGATCTGGTCGGTCCAGGAGGCCTGCGTCAAGGCCGAGGGCACCGGCATCGCCGGCCGGCCCTGGGCCATCGACGTGCCGGTACGGCCTCGGCACGGGCGCTGGCGGGACCTGACCTGGATGTCCCTGCGTGACCGTACGTCAACCCCTGTGAGCTGCGCGTTTGGAGACCTGCTGTGCTGAATGGCGAACTGAGCTGCTACACCGCCAATCTGATCGGCCATCTGGCGCGCGCCGACCCCGGCGCCGACGCCCGTTTCGCCGGGAGCGTCGAGCTGTCGGTGCGCGAGGACGGCCCCGACGGCGTGCTGGCCTTCCGGCACTACGGCCGGATCGCCCCCGACCTCGGCTACCGCTCGGCCCGGGGCTGGGACGAGGCGGGCCGGGCGCTGCGCGCCGAGTTCGGCCGGCGCGGCGACGTGCTCGTCGTCGCCAACAGCCGCCATCTGCCGTGGAGCGTGCACCGGGACCGGCGGGACGTCCCGCACTGGGTGCGGCTGGCCGGGCGGGACGGCGACCGCTGGCTGGTCGTCGACGACTTCGAGGCCCTGCTGCCCGAGGGCGCCCAGGCACCGTACCGGGGCTGGGTGGACGAGGAGGGCCTGCGCTCCCTGGCAGCGCCGCTGCCGGATCTTCCGGCCGTGCTGCGGCAGCGCGACCTGTACGCGCTGGGCGGCGGACCCGCCTTCGTGCCCGACGTGGGAACCTACCGCTGGCTGGAGCACGGCGCCGGCCGCTACCGTCCCGACGACAGCCACTGGGTGCTCGATACGCGGGCCGCCCTGGCCTACGTGCGGGACCGGTTCGCCGCCGATGTCGAGGCGATGCGCGCGCACGCCGACGACTTGTGGGCGGCCGCCCGGCACCACTGCTTCCGCGCCGCCCACGGCACGCCGGACCCGTCCGCCGCGGCCGCCTGGGGCGAACTCGCCCGGGCGCTGCGCTTCGCGGTGCAGTCCGCCGACCGCGGCCGACCCCGTCCGGCGCTGGT
>NZ_FMCH01000337.1 GCF_900091855.1 Streptomyces sp. DvalAA-14
GGTGGCGCAACCCTGGTCCGACGGCGCCGGCCACGGCGGCCGTGCGGCGGGCGCGGCGAAGACAGGCGCGACCACAGGTACCGCCACGGGCGCGACGGGCGCCTCCCGATCGGCCGCCGCGGGCGGCTCCTCGGGCTCCTCCTTCCCGACCCAGCCGCTCCTGGTCCGTGCGGACACCGCGCCCGGCTGGCCGTCGCACTGCCACGGGGTGATCGCGGTCCGGGCCGCGGACCGGGACGATCCGCGCCGGATCGTCCCCGGCGGCACCTGCGACGAGTTGCCGGTCTGGGCACCGGACCGCGCCACCTTCGCCTTCACCCGCGCCGGGGCGTCGTCCACCGCGGTGTGGGTCGCGAACGCGGACGGCTCCGACCCGCACGAGGTCGCGCCGATCTCCGGCGGCAAGGTCTCCTGGTCGCCCGACGGCACCCGGCTGGCCGTGACCCGGGTCACCGGCGGGGTCTCGCGGATCTACACGGTGAGCGTCTCGGACGGCTCCGCCCAGCCGGTCACCAGCGGCACCGAGGACGTCAAGGACCCCGCGTGGTCGCCGGACGGCACGCGGCTCGCGGTGTGCATCCAGGCGGCACCGGGCCTGTGGCAGATCAACCTGGTGAAACTCGCCGATCCGGGCGCCGCGCCGGTCCGGATCACCCACGGCGCCGCGCGCGCGACCACTCCGGCGTGGTCGCCGGACGGCTCCCGGCTCGCCTACACCTACGGCAAGCCCCTGGTCGGCGACCAGGGCGACATCCGGGTGGTCGGGGCGGACGGCACCGGTGACCGCCCGCTGGCCGCCAGCGGCGACGAGGAGATGGACCCGACCTGGTCGCCGGACGGGGCGTGGGTGGCCTATGTGCGCGGCCCGGTGGGCACTCCGGCGGTGTGGGCGGTCCGCGCCGACGGGACGGGGGCGCGGAAACTGACCACCGGCAGCCTCCCGGAGGGCCACCCTTCCTGGAGCTGAGACGGCGGCCGGAACCGGGCCGTGAACGGGCCCGGGAACGGCACCCGGACCGGGGCCGGGACGGGAAAAGCAGCCGCGTAACGTTTCGCGTCCTTGTCGGCAATAAGGAATTCACACGGCGTCAAGTTTCGAATGCTCCGATCGCGGCTAACCCGCTGCTCAAGGGGGTTCCGTAAATTTCCCGCCAGCGCGGGACGGCGATAGGTGCGCGTCATGGGCGAACTTCGTGTGCTGTCGGTCTACGAAGGCTTCTTTTCCGGTGGAGCCCGCATTCTGCACAGCGATGTGATTCTCGGTCTGCACGGCAGTGCGCAGGAACACGCGGTATTGAGCATGCAGGGCGAAGTGCACCGGGAAGCCACCCGGCAGCGCATGGAGGACGACGCCTGTTACCGGGGCCTGACCGGCGCCGGTGTGCCGGTCACCGCGCTGCGGCACGGGCCGGGGGCCGGCCCCGAGGAGTTCAGCGCGGCCGAACTGGCCGCCACCGCGCGGGCGACGGCCGCCGCGGACGTGGTGCTGTCGCTCAAGGAACAGCCGCTGGCGCTGCTCAACCAGGCGGGCCTGCCGCTGCGGCCGGTGGTGGTGTGCCTGCACCGGTCCGACCCGGAGAACCAGGGTCCGGCCCTGGACTCGCTGCTGGCGGCGGTCGAGGCGGGCCGGCTGCGGGCCGGTGTGTGCTGCGCGGAGTCGACGCGGGCGGCCTACGCGGCGGCCGGCGTCCCGGCCGAATTGCTGCGGGTGATCCCCAACGGGGTGGATCTGCTGCGCTTCCGCCCGGACCCGGCCCGGCGGGCCCAGGGCCGGGCGGCACTGGGGATCATGGCGGAGGCGCCCGTGGTGGTCTTCGCCGCCCGGTACGCCGGGATGAAGAACGTGCCGCTGTTCCTGCGGGCGGCCCGGCAGTTCCTGCGGCAGGAGCCACGCGGCCACGTGGTGATGTGCGGCGCCGGCATGACCGGGGCCAATCCCGAACTGCGGGCGGACATCGAGGCGGCGCTCGGCGACGAGCCGTGGCTCGGCGAGCGGATGTCGCTGCTCGGGGTGCGCTACGACATGGAGGCGGTGTACGCCGCCGCCGACGTGGTGTCGCTCACCTCGTCGTCCGGTGAGGCGGCGCCGCTGTGCCTGATCGAGGGCATGATGTGCGGGGCGGTGCCGGTGACCACCGATGTGGGTGACAGTGCCGCGCTCGTCGAGGGGCACGGACTGGTCACCCCGCCGGAGCCGGGGGCGATCGCGGCGGCCTGGCGTGAGGCGGCGGCCCGCGCCGCCGACTTCGCCCCGGCCCTGGAACTCAGCCGTGAGCGCTTCAGCCGCACCCGGATGATCGCCGCCTACGGGACGCTGATCGAACAGGTCCACCACGGCCTGGCCCCGGCACCCGCCCCGGCGGCGGTCCGGGAGCCGTTCTAGGGCTCTCGACGCCGCGTCGGGCAGCATCGGTCGGGGCCGCGCCGAGCGGCTCCGGCCGGC
>NZ_FMCH01000071.1 GCF_900091855.1 Streptomyces sp. DvalAA-14
CATCGGCAGCGCCGCTGTCATGACCGTGTGGCGAGGCTGGGCACGGCCTGTGAGTGCGCGGCCGGCAGCGTGACGGTGAACACGGTTCGGCCCGGCGCGCTGTCCACCGTGACCTCGCCGCCGTGCGCGGTGACCACCGAGTGCACGATGGCGAGCCCGAGTCCGGTACTGCCGGCGTTCCGCGAACGGGAGGCGTCGCCCCGGGCGAAGCGCTCGAAGATGTGCCGGCACAGCTCCGGCGGGATGCCGGGCCCGTCGTCCTCGACCTGCAACAGGACGGCGGGCTGCGCGGGGACGGCGTACGGCTGGGCGCTGCCCGGATCGCGCGCGGGGGGGTGCCCGGGATCCTGCCCGGCGCGCAGCGGCATGCCGGCCGCTGCCTCCTGCCGCAGCACCCGGGCGGTGACCGTCGTGCCGGGCGGGGTGTGGGTGCGGGCGTTGGCCAGCAGATTGGTGAGCACCTGGTGCAGGCGCTGCGGGTCGCCGCTGACGGTGGCGGGTTCGTCGGGCAGGTCGAGCCGCCAGTGGTGGCCGTGGCCGGTCGCGCGGGCGTCGCTCACCGCGTCCACGACCAGCGGCGACACATCGGTCTCGGCGAGATCGAGCGGGCGGCCCGCGTCCAGCCGGGCGAGCAGCAGCAGGTCCTCGACGAGGGTGGTCATCCGGGCCGCCTCGGATTCGATCCGGCCCAGCGCGTGCCGGGTGTCGGGGCCGGGCGACTCCCGGCCGCGGCGGGTGAGTTCGGCGTAGCCGCGGATGGAGGCGAGCGGCGTGCGCAGTTCGTGGCTGGCGTCGGCGACGAACCGCCGGACCCGGGTCTCGCTCTCCTGCCGGGCGTGCAGTGCCGAACCGACGTGCCCCAGCATGCGGTTGAGGGCCGCACCGACTTGCCCGACCTCGGTGCGCGGGTCGGTGTCGGAGTCGGGGACGCGTTCGCGCAAGGTCACCTCGCCGCTGTGCAGGGGCAGTTCGGAGACCCGGGTGGCGGTGGCCGCGAGCCGGCGCAGCGGCTGCAGGGCGATCCGCATCAGGGCGGCACCGGCCAGTCCGGCGGCGACCAGGCCGGCCGCGGTGACCGACACCTCCACCCACAGCAGGGTGGACAGCGTGTCCTGCGCCCCGGAGGTGGACAGGCCGACGAGGGTGACGCCGTCCGCCTGGGGCAGCGCGGACTCCACCCGGTAGTCGCCGAGGCCCGGGATGTGCAGGGTGTGCGGCTTCTCGTCCAGCGGCACATGGGTGAAGGCCGCGGCCTGGGTGGCGCTGAGGTTCCGGGGGACCAGGACGGGACTGCCGGAGTTGGCCGCGCTGACGGCCGCGCGTTCGACGGTGCCGTTCGGGCCGAGCACGGCGCCGACGGTCTCGCCGGGCTGGCCGCCGCCGCCCAGGAAGCCCAACTGGTCGAAGGAGCTGGCCCGTTCCGGCCCGGGGTGGCCGCTCGGCCGGGCGGCCGGCGGTCGGGCGCCGCCCGGGCCGCCGTCCAGGCCGTGCCCGAACGGCATGGTGCGCATCGCCAACTCCTGCACCTTGCCGTCGAGTTGGCCGTACAGGAAGTCGTGCAGCGCGAAGATCGTCACCGAGCCGATCACCGCGCAGACAGCCGCGACCAGGGCCACGCAGGACAGCACGAGGCGGCGGCGCAGGGACCAGCGGCGGCGTCCCCTCGCCTCCGTCCGACGGCCGGCGCGGTCCCGGCGGGTCACGCCGGTTCGCCCGGCTTGATCAGGTAGCCGGCGCCGCGCCGGGTGTGGATCATCGGCGGGCGGCCGACGTCGATCTTGCGGCGCAGGTAGGAGATGTACAGCTCGACGACATTGGCCTGGCCGCCGAAGTCGTAGCTCCACACGCGGTCCAGGATCTGCGCCTTGCTCAGCACGCGGCGCGGGTTGCGCATCAGGTAGCGCAGCAGCTCGAACTCGGTCGCGGTCAGGTGGATGTTGGCGCCGCCGCGGCTGACCTCGTGGCTGTCCTCGTTCAGCACCAGGTCGCCGACGGCCAGCAGCGACTCGTTGCGTACGGCGGCGGCGCCCGAGCGGCGCAGCAGTCCGCGCAGCCGGGCGACGACCTCCTCCAGGCTGAACGGCTTGGTGACGTAGTCGTCCCCGCCGGCGGTGAGCCCGGCGATCCGGTCCTCCACCGCGTCCTTCGCGGTCAGGAACAGCACCGGTACGTCGGGGGTCTCGCGGCGCAGCCTGGCCAGCACTTCGAGGCCGTCCATGTCGGGCAGCATCACGTCCAGGACGACCGCGTCCGGCCGGGACTCGCGGGCCGCGCGCAGGGCGCCGGCGCCGTCGGCCTCGGTACGGACCTGCCAGCCCTCGTAGCGCAGGGCCATCGAGAGCAGGTCGGCGAGCGGGGTCTCGTCGTCCACGACCAGGACGCGGACCGGGGAGCCGTCCGGGCGGGCCAGGTCGGCGGCGGACTGGGGGGCGGAGGACTGGGGGGCCGTCGCCGGGTGTGCCGGGCTCTGGCTCGGGGCCGGGGCCGGGGCCGGGTGGGCCTGGGTGTTTGCGGTACCGGTGAGCGATGAGGTGGAAGGCATGGTGACCACCCTGTGGGCGCGCTATGAAAGGAATCTTGGCCGTTTCTGTGAAACGTCTGAGAATCCGGGTGGGCCGGCCGATCGGGCGGTCCCGCGGCGAGCGGACATTTCCTGTCGCTGACAGCCACTTCCGGTCACGACCTGGGAAGAAGCGGTCGGTTGCGGCGGTTGGCCCACGCCCCGGCGTATGTTCGTCGCTATGGCGGGAGAGACCTGCGACGAGGCGGCACCCCCGGGCTCGTCGCGTGCGCGGACGCCTCGGACGGTCGCCGTCGAGCGGCTGGGCCCCGGCGATCACGCGTGCCTGTGGTTCGACAGCCACGAGGACCGGTGGGCGCTGCGCGCCGCCTTCGCCACCGACGGGCTGGCCCGCGGCGAACGGGTGATCTTCTTCACCGATCCGGACACACTCGAAACCGAGGCGCTGGACCGGCTGGCCGCCTTCGGAGTGCCGGTGGACCGGACGGGCGACGGTGGGCGGGTCGAGGTGATCGGGACCGTGCCCGGTTACGAGCCCGGCCGCGGATTCGACGCGGCCGCCCGCAACGAGCACTGGGTGACCGTGGTCCGGGACACCTGGGCGCGCGGCTTCACCGGACTGCGGGCGACCGGCGACATGAGCTGGGCGGCCCGACCCGAGGTGGACGGCGGCGAGTTGGCCGCGTACGAGGCGGGGCTGACCCCGCTGCTGGCGAAGCTGGGCTTCACGGGCGTCTGCGAGTACGACCGCGGCGCGTTCGCGGCCGCGCCGGACGACCCGCTGGACTCCTTCGCGGGATCGCCGGCCGGGGACGGTGGGGCCGAACCGGCCGCGGTGCCCGACGGGACGCCGCCCCGGCCCCCGGTCCCGGCGAGGGCCGCGGACCGGCGACTCGAACGGGTGCTGGCGGCGCACCCGTTGAACGTCATGCCGCGGCCGGGCGGCCTGCACTCCTCCCGGGAAGGGAACGTCCTGCGGCTGGCCGGGGACGCAGATCTGGCCACCCGGATCCCCTTCGAAGAGGCCGTGCGCGAACCGGGGTTGACCACGATCGATCTGACCGGGCTCGCCTTCGTCGACGCCTACTGCGTACGGACACTGCTGCGGCTCGGCGGCGTGATTCTGGAATGCACGACCGCGCAGCACCGGCTGCTGGAGCTGTGCGGCCCACCCGGGAGCGACAACGCCGTGGTCGAGGTACGCACCCGACCGGGCGGCCGTTCGGCTCGCGGACCGCGGGATTCACCCCGCCGACCGGGTAGTTGAGGCCGCCCCCGGCCCCCACTCGCCGGCCTGCGCCGCCCAACGGCCCCCGCGACACCGACCCGTGTCAGGGGCCAGAACCCCGAATCCGCTGCCGCCGCGGTCCCCCTTCTGCTGTGATGGAGCCAGCACGCTTCGTAGTCGAGGGGAGCCCTACGTGGACAAGGACGAGGAACGCCGGCTCTCGGCGCTCACCCCGGAGATCTCCCGGGCCACCGTCGACCTGCTCCGCCGGGTCGTCGGCCTCGAACCGGCCGAACGCATCCCCGAGGAGGCCCTGGCCACCGCCGACCGCGTCCTGGCCGAACGCGGCACCGACGGCCTGCGCATCCTCGCGATGAGCCTGACCGGCTGGGCCGCCGTCCTGATCGAACAGGACGCCAAACTCTCCGGCCGCACGTTCGAAGCCGTCCTGGACGACATCGACTTGACCTGCCTGGAAGCCAACGCGGAGGGATGAGAGGCCCGTTACCCCCGTTCGGGCCCACCGTCCGGGCCCACCGTCCGGGCCCGGCGTCCCGGCCCACCGTCCCGGCCTGCTGCCGCAATCGGCAGAGCCGCGCCCCCGCGCCCGGCACCACTTCCAGCAGTCATTGCGCGGGACAACCCACCCGGTCGGGGTCGGTCACCGGCGACCGGTTCGGGCCCTCGTCCGCAACGAAAGGACCAGCCGGTTGAGGAAGGGACAGAGAACCACAACGCAGCACATCGTGATCACCTCGTCCCACGGCTGATGCAGCAACAACCGGGCGGCGGCGGCACCGAGGCACACCGTCGCCAGGAGCCCTCCGCAGAAGAGCAGGACCCGCCATCGCCTCGCCATACCGCCCGCCTACCCGCCGGGGCTCGCGAGCAGCCCGGCCACCGCCCGTCGGCGCTCCCCCGAGCCGGCCGGGTGGATCAGCCCCGGTCGTGGTCGCCGGTCGAGCCGTCGATCAGCTCGCGCAGGATGTCCATGTGGCCCGCATGCCGGGAGGTCTCCGTCGTCACATGGATGAGCACCCAGCGCAGCGAGACGGTCTCACCGGACCAGGACTCGCCCAGATTCTCCATGCCGAGCTCATCGATCACCTGGTCGGCAGTGGCTCGGGCACGGCCCTAGAAGTCCACGATCTCCCTGGTGGACTCGTTCGGCAGTGGCTCGGGCACGGCCGTAGAAGTCCACGATCTCCCTGGTGGACTCGTTCGGCAGTGCCCGCATGTCGGAGGTCTCGTCGACCTCGACATCGAAGGGCAAGGGCCCCGTCGCTCGGCCGAAGGTCTCGCAGAACCAGCCGAGTTCGACGCCCCCCAGGTGCTTGACCAGCCCCAGCAGGTTGGTCCCGGACGGCGTCATCGGTCGGCGCAACTGCTCGTCATCGAGGCCCTCGAGCTTCCACAGCACCGCGTCGCGATGCCGGTCGAGGGCAACGTGCAGACTTTCCTTCTCGCCACCCGTAAAGGGCACCCGCCTCATCATGCGCGGACGCTAGCAGCCAGCGCTGACAGAACCGGTGGTCCCCCACTTCCTCGACCAGCTGACGAGTCGCCCCGACCAAGTACCGTGCCGTGGCTGGCTGGCTGTACGGTGCGGCGGTGTCCTTCAGAACCCGGTCGACCCTGACCGCCGCGGCCCGCCTCCTCGCCCTGGATGTCGGCCTGATCGCCATCTGGCGTTACGGCCGCCACGCGACGTGGACCTCCATCGTCCCGTGGGCCGCCGGATTCCTCCTGCTGACGCTCGCCGTGACCGCCTACCGCTGGTGGTGGCTCGGCGACCCGGAGCACCTGGAGCTGATGCAGATGACCCCCGCCGAGCGCCAGGCGCGAGCGCGGCTGAAATAAGGACACCACGCCGACTCTGCGGATCGCCCCTACGGTGCGCGGCACGCGGCCGGGCGGGGACGCTGCTACGTCCGGATCCGCGACTGCTCCACCCGGGCCGCGGAGCCACAGGGCGGGCTCGGACGAGCTGAACGAGCGTTGTGAGACCCGAGCCGTCCGCGCAGCAGAAAGGCCCCGATCCGCCGTAGCGTCATCAGGGCCTCTGACCTTGCCTCTGGCCAGTTTCCATCGTGTGCACTCGGCAGGATTCGAACCTGCAACCTTCTGATCCGTAGCTCTAGCCGGAACGGTCAACAGCGGTCATACCAGCCGCTACGAGGGCTCGGAGTGACGATTGCCGCCGGGGAAGGTTGCTGGGGTTGCGGTACTTCGCTGCTGTACAGGGCTGCTGCCTGTGGAACGGCGGGTACCCGACACCGCGGCGGACAAGCCCACCAGCTAAGTTGCTCCCGGGTCTAGCCTGCTTGTCGTGCACCTTCAAGACATTCCTTCGCTCTGGCACCTACGCATGACCAATGGCGGGCTCGCTCACATCTGGGCCGATGGTTACGAGGAAGTTGACGGGTCCTACGTCTTCGATGTTCTGGCCAGGGTTTCCCTCGCCGACCAGGCTCACCTGGCTGTCACGGGGGCCGCGCCGGCCGATCCGGAAGGGGTGTGCGTCACTGTTGCCCGCATTCCGATGAACGCGGTGCAAGACCTCCACACGGCCAAGATCGGCACGGATCTCCCCTACTGCGCCTGTGACCAAGGGCAGCAGTCACGCGACCACGAGGGGATGTTGGAGCACTAGTTTGGAAGACGAGTGCGGCGGGCCCGTGGTGACCTGGGGCGGGCCAGTCCAGGGCCTACGAGTCGGAACCCCTGCTGTTCCCCGTAGTTCCCCGCTGCGTACCCGTCAGACGGGCACGCAACGGGCACGCGGGGCACGCTCGCTACTCGTCCTCGAACTCCTCGGCGGACGGCGGCAACCAGAGCTGTCGGGTGATGTCGTCACGGCGGGCTTGTTCGACCTCCTCGATTGCTGCTGGGTCCTGGCAGACGACCGTGTGCGCCGGGATCACGAGGTCGTCGGGAAGCGGTTCGATTCCTCTGACCCGTACGGCGATCTGGCCAGTCACGTAGGTCGAGTAGCGCGCCCTGATCGGCTCGATTCGCCACCAGTACCGACGGGGCACCTCCTTCGCTCGCATCGCCTCGGTGTCCAGATGTACCCACCGCTCGTAGTTGGTCTGCATGGTCCGCACCGCCATGCCGCACTTGGGGCAGTCGTCAGGCTCGATCGGCTCAAAATGCTTCGGACCTGGGTCGGGTCGTGGCGGGTCTGTGGCGCCGTCGATGGCGGCCAACTCGTTGGCAAGCCGGTTCCAGCATGGATCGCATCGGACCGTCCCGAGCGGTATCCCCACCCCGCGCTCGTACGCCGGCCGACTCGGGTCGCCGCAGACCTCGCACACGTGCCGCTGTTCGGTGCGTCCACCACCCATACCCCCGAGTGTGAGCGCGCGGCCACGGAACGTAGTAGGGCGACTTCAAGCCCATTCTTGCTGCCGCCGGGCGTAAGCGGCCGCTGGAGTTGCGGTGCCCGCGGCCCTGTGCACCGATTCGTATCCGGTTCAGCGGAAGTCCTCGGACCGGTTCCGCCGTGCGCACCGGAAGGCCGGGAAGGCTGCCTACCAAGCCGAGACGGAGCAGTCGGGCAGTGTGCCATCCGTCAACGTGCTCTTCGTCGGGCCCGCCGAAGCTCCGGAGGACATCGCCGATCGCCTCGGCGTTCCGCCCGGTGCGCAAGTGCTCGCCCGCAAGCGGCGCTACTTCCGCGACGGCGTACCGACCGAGGAAGCCACGTCGTACCTTCCGTGGCAGGTCGTCAAGGACATCCCGGAGATGTTCGCGGAAAACCCTGGCGGCGGCGGGATCTATGCCCGGCTGGAGGAACACGGGTACGGACTGGTCGAGTTCACGGAGACCGTGCGTGCGCGGTTGGCGAGCAAGGCCGAAGCGTCGGCTCTAGCCCTGAGCCCCGGTGCACCCGTGATCCATCTTGTCCGGAATGCCATCGTTGCGGATGGGAGTGTGGTGGAGGTCTGCGACACGATCATGGCCGCTGACCAGTTCGTTCTGGACTACCGCTTCCCCGCTACAGACTGACGCAGCGTCAGCGCGACATTCCCGTCACAAGATTTTTCCCGTGGCGGGTTGACTCATGTACAGGGGACCACCCCCGGGTTTTCGCCACGCTGACCGCACCGAGCTTCGGCGGTCCACAACCGGCCCGCTGCCGGCCGCTGCCGCTGCGGCAGCACCCACCCCGACGGCGCCACCGAACTGGGCACGACCGGCGGCTGTGGGCCTGGGCACACATGCTCGGCTTCCGCGGCCACTTCTCCACCAAAGCCCGCCGGTACTCCACCACCCTCGGAGCGCTCCGCCAGGCACGGGCCGACTACCGCAGAGGAACAGGTGCGGGACGCGTTGCGGCGGCTGTCTGAGGCCATGGACAACGGCTGATCGAAGCGGTTGCTGTACTTCGCTGCTGTACGGTACGAAAAAGCCCCCGCCCGGATGATCCGGCGGGGGCTTTGACCTGTGGTGCACTCGGCAGGATTCGAACCTGCAACCTTCTGATCCGTAGTCAGATGCTCTATCCGTTGAGCTACGAGTGCGGGATGCTTTGCGGCCGTTTTGACCCGGTCGCCGTTGCGTGGACAACTTTACATGAGGTGGCGCGGGAGGTGAAATCGATACTTCGCAGGCGCGGTGAGCTGGGCAGATGCGGTTGTGGCGAGGCACACGGGCCGCAGGCGGTCGCCGCTCGCCGGAGCGAGGGGGCAGGCCACGAGCAGGGGGCGGAAACGCGTCAGGGAGCCCGCGCCGGTTGGCGCGAACTCCCTGGTCGTGATGGCGGAGGCGGAGGGATTTGAACCCTCGATGGACGGTAAAGCCCAAACCGCATTAGCAGTGCGGCGCCATAGACCGGACTAGGCGACGCCTCCTGGGTACGTGCCCGGGTGGTGAGTGGGCGCGTGGGGAAATGATGGCACAGCCTGGAGGGCCGCGACCAATCGCAGACTACGGTACAAGGCGCGGGCTGGGCAGGGCAAAGGGGTTCGCGGGGCGTTCGGCCCGGTGGCGACCCGACCCGGCGAAGCGCCCTGCCGATAGCGCGCCGTCACGCCGCACCACCGTGCCGCACCACCGGCGCACCCCGCCCGCGCCGCGCCAGCGCCCCGCCCCGCCCCCGCCGCGCCCACCGGAGAGTGACTCCCGGGCAGCCGCGGCCTCGCCCGGTAGGGAGGGGACATGCCTTTCACCCGTACCCCTCGCGACACTCGCGTCATCCCTCACCGCATCCCGCGCACCCCGCGCCGAATCCCGCGCGGCATCCCCCACCGCCTCACCCGCAAAGCCCTCGCCACCCTCCTCCTCGGCGCCGCCGTCCTCACCGCCACGCCCGGCGGCGCCCACGCGATCGGTCTGCCCCGGTCCGCCTCCGGCGGGAAGCTGTTCATCAGCTATGACGACGGCGCCGGGCACAGCCGGACGTACCGCGTGAGCTGCTGGCAGCGGGACGGCGGGACGACCGGCGGGAGGGTCGGGGCCCCGGAGGCGTGCCGGCGGCTGCGGGAGATCGGCGGGCCGGTCGGGCCGGTGGCCGGCGGGCAGGCGTGCTCGATGATCTACGGGGGTCCGCAGACCGCCGAGGTCAGAGGGCTGTGGGACGGCCAGACCGTGGCGGAGTCGTACCGCAGGACGAACGGGTGCGAGGTGGCGCGGTGGGCGCGGATGGTGCCGGTGCTGCCCGGGCCGGACCAGGACACGCCGCCGCGGGAACTCAAAGGCTGAGAACTCCCGGAAGCGCCCGGAAAGTCACGGGTGACGTATGCCACACCACGGGTGGGCGGCCGCCGTACAACCATCAACGCCCAAGCAGTCAGGCGCACATGGGCATCCGAGGCACCGGCGGGGGGCCCGACCCGTACACTCGGCTAGTGACATGTCCCGGGGGTGGCGGCAAGATGGGCCGCCCGTGACGACAGCCGACCGCGCCGCGTGAAAGGGACGCGCGCGGGGCCGCCCCGGGAGCGCAGGGCAGCGCGGCAACACATGCGGTAACAAGGAGGACGCGTCCGTGAGCAGCAGGCCATCCCGAGGCGCTGCTCGCCTCGCCTCGATACTCGACGCTCTTCCCGACGCGCTGCTTCTGGTCAACGCCAACGGCACGGTGGTCAACGCCAATGCCATAGCGCTGGAGACGTTCGAGACGCCGGGTACGGCGCTGGTGGGGCGGGGGTTGCTCGACCTGCTGCCCGAATTCGACCCGAAGCGGATCCCGGGCTCGATGCGCAGCCCGCGCGAGGCCGAGGAGGACACCCGCACCAAGCCGACCCGGATGACCGCGCGCCGCACCGACGGGACCGAGTTCCCGGTGCAGGTGACCAGCGCCAATCTGGAGGACGGCCGGACCCCGTACGCGGACTTCGGTGACGGGGTGCCGCACTTCACCGGCGACGAACTGCTGATGCTGGTGGTGCGGGACCTGTCCGGCACGGTGGACACCGAAGCCGAACTCGCCCGGCAGCAGCGGCAGACCGAGATGATTCTGCGGGCCGCCGCCGAGGGCGTGGTGGGCGTGGACACCGCGGGCAAGATCGTGCTGGTCAATCCGTCGGCCGCGCAGATCCTGGGGCACCGGGCGACCGACCTGGGCGGCAAGGAGCTGCACCCGCTGGTCCACCACTCGCGGCCGGACGGCTCGCCGCTGGCGTACGAGGAGACGCCGCTCGCCGACACGCTGCGCTCCGGGCGCAAGCACCGGGTGCGCGGCCAGGTGCTGTGGCGCAAGGACGGCAAGGCCGTACCGGTCGACCTGACGACGGCGCCGGTACGGGACGGGGAGCAGCTGGTCGGCGCGGTGATGACCTTCACCGACCGGACGCAGTACGACGCGCTCGCCGCGCGCGGGATGCAGTTGCGGGCGCTGCTCGACACGTCGCTGCGCGGCCCGCTGGCGGAGCTGCGCGGCGAGCTGAGCGGCCTGGCGGCCGACCCGGCCGGGCAACTGTGGCCCGAGGCCAATCAGATCCTGCACCATCTGGCCGCCGGGTACGCCCGGATCACCACGCTGATCGACAATGTGCTGGCCTTCCAGCGCCTGGACCGCGGCGAGGACAAGCTGAACCGGGCGCCGGCCGGGCTGGACGACGTGATCGCCGCCGCCGTGGACGGCGCGGTGGAGCTGATCGGACCCGGGCGGGCGCAGTACGCGGTGCACGCGCCGCCGATCCAGGCGTCGGTGGACGCGCCCCGGATGGTGCAGGCACTGGCCCACCTGATCGCGGACGTGGCCGGGGTGGATTCGGCGGGCAACGCCATCGCGTACACCGGCGACTCGACGATCGTGGTGGCGGCGGCGCAGCGCGGCGACGTCGTACGCATCGACGTGCGCGGGCCGAGCGCGGGCGGCGACCCGGTGCATCTGCCGCTCGCGCGCGGGATCGTGGAACGGCACGGCGGCGTCCTGCAGACGCACGAGGTGCCGGGGCAGGGCAGCGCGTACGTGCTGGAGGTCCCGGTCGGGCCCGGGTCCGGCTCCGGCGACCGGCGCAGGGCCGCGGCGGAAGGTACGGACGCGGGGCGCGAGCGTTCCGACGGTACGGACACGGGCATGTCGTCCGGCGCGGGCGCGTCCTCCGGTACGCGGGGACGGCAGCCGGCCGAGGACACCCAGACGGTGGTCGCGCCCTGGGCGATTCCGGCGGCGGCCGATCAGAGCGAGGCCCCGACCGGGCGGCGGCGTGCGCTGCGGCGTCCCGAGGACGAGGGGACGCCGCAGGCGGCGGCCGATACGGCGGGCGGCACGGCGGAGGCGGTCCACCCCCCGACCGGGCGCAGGGCTCGGCGGGCCCGGCCGGAAGAGCAGGCGGAGGACCGAGCGGAACCCGAACCGCGCCGGGGCATCGAGCAGCGCAGGGACATCGGACCGGGCCGGGAGATCGGCGGCCCGGGCCGGGAGACCGGTGGAACCGGCCGCGAAACCGGTGGAACCGGCCGGGACACCGCTGGAACCGGCCGGGAGATCAGTCCTCGCAGGGAAGTCGGTCCGGGCCGGGAGATCGCTCCGGGCCGCAACGCGCTGCCGGCGGCGGACGCGGGGGGCCAGGCCGGGCCGAGAGGGCAGGCGGTCGGCCCATCGGGTGAACGAGGCGGTCGCGGCCCCGGTGGCCCATTCGGCCCCGGCGGGCAGCAGGGCGGCCGGGGCGGTCCGTTCGCACCGGGCGACCGGCGCGGCGAGCAGGACAGCGACCAGAGCCGTCAGCTCAACCCCGCGGCCCAGCACCGCGCCCCGGCCGGCCCGCCCGCGCAGGCCGACCAGTACCAGTACCAGGGCCCGGGCCGCCCATTCGGGCCAGCAGACGGGCCCGGCGACCAAGGCGGCGACCGGTTCGGCAACCAGGGCGGCAACGAAGGCGGC
>NZ_FMCH01000338.1 GCF_900091855.1 Streptomyces sp. DvalAA-14
GCTGCGGACCGCGCTGTCGCTGACCGGCGCCGCCGCCGGATTCCGCCCGCTGTACGACATCGACCCGAAGCGGCGCAGGGCCGACGCGCTGGCCGCCTGCGCCGCCGTACCCACGCTGCTCACCGCGCTGTACCGGCTCGGGCAGGGCCTCGAACCGGTCGAGCCGCGCGAGGACCTGCCGCACGCGGCGAACTACCTCTACATGCTGACCGGGCGGGAGCCGGATCCGGCCACGGCGCGGGCGATCGAGCGCTATCTCATCTCCACCGTCGACCACGGTTTCAACGCCTCCACCTTCACCGCCCGGGTGATCGCCTCCACCGGCGCCGACCTCGCCGCCTGCCTGGTCGGCGCGATCGGCGCGCTGTCCGGACCGCTGCACGGCGGCGCGCCCAGCCGCGCGCTGGACACCCTGGACGCCATCGGCACCCCCGACGGATCGACGGCTGGCTGCGGGAGCACATCGGGGCCGGCGACCGGATCATGGGCTTCGGCCACCCCGTCTACCGCACCGAGGACCCGCGCTCGCGGCTGCTCAAGGGCATCGCGCGGAGTTTCGGCGGGGACCTGGTGGACTTCGCGGTGCGGGTCGAGGAATCCGCCGAGGCCGTGCTCGCCGAGCTCAAGCCCGGCCGTGACCTGCACATCAATGTGGAGTTCTTCGCCGGGGTGGTGATGGAGCTGTGCGGGCTGCCGCGCGAGATGTTCACGCCGACCTTCGCCGCCGCGCGGGTGGTCGGCTGGAGCGCCAACATCCTGGAGCAGGCCGAGGACAGCAAGATCATCCGTCCGGCGGCCCGGTACGTCGGTCCGGCGCCGGCGCGGCCGGTGCCGGTCGGCTGACGCCGGGGGCATGCCGCGGATCCTGCTTCCGGGTCCTGCGGGTCCTGCCTTGAGGCTTGCCGTCGGGACTATGCCCCATACCGACTAGTCGGTAATCTCTGCGGAGAGGTCCTCCCGGCCGGGAGGACCGTGTCTGCCGCGGAGGAGCCCAGCGTGCGCGCCATCCAGATCACCGAGTTCGGCGGCCCCGAGGTACTGCACGAGGCCGAAGTGCCGGATCCGGTGGCGGGTCCCGGCGAGCTGCTGATCCGGGTCGACACCGCGGGCGTCAACTACGCCGACACCCACACGGTGGAGAACTCCTACCTCACGCGCTCCCCGCTGCCCATGGTGCCCGGCGGCGAGGTGGCCGGCCACACCCCCGACGGGCGCCGGGTGGTCGCGCTGCTGCCCGGCAACGGCGGCTACGCCGAGCAGGCCGTCGCCCCGGAGCAGCTCGCGGTCGACATACCGGAGGGTGTCACCGACGCCCAGGCGCTGGCGGTGGTCGTACAGGGCCTCACCGCCTGGCACCTGCTGCGCACCTCCGCCCGGCTGGCACCCGGCGAGAGCGTCGTGGTGCACGCGGCGGCCGGCGGCACCGGCTCGCTCGCCGTGCAGCTCGCCAAGGCCTACGGCGCCGGCCGGATCATCGCCACCGCCTCCTCCAAGGACAAGCGCGAGCTCGCCCTGGAACTCGGCGCCGACATCGCGATCGACGGCGGCCCGGACGGACTCAAGGAGCGCCTGATCGAGGCCAACGGCGGCAGCAAGGTGGATGTCGTGCTGGAGATGACCGGCGGCCCGGTCTTCGACGCCTCGCTCGCCGCGCTGGCACCCTTCGGCCGGCTCGTCACCTACGGCATGGCGTCCCGGACCCCGGCCACCCCGCTGCAGGCCGCCCAGCTGATGGGGCGCTCGCGCTCGGTCGTCGGCTTCTGGCTCGCCCACTGCGTGGGCCGCCCCGGGATGTACCGCGAACCGGTCGCGGAACTGCTCACCATGATCGGCGAGGGCCGCCTCAGGCCGCAGCTCGGCGGGGTCCACCCGCTGGCCGAGGCCGCCCGCGTCCACGAGGACCTCCGGGCGCGCCGCACCATCGGCAAGCTGGTGCTCGACGTGACCAGCTCAGGGGCCTGACGGCGTCCCCGCCCCCCGGACGGGCGACGCGCAGGAGGTCACACCGGCCCGAGAAGGGTAAAACTCCGGATAAGCACCCGGAGAGCGGAACCCCTCGGGCGGTGCCCGTCGTTGCAACCATTGGGTGGATACAGCACCAAGGCTGGGTCCGCCCACGGAGCACGACGGGTCGCGGCCGGCGGCCCGCGCCCCGCACGACTCGGGAGGGGCACATGAACCGTAACCGCTTCGCGCCAGACCGGGGACTGACGACCCGGATGGTCGTCACGATGTTCCTGATCGGACTGCTGTACGTCGTCTTCGTCGGCGCGCTGCTGGTCCTGCTGCAGGGATCCTGGCCGATCATCCTGGTGATCGCCGGCATCCTGTTCATCGCCCAGTTCTGGTTCAGCGACCGCATCGCCGCCTTCAGCATGGGCGCCCACGAGGTCACCCCCGAACAGGCACCGGAGCTGCACGGCGTGGTGGACCGGATCTGCGCGCTCGGCGACCTGCCCAAACCGAGGGTCGCCATCGCCGACTCCGACGTGCCGAACGCCTTCGCCACCGGCCGCAACCAGAAGAACACCCTGGTGTGCGCCACCACCGGCCTGCTGCGGCGGCTGGAGCCCGACGAACTGGAAGGCGTCATCGCCCACGAGCTGTCCCACGTCGCGCACAAGGACGTGGCCGTGATGACGATCGCCTCCTTCCTGGGCATCCTGGCCGGTGTCGTCACCCGGATCGGACTGTGGGGCGGCTTCCGGCGGGCCCGCGATCCCGGCACCGCGGCCCTGGTGATCCTGGTGCCGCTGATCAGCGCGGTCGTCTACATCATCAGCTTCCTGCTCACCCGGATGCTGTCGCGCTACCGCGAGCTGTCCGCCGACCGCAGCGCGGCGCTGCTCACCGGCCGCCCCTCCTCGCTGGCCTCCGCGCTCACCAAGGTCAGCGGCCAGATCGCCGCCATCCCGACCCGGGACCTGCGCAAGGTCGAGCCCTTCAACGCGTTCTTCTTCGCGCCCGCCCTGACCAACGGCCCGTCCATCTCCCGGCTGCTGTCCACCCACCCCAGCCTCGAACAGCGCCTGGAGCAGCTCGGCCGGATCACCCTCGAACTGGACCGCCGCTGATGGGTCTGCTGGACGTACTGCTGGGCCGCACCAAACCGGTCCGCCCCGACCTCGACCAGCTCTTCGGCCTGAGCTCCGCCGCCATCACGCTGGAGGCGGCCAGCGAGCTGCGGCCCACCGGGCTGGGCTCGGTCTGCTTCGCCGCGGTCGAGGGCGGCGCCTTCGCCGAGATGCGGCAGGATCTGGACGCGCTGCTGTCGGTCGAGGCCACGCAGGACGCCTACGGCTACACCTGGCTGCTGGCCCGGCACGACCCGGCCGCGGTCACCGATCTCGTCACCGATCTGCACGCGGTGAACTCCGCCCTGGAGGAGCACGGCTTCGGACCGCAGCTGCTGTGTTCGCTGGTCGGCTTCAAGGACCCGGCCGGCCGTTCGCTGGCGCTGGTCTATCTTTACAAGCGGGGGAGTTTCTACCCGTTCGCCCCGCTGCCCGGTGAGAAGCGGGACAGCGCGCTGGAGCTTCAGATCAAGGCGCTGGTCGGCAACGATCTCCGGTTGGAGAACGACCTGTCGCGCTGGTTCCCGGTCTGGGGCGCCCCGGGTCTGTGACCCCCCGGGCGGGGCAGACGGGCACAGGGTGGCGACCGTCGCCGACCACAGACGTCCTGGAGGCACGTGCATGACCCTTTACGACCCGGCCACCGTCAAGATCAGCCCCGAGCCCTGGGTGGCCGAGCAGGCCCGCCGCTACGAGGAGTCCGACGGCACCGAAGGCACCGATTTCCGGGGCTCCCCCTGCCTGCTGCTCGACTACCGCGGCCGCGTCAGCGGTGACTGGCGCCGCACCGTGCTGATCTACGGCCGTGACGGCGACGACTACCTGATCGTCGCCTCCAAGGGGGGCGCGCCCCAGCACCCCAAGTGGTTCCCCAGCCTCCAGGAGCACCCCGAGGTCCATCTGCGGGTGCTGGGCGAGCGGTTCGCGGCGCGCGCCGAAGTGCTGTCGGCGCAGGAGAAGGCCCGGGTGTGGCCGCATCTGGTCGAGGTGTACCCCCCGTACGAGGACTACCAGCAGAAGACCGACCGGGACATCCCGGTCATCAGGCTCAGCCGGATCTGAGGCCGGTGCCGGTGCGGGCCTCACGGTCCGCGCCCGCTGTCGGTAAGGGGCGCCCATCACTGGAGGGGCGCCCCTTACCGTTGCCGGGCGCGGGCGGGCTCCCCGCGGCCCTTCTCCCTGCAGCCGGCGCACCGCGGCCCGGCCGCCGGCCGGCCCGTCGATCTGTGGCCGGTGCGGCCGCCGTCTGCCGTTGACGTTGCCGTTGCCGTCGCGGTCGCCGTCGCGTCGCGGTCCCGGCCGGCGTC
>NZ_FMCH01000340.1 GCF_900091855.1 Streptomyces sp. DvalAA-14
TCTTGTCGTCTGTGGGGCGGGCTCGCTCCAGCAGCAGGTCGGTGAATGCCGGCAGCGGGCGGTGGGCCAGGGATGCGGCGTGCTTGCGGAGCCGCTCAAGCCCATCGTCGATGGGGCGGTGACGGCTCTCGACCAGGCCGTCGGTGTAGAGGACCAGCGTCGACCGCGGCGGCAGAGTCAGGCTCGTGTCGGTGCGCGACGGGGTGAGTCCCGTGGATAGCAGCATCCCGTGTCCATCGGTGAGGTAGCGGGCCTGTCCGTCGTGCGCGACCAGCAGCGGCGGAGGATGGCCGGCGTTGGTCCAGGTCAGCCGCCACATGCCGTCGGCGGCCTGCTCCACCACTCCGAAGACCAGGGTCACCATCGGCACCCCTGCCAGCAACGTCGATCCGTCCAGCCGCCGCACGATCGCGCTGGGCGGCTCGTGGTGGCTCCAGGCGTAGGCGCGGAGCATGCTGCGGATCTGTGCCATGCCGGCGGCGGCGTCCAGGTCGTGCCCGACGACGTCGCCGATGGCCAGAGCCGTCATGCCGTCGGCCAGGGTGAAAGCGTCGTACCAGTCTCCGCCGACCTGCGAGTCGTCCGGCGCGGGGAGATAGCGCGCGGCCATCTGCAGCCCGGGTACCGAGGGGAGTTGCGGCAGCAGGTGGCGCTGCATGGTCTCGGCGACCTTGCGCTGGCGCTGGTAGAGCCGGGCGTTGTCCAGGGCCAGCCCGGTCCGGCGGGTGAGATCCTCCAGGAGCGACAGGTCGGCCGGGGTCAACGGGCCCCGGGGCGCGGACCGCCCCAGCGTCAGCGCGCCGAGTACGTCGCGCAGGCCGCGTATCGGAGCGATGGCGGCCGAGTGCATGCCCGTCGCCGCGAACAGCCTGGCCTGTTCGATGGCGATTCCGGAGTCCGGCGGTCCCTGGTAGGTCTGCGGCGTCACCAGGGAGGAGGCCGCACCCCGCAGCGCGCGGGACAGCGGCATCGGCGATTCGGCCGGCACCGGCGGCATGGGTCCCTGCAGGTCCACGCGGGCGACGTACGCGCCGTCCTCGTAGTGCACCACGATGGACCGCTCGACCTCGTCGCCCTCGGTGATCAGGTCGACCACCGCCCAGTCGGCGATGCGGGGGATGACCAGGTGGACCAGCCGGTTCAGCGCCTCGTCGCTGTCGAGGGTCGACGTCAACTGGGTCGTTGTCTCGGCCAGGAGCGTCAGCCGCTCCAGTTCCGGGAGTGCCGACCCGGGCGCGTTCGGCAGGTCCGCGGCACGGTCGTGGTCTGTGAAGAACACCACCGCGTCCGCGTCGGCGCTCGCCTCCGCGTACGGCGCCATCAGCCAGGAAAGCTCGACCAGCGACCCGTCGCCCCGCTCGAACCATCCGCCGCCGACCTGGGGGCGCCGGGTCAGGAACGCTTGGATGAGCGAGCACTGGGCCGTGGCCGACGGCTGGCCGTGCCGGTCGCGGTGCAGCAGGTCGTGCACGTTCCGGCCGACCAGATCAGCAGTGGTCCCGCCCAGCAGCCGCTCGGCATGGCTGTTGACGCGGGCGACCAAGCCGCGCTGGTCCACCACGCACACCGCCGCCCCGAGCAGATCCGGCAGTCCGGCCGGAGAAGCCGCCTCGGACGCGGGCACGCTGCCGGCCCTAGCGCTCGGCAACATCTCCTGCACCTCCCCGGTCCTGTCCTGTTCCGTCGCCTCAGCCTCTCACGATCCATGTCCTGCCCGAGGGGCCGAAGCAGAGACCAGCAGTGGCAGGACCTGTCGGAGGCTCCGATTCGACCACCACGGATCCCCCGACGGGCCGAATCGCGCGATCGCCGGATCCCCGGTCCCACCATCCCCTGCACGGTTCGCGCCAAGCACCCCGAAACGCCGGACCGCCTGGCGGGACCGACCAGGAAGACGCCGCCAACCGCCCCGATCCGGCAGCGGATCGCGCTGCAACGCGATGGACGCGGCCCGCTCCCGGGTGGCCGGCGCGCGTTGTCCGGGCTCAGAAAGGCCCGGCCCGCCGACTCCTCGACCAGCAAGCACTCCCTCCGACGGGCCGCTGTGCGGGTCGGGACGATTTCCCCGGTCAGTTCGGGGCGCCGCCATGCCCGGGTCGGCCCGCCGGCAACCGCTCCCGGTCGGCGACCACGGTTGCGTTATCCATGGCTCGGCGCGACATGGATGCGCCCGGGCGACAGTGCGAGGGTGGCAATGCCGAGGAAGAGACGTTGCCAGGGGAGTTCTCAGTGATGGATGTGTCCGTGCCCGACGTGACCGGGAGGCTCGCGGTGGTGACCGGCGCGAGCGACGGCATCGGTTTCGGGCTGGCCGGGAAACTGGCCCGGGCGGGGGCCGAGGTGATTCTCGCGGTGCGGAACCCGGAAAAGGGTGCCGCGTCGGTCGAGAGGATCCGGGCATCGGTACCGGGCGCGGCTGTCTCCGCCCAACGTGTCGATCTGGCGTCGCTGGCCTCGGTCGCCGCTTTCGCGGAGACCTTGAAGCGGTCGGGGCGGCCGGTCGGCATCCTGGTCAACAACGCCGGCGTGATGGCCCCCGCCACCCGGCACACCACGGAGGACGGCTTCGAGTTGCAACTCGGCACGAACCACCTGGGCCACTTCGCCCTCACCGGGCAGATCCTCCCGCTGCTGCGCGCCGGGCGGGCCCGGGTCACCACCATCACCAGCAGCGCCGCCCGCTCGGGCAAGATCAATTGGGCTGATCTGCCGAGCGAGCGGAAGTACGCACCGGTCGGCGCCTACGGCCAGTCCAAGCTCGCCAATCTGCTGTTCGCCCTCGAACTGGACCGGCGCAGCAAGGCAGCGGGGTGGGGCATCACCAGTAATGCCGCCCACCCCGGCACGACCTTGACCAACCTCTACGCGTCGGGTCCCAACATGGGCCGCCGCCGTCCCTCTCCGTACGAGGCGATCATGACCCGGCTGGCCCGCATGGGTGTCCTCGTCCACGGTGTCGACGCCGGTGTGCTCCCCGCGCTGTATGCGGCGACCAGCCCGGACGCGCAAGGGGGCGGCTTCTTCGGCCCCGACGGATTCGGGCAGTTCACCGGCCGTCCGACCGAGCTGACCGTCTACCGGTCGGCCCGTTCCGGAGCTGCCGCGGTGAGGCTGTGGGACATATCCGAGCGGCTGACCGGCGTGACCTACGACGCTCTGTGAGGTGTTCACCGTCGGGGGCGTTGTCGATGACACTTTCCCCATGGACAGGGCCCGACTCGCAGCGTTCCTGCGTACCCGGCGTGACACGCTGCAACCGGAGGACGTGGGGCTGCCCCGAGGGCGGCGACGGCGCGCGGCCGGGCTCCGCCGTGAGGAGGTGGCGGCGCTGTGCGACGTGTCGGCCGACTACTACACCCGGCTGGAGCAGGAGCGCGGGCCGTACCCGTCGCAGCAGATGCTCTCGTCGATCTCCCGCGGTCTGCGCCTGTCCGTCGAGGAGCGGGATCATCTGTTCCGGCTCGGCGGCTACCCGCCCCCGCGGCGGGTCCGGCGAAGCGACCGGATCGATCCGGGCATCATGCGTATCCTCGACCGGCTGGCCGACACCCCCGCGCAGGTGATCAGTCTGCTCGGCGAGACGCTCGGGCAGACCGGCCCGGCTGTCGCGCTGGTGGGAGACGACAGCGGGCACACCGGCCTGGCCCGCAGCCTGCACTACCGCTGGTTCACCGACCCGGATACGCGGATGATCTATCCCGAGGACGACCACCCGATGCACAGCCGTCTCCTCGCGTCGCACCTGCATGCGACGTACGCCGCGGACGGTGAGGGCTCGCGTGCCTCGGTCGTGGTGGACACGCTGCTGACCGCCAGTCCGGAGTTCGCGTCCCTGTGGCGGGAGCACCCGGCGCTGGGGGCCTACTGCGCCCCCAAACGCATCGTGCACCCGGCACTCGGCCTGCTCGAAGTGCACTGTCAGATCCTGGCGGACCCCGACCGGTCCCAGGTTCTGCAGGTCTATACGGCCGCCCCCGGAACGGAGAGCTACGACAAGCTGCGACAGCTGTCCGTTGATGGAGATCACGTGGGGTGGTGGGCCGCCCCTTCGGGGGTGCCTGTGAACGCCACTGTCTCCGCAGGCAGGAGGGCGGAGGGGTCGGCGACGCATCCGACCCGCACCCGCCGACCGGTGTCCGTGGACTCGCGGGTCTCGGCGCCTCCCGATGCGGGCGGCACCGAGGCGGGGCGCGACCTGGAACCGGCGCTCCTGGCCCTGGGACGCTGGGGAGCGACCCGGCTCGGCGAGCCCCGGCCCGGCGAGATCGTCACACCGGAGTCGGTGACCCTCTCCCTGCGGGCGGTGTTCGATCCCGCCGCTGTTCCCGATCTCACCGCGTCCTGGGAGATCCGCTTCCCCGACTGTGTGCTGCACGCCGTCGTCACGGACGGGCACCTGGACGCCGGCGTCGGCCCGGCCCCCGACAAGCCGGACCTCGTCATCACCTTCGAGCCGGACGACCTGCCCTCATACCGGACCCTCATGCAGGCCGCCAAGTGCGGGCTGGTCAAACTGGAGGGACGGCGCACCCTTCTGCCGACCTTCATCCGCGTCTTCTCGCCCCCCGAGCAGGACCGCTGACAGGCACCGCGACCATCTGACGCCCCGGAGACGGTGGACCGGTTCAGGCACCGGCCGCGTCCGGGTGCGCCCGCCCGCCCCTTTCTGCCGGGGCGGGCGAGGGCCTTGTCGACGTCCTGGCCGCGAAAACGGCTGGGCTTCTCTGCCGGGCTCACCCCTGCCAAGCGGTCATCAAGATCGCGGCGTGGGCGGTGAGGAGGGACCGGGGGATCGCGATTCCGTTGGTGAGGATGGGGAGGACGACGGGGCCGACGAGTTGAGCCGCGGCCAGTTCGGTGTCAGGCATGGCCCGCGCGTGACTCCGGTGCCGGTCGAGTACCGCGTTCGTGGCGGTGGCCAGCGGGTCGTCGTCGCGCAGAAGGTCGCGCACCGCCGGATCGTGCTGGGCCTCACCGAGCAGGGCGCGGTAGGCGAGCCCGGCGGGTGAAACGGTCAGGAAGGCGGTCACGGCGCTCAGGTAGGCCACCAGGTCCTCGGTCGGATCGGCGTTCGGCGCCGTGGCCAGTTCGCCGCGCGCGTCCTGGACGCTGGCTTCGAGGAGGATCTCGGCCTTCGTCGACCACCAGCGGTAGACGGTCTGGCGGCCCACTCGGGCGCGTTCGGAGATGCCCTTCATCGTCATCGCGGCGTACCCGATCTCTACGAGCATGTCGTCGACGGCGTGCAGGACGGCCCGGCGGGCGTCCTCGCTGCGGGGACGTCCGGGGGCGGAAGGTTTGGCGACGGCTCGCCGCGGCGTGGACATGCCCTCAGCGTATCGGTGCTCGATGCCTCGAAATGCTGCTAGGCTAAATACGAGACACCAAGCACCGATATTGGGCTGCCGGTGTGCCCAGGTGTCCGTGTGCCCGCGCCGCCCCGTTCCGTTCCCTTCCGTTCCGCCCCGTTCCGTTGGAGAGTGCTGATGAGCGAGATACATGACGGGCGGTTGCTGGACCGCCGGCCCCTGACCGAGCGAACCGTCCGGATCACACTGGGGGCCGCCAGCCTCGTTGGCGTGATGGTTCGGCCCGCCCAGGACATCGAGATGCTGCTGGAGACCGACTCCGGAGTGTGGGTCAAGCGCCGCTACACGATCCGCCACGCCCGTCCGGAGGCCGGCGAGTGGGACGTGGATGTCGTACTCCACGCCGGCGTCGGACCGGGCAACCGCTGGGCGCGGAATGCCGAGACCGGTTCGCGCGCACGATTCGCCGGACCGTGCGGGAAGCTCGAACCGCGGTCGGCCGCACGGCACTTGTTCGTGGGGGATCTGGCATCGCTGCCGGCGATCGCGGCTCTCACGGAGGCGCTGCCCCCGGCGCAGCGGGCGACCGCGATCGTCCAGGTCGAGTCGGCCGCGGACCGGTTGCCCCTCGCGGCTGAAACCCGCTGGCTGGTCCGCCCGGACGGTTCGGTCGACGCGGCCGATCAGGTGCTCGGCGCGGTACGGACGCTGCCCGAGCCGGACGGGTTCGGCCAGGTGTACGTGCTCGGCGAGTCCCGGACGGTGCGCTCCGTACGTGGCCTGTTGGAGGAGCGCGGCGTCACGCGGAAACGTATTTTCGCCAAGGCGTACTGGAAGATGCAGGACGCGCTGCCTGCCGGGGACCCTTCGTGACCGGTGCCCGGCGTGCGAAGGGGCGACGCTCCGATATCGCTTTTCGCGGGCTGTTGTTGGTGCGCTTGCTCGGTGCGCTGGCGGACGGCGCCATGCTGCCGTTCGTCATCGTCTGGGCCCGCCAGGTGGGCGGTCTGAGCGGAACCACCGCCGGTCTGCTGTTCCTCGCCCAGGCGGTCGGGGAACTGGCCGGCGGACTGCTCGGCGGACTGCTCGCCGACCGGTTCGGGCACCGTCGTACGCTGCTGGTCTCCACCGTCGGCATGGCGCTCGGCTACGGCAGTCTCTTCGCCGTCCACCACGCGCTGTTCGCCGTCGCCGCGTTCCTCGTGGCGGGCCTGTTTGAATCGGCGTTCCATCCGACGATCGCCGCGCTCATCGGCGACCTCGAACACGACGATCTGCACCAGGCCTTTTCCCAGGCCCGGGTGGCCGCCAACGTCGGACGTGTCGCGGGGCCGCTCATCGGTGCCGCCGCGGTGACGATCTCCCTGTCGGCCGTCTTCGCGGCCTCCGGGGGCATGCTCGTCGCGGCCTCGGCAGCGGTCGTGCTGACGATCCCCGGTACCCTGACCGCCCCCGAAAACCCCCCGGCCGAGGCTGAGTTGAGCGCCGTCCCCGTAGCCCCGAGGGCGGTTCTGCGTGACCAGCGGCTCGGTCTTCTCATCGCCGGCGGCGGCCTGCTGAGCATTACCTTCACCTGGTGGGAAGCCGACGGCCTGGTCCTCCTGCGTCGACAGCATCCGTTGAGCGGTGGGGCCTACGCCGCGCTGTTCGCCATCGCAGCTGCGGCGAGCATCGTGTTCCAGATCCCGGCCAGCCGGTGGGCGCGCCGGCAGAACACCGGCCGGCTGTTGTGGCTGGGCGCGGGCGCGCAGTGCGTCGGCCTGCTGGCACTGGCAGCCGGTGGCTACGGGTATCCGGTTCTCGTCGGCGCGGTACTCGCGATCGCCGCTGGGCAGATGCTCTACAGCCCCACCGTGTCCACGTTCGTCACTCGTCACGCGACACCCGGTCGGCGGGCCACTTATCAGGCCGCGCTGTCCACCACCGAGGACATCGGCTCCGCCGTCGGACCCACCACCGGACTCGCGCTCGGCACCCTGGCAAGCCCTTCCTTGATCTGGCTTCTCGCGGCCCCGGTCTGCCTGGCCGCCGGAGCGGTCAGCGCGCGAGCCGTACGAACACCGCAGCCGGTAACCGGCTGAGCGCGCCGCCAACTGAGCCGAAGGCCCGGCGCTCGAGGCGGTGGTGGTCATGCCCGTCGTCGGTTCAACTCCGTTGCGCCGGGGGCGGCCGATCCGTCGCCCGCGTGTCCCATGACTCGGCGAGCGGTTCATCGGGCTCGAACTCCGGCGGAATGAGCATCACTCCCTGACACCAGGTTTCCCTGCTGTGGGAGGGCTTGTGCCAGGTTTCCCTGTCTTTTGCGGACGGGGGTCGTCGACCGATGGGGAGCCGGACCGCGCGTGGCACCATCAGCCTCTCAGCACCCAGGGACGACACCGGCTTCCCGTGGAGGAGGGCGAATGCCCCAGCAGATACTCACCGACACCGTGAGCGTGGCGATCCACTCACCCGACGCCGTCGTCCGTGCCGGACTCGTCAGCTGTCTCCGCAGCGACCGCCGCATCAGTGAGATCCCTGCGGACAGGATCGGAGAGGCCGACGTCGTGGTGGTCGCCGTGGACATCGCGGCCGCCTCCACCCTGCAACTGCTGAGCGGGCTCTGCGACAACCCCCAGACACGCTACGTCGTGGTGATCCGGAAAAGAGTGGCGCGCCGACATCTCAGCGGCCATCGACTCCGGAGTACGCGCCGTCCTGTGGCGCGACACCTTCACCCCGGCCGACTTCATCCGCACCCTGCTCACCGTCGCGGAGGACGGCGGGATCCTCCCGCCCACCCTCCAGGACACCCTGCTGGAACAGATCCGCTGGACCCACCGCGAAGTCCTCGCTCTCCGCGGCCTCACCGCGCCCGGAGTCAGCCCCCGCGAAGTCGACGTCCTGCGCCTGCTCGCCGACGGCAAGGAGCTCGCCGAGATCGCGATCAAGCTCTCCTACTCCGAACGTACCGTCAAATACATCCTCTACGGCCTCATGAAGCGCTTCAGCCTCCGCAACCGCGCCCACGCCGTCTCCTACGCCATCCGCGCCGGCATCATCTGACCCGCCCGGACCGACAGGGCGCCGCAGCCGCGGAGCTGAACCCGCACGTCCCGCACCACGGCATAAGACCGAGTCTGTGCGGTGAGGCGGACGAGCCGTTTGCAGCAGCGGACAGCGGCGGTGAGGCCGGGGAAGGCCCCGACTTCGCCGTCCTGCTTTCCCTACTTCGCGCCCTCCGCGGCGCGCGCGGAGAGCGCCGAGACCTCGGCCGCCGCACGTCGGTCGCGGCCGGTGAGCTTCCAGGCCGCGAGCCGCGCGGCCATGGCGGGGGTCGGCGGGAAGACACCGAGCTGGCCGAGCATGGTCATGTCGTCGCGGACGGCCTCGTGCCCGACCACCTTCCCGTCGCGCACCGTCAGTACGTGGATCTGCTCGTAGTCGATCTCGCGGCCGGTCGGTGGGATGATCTTGTCCAGCTTCTCGTCGCGGAAGAGCACGAACGGTCCGGTCTGGCGACCCTGCATGCGTACCCGGACGAACACCTGGCTGCCCTCGTCGTTGACGCCCGCGTCAAGGACCGGGAAGCGCAGGTCGGCGAACGCCGAGCGCATCCAGGCACCGGAGGCGAGCACGCCGGCCGGCCCGGGGATGGCACAGGCGACGGGGGAGTTGAATGCCTCACGGTTGTGGAAGTCCGCGCCGACGACCTCGGCGGCGAGTGCCGCGTCGCCGGTTTCTATGACCTTGAAGAGCGAATGTGCGCTGTCAATGGCGTTGTCAGCCATGGGGACTCCTGCGGTGGGGGTTGGTAGGGGGGAGATACCTCGGCAAATGGAGCGTACAGACGGCCTGACGACGCCCGGGCGTCAGGGACGTCGGTCCGCTGAAAGCGCGTCGGCTGACCGAGGTGGGGTACGAGCAGCTCTCGATGGAGGCGGTGGCTGGGCGCTCCGGGGCAGCGAAGACGACGATCTACCGCCGGTACCGCGACAAGGCGGAGCTGGTCGCCGCAGCGGTCCAGCGCCGCGCGCCCGCGAAGCCGCCACCGCCGGTGGGAGGCAGTCTCCGGGAGGACGTCCATTCCCTGGCGGCATGGCTCGCGCGGAGCATCTCCGAACAGGACGTGGGTCTGCTCGGGGCACTGTTCGCCGGCATGCGCAACGACGCGCGGCTGGCCCAGGAGATGCGGCGGATCCTGCGGCGGGACCAGACCGCGACGACGGACCGACTTGTTCGCCAAGCGGCCGAGCGACTGGCGCCCGGGGCGGCAGCGCTCTTCGCCGAGGTCGGTTCCGCGGTGATCGTGCACCGCATCGTGGTCGTGGGCGAGCCGTGTGACGCCGCCTTCGTCGCGCATCTCGTCGACGACATCCTCTTGCCACTCCTGCGCCGTACCTGAGCGCCCTCTCGCGCGATCCGTCCGATGCGCATCACTCGGAAACCGGGGAACACCATGAAAGCAGTTCGCTATGACCGTTTTTCGGGCATCGAGGGGATTTACCTCACGGACGTCCCCGAGCCCGTGGCCGGCCCGGGCGAGGTGGTGGTGCGGGTCGAGGCCGGTGCGCTCAACCCCGGGGCGCTACCGGCGCTGCACGGCAGTTCGTACACGCCGGGTCGCGATCTCGCCGGTGGTGTCGTCGCGGTCGGTGCCGACGTGTCCGGCTTCAGCGTCGGTGACGCGGTGCTGGGCAGGCTCCAGAGCTGGGACGCCCACGCCCAGTTCGTCGCCATCCCCGCTGTCCAGCTGGTGAGCAAGCCTCAGGCGCTCTCCTGGGACGTGGCGGGCTCGCTCTACACCACACCGATGGCCGGCCTCGGTGCCATCCGGGCGGTTGAACCCCGGCCGGGCGAGACCATCGTCATCTCGGGCGCATCGGGCGGCGTCGGGTTCACCGCCGCTCAGCTCGCACTCCGTGCCGGAGCGACGGTGATCGGTCTGACCAGCGAGGCGCATTTCGACCTGCTCCGGCACCACGGCATCCAGCCTGTCCAGTACGGCGACGGCGAACAGGAGCGGATCCTCGCCACGACCGACCGAGTCGATGCCTTCATCGACGCCGTCGGCGGCGGCTACATCGACCTCGCCATCGGCCTCGGCGTTCCGACCGACCGCATCGACACCGTCGTCGACTATCGCGGAGCGAAGGAGAAGGGCGTCAAATCTCTCGGGACGACCGATGCCGGCGGTCCCCCCGCGCTGGCCGAACTGGCCGCCCTCGCTGCCACCGGCGACCTGACCATCCCCATCGCCGCAACGTACCCACTCACCGCCGTGCGCGACGCCTATCAGGCCCTGGCCGACCGGAAGACCCACGGGCGCATCGTGCTGCACCCCCAAGACCTCGTCTGAATCACCCGCGTCCCCCATCCGCTCATGCCGCCATGAGGGCGCTTCAGGATGCCGTCGGCCGGATCGCCATCGCACTGCGTTGCAGGGCGATCCAACCGCGGCCGGTCATCCCGACGTGATGGTCGTTGGTATGCCCAGGTCAACTGCACCGACGTCGTCGATGTCCCCCGACACACCCCGCACGCCCTCGGCCGGGTTGTCGAAAGGTGGTCCGCCCACGGTGGCCCGGCAGGAGGTGCTGGCGGCTGTCGCCGCCGTCGCCGAGCCCGCCGTCTTCAGCGGGTCGGCGGATCGCAGCTGCCCACTCCCCCAGGCGGGCCGCCCGTGAACGCGCCCCGTGATCTCGGTCCGGAGATGATCACGTGCAGGGAGGGCGACGGGAGCCGAGCCGGTCAGCCCCGCGGGGAAAATTCCGGTGCCGCGGCCGGTGCGGGCACGCGAAACTGATGCCCATGGTGACCGTGCGAGCCGTCCGTCCGGGCGATCTGCCGCAGGTGTGGACGCTGACCATTCTTCCCAACATCGGCGAGACCGCAGACAGGGCGGTGCCATTGCCCCTTCCTGCGGCGCCCGCCCCGCCGCCAGGAGACTTCGCCGACGTGGGAGACCCGCAGGCCCGCTTTGTCGCACGCGGCGGCTGTTTCCTGGTCGCTGTGACCGGGGACGGCCACGTGGTGGGGACCGGCGGCTTCCGCCCGGTCGCCGACCACCCGGGGCGCTTGGAAGTACTCCGGGTCCGGGTCCACCCGGCCCTGCGCCGGCAAGGGATCGGTCGCGCCCTCCTGGGCGCCCTCGAAGCCCGTGGCCGCGACCTCGGCTTCCACGAGGCGTGGTTGGACACCGCCACCAACCAGCCGGAGGCCATGGCCTTCTACCGCAGCCTCGGCTACCGGGAGGTCGGCCGCACCTCTCACCCCGACTGGCACTGGACCCTTGCCTATCACCTCAAACCGCTCTGAGCCGCGCCGCGCAGGTCAGCAGCTCCCCAAGCCGGCTGCCAACCCCTCGCGGCGAGAACCCCTCGTGCGTGCTCCAGATACTGGTGGGCGGACGCGTGGTCGATGGGATGTCGTCGGACGGAGCTGACGTGCCAGCAGAAAAGTCGGCATGGGGTCGGCATGGGGTCAGCATGAGGTCTGGCGGCACGAAGGCCGTCCGCTCACCAGGACACAGGGGCAGACGAACTCGCAGCTCAGCGCGTACGCCCTCGGGGTTTCAGCGGGGTCGGCGGGAGGGGCGGAGCCGCCAGCCGGGCGCCGGCGTAGCCGTGCACGTCGCCGAAGCGAGTGCCGGTCTGCCAGTTCTCGCGGGCCTGCGCGATGTCCTCCTGGGAGCGCCCGACAAAATTCCACCACATGACGATGTGCTCCTCGAAGGGCTCACCGCCCAGGAGCATCAGGGAACTGTCGACGTCGGCGGCGAGCGCCAGGGAGCTGCGGCCGCAGCCGAGGTAGAGCATGGAGTCGGGCGGCAGGCGGACGCCGTCGACTTCGGCCTCGCCGGACATGGTGAGGACGGCGTACTCGAAGTCGGGTTCCAGGGGCAGGGCGGCCGAGGTGCCGGCGGCCAGCGTGAGGTCGGCGCCGACCAGGGGCGAGTAGGTGGCGCCGGGGGATCGGGCGCCGTCCAGTTCGCCCAGGATGACGGTGGCGTGCAGGCCGTGGCCGCCGGTCACCTCGGGCAGCGCGGTGTGGTGCTCGAAGGCGGGGGCGCGGCGGCGGTGGGCCTCGGGGAGGGCCACCCAGAGCTGGGCGCCGTGCAGGTAGCGGGCGTGCTCGCGCGGGGATTCCTCGCTGTGGGCGATGGCCCGGCCCGCGGTCATCAGACCCAGCTCGCGCGGACGTACCGTCTGCTCACTGCCGAGGCTGTCGCGGTGCAGCACCTCGCCCTGGTGCAGCCAGCTGACCGTCTGCAGGCCGATGTGCGGGTGCGGCGGTACCTGCATCCCGGGCTCGTGGGCGATGTCGTCGGGCCCGTAGTGGTCGACGAAACACCAGGCGCCGACCATCCGGCGGCCGAGATTGGGCAGCAGCCGCCTTACCTGTGTGCTCTCGCCGAGCGGCACGGTGCGGGCGGTGAGGAGTTCGCGGACGGGGGCGGCGGAGACGTCCTCACGTCCACCGCATGCCGTGGCCGCCGGTCGCACATCGAGATTGCTCATGTGCCGATCATGCCCGGTGGTGGGGCGGCGGGGCCGCCCCGGGAGTCATATCGCCGGGTGGGTGCCGTGCATCAGGTCCCATGCCTGGCTGGTGTACATCTCGCGGTCCCCCACCGTCAGGTCGGGGAAATAGTCCTTGAGCCGGGTGACGACCTGCTGCTCCGACTCGCGGCAATCACGCAGCAGGAATATCGCCTTGCGCAGCACGTCCGCTTCCATTGGGTCACGCCCCTCGCTACCCCCGCGGGCCCTACGCCCTCGGACAAAACCCATCATGAACCCGCGAATGTCACTGTGAGGGCAACGGTGTGTTCTGGCTCTGCAAAAGATCCACCGGGAGATTCTTTACCGGGCCGGGGGAACCGAAGAGGCGAATGCGTGGCACGGCGCCGGAAAAGGGAGAGCCGGGCGCCTTGGCACCCGGCCTCCTCACCGCGATCCGCGGCGCTGAACACGCTCCGTCACACGACGTTGTGAATGAGCCAGTCGTCGTCGCTGTAAGTGTTCTTTGCCGGGTCCGGCACGGTGGCCGGGAGCTCCTCGACCGTGTCCTCCAGCCGGATTCGCTTCGGCAGCACGCCGAACCTGGCGTGACGTGCGGCTTCGGCCACGTCCTGGGGCTTGCTCTCCATGTGCGTCATCTCGGTGACCTCCCTCTCGAGCGGTCCAACGCGGCCCCGGCAGGAGCTGTTCCCGCGGACCGGGGTCGCGTCCCGCCCGTAAGAGATGTGTAAGAAACCGGCCGCCTCTGCCCGGGAACCCGTCACCGCTTGACGGCGGACGGCTCCCTGAGGACGGTCACCGGTAGAGGTCGGTGAGGACGAGGCAGATCGCCGCGGCGGCCGTGACACCCGCCACGGTGACCGCCACGCATCGTGCCCGCAGCTCCCGGTAGCGCTCGGCGTACTCGACGCGCAGACCCTGGGTGCGGTCCGCGATGCGGGTCAGCGTGCCGCGGGCGGCGACGAGGTGCTCCGCGCTGTAGAGGCGTTCCACGTCCGCCCGCTGCGCGCCGGTCAGCCACGGCAGCTGGTCGGCGAAGCGGCCGGCCCGGCGGTCGGCCTCCTCGATCTCGGCGCTCCACATGAGATAGCCCTCCAGCTGGGCCATCCCCCGGACCGTTTCCTGACCTGGGGTCACGGGGTGCTCCTGTCCCCTTCGTCCGGCCCGTCCTCGGAGCCGGCCAGCTCCTTGTCCGGTGGGTGGACGAGCAGTTCGGCGGCCGAGATCTCCGGGTGGTGCAGGTCGAAGGCCGGGGATTCGGAGCGGATACGCGGCAGGGTCACGAAGTTGTGCCGCGGCGGCGGGCAGGAGGTCGTCCACTCCAGCGAGCGGCCGTAGCCCCACGGATCGTCGACTTCCACCTTCTTGCCGTACTTGGCGGTCTTCCAGACGTTGTAGAAGAACGGCAGCACCGACAGGCCCAGGACGAACGAGCTGATCGACGAGACGGTGTTCAAGGTGGTGAACCGGTCCGCCCTCAGGTAGTCGGCGTAGCGGCGCGGCATGCCCTCGATGCCCAGCCAGTGCTGGACCAGGAAGGTGCCGTGGAACCCGAAGAACAGCGTCCAGAAATTGATCTTGCCGAGCCGCTCGTCCAGCATCTTCCCGGTCATCTTGGGCCACCAGAAATAGAAGCCCGAGAACATCGCGAACACCACGGTGCCGAAGACCACGTAGTGGAAGTGCGCGACCACGAAGTACGAGTCGGAGACATGGAAGTCAAGCGGCGGTGACGCCAGAATAATTCCGGTCAGCCCGCCGAAGAGGAAGGTGATCAGGAATCCGATCGCCCAGAGCATCGGCGTCTCGAAACTCAGTGACCCCTTCCACATCGTGCCGATCCAGTTGAAGAACTTCACCCCGGTGGGCACCGCGATGAGGAAGGACATGAAGGAGAAGAAGGGCAGCAGCACGGCTCCGGTGACGAACATGTGGTGCGCCCACACCGTCACGGAGAGGCCGGCGATGGAAATCGTCGCGGCGACCAGGCCGATGTAGCCGAACATCGGCTTGCGGCTGAAGACCGGAATGACCTCGGAGACGATGCCGAAGAACGGCAGCGCGATGATGTACACCTCCGGATGGCCGAAGAACCAGAACAGGTGCTCCCACAACAGCGGTCCGCCGTTGGCGCCTTCGAAGATGTGGGCGTGGAATTTCCGGTCCGCCTCCAGCGCCAGCAGCGCGGCGGCCAGCACCGGGAAGGCCATCAGGACGAGCACCGAGGTCAGCAGCACGTTCCAGCAGAAGATCGGCATTCGGAACATCGTCATACCGGGCGCGCGCAGGCAGATGATCGTGGTGATGAAATTGACCGCGCCCACGATGGTGCCGAAGCCGGACAGCGCCAGGCCCATGATCCACAGGTCGCCGCCGATCCCGGGCGAGCGCACCGAATCGGTCAGCGGCGAATAGGCGAACCAGCCGAAGGACGCGGCGCCGTTCGGAGTGAAGAAGCCGGACATCGCGATGACCGAGCCGAACAGATAGAGCCAGTAGGCCAGCATGTTCAGCCGGGGGAAGGCCACATCGGGCGCGCCGATCTGCAGCGGCATGATCCAGTTGGTGAAGCCGGCGAACAGCGGGGTGGCGAACATGAGCAGCATCGCGGTGCCGTGCATGGTGAACGCCTGGTTGTACTGCTCGTTCGACAGGAACTGGTTGCCCGGCCGGGCCAGTTCGGCCCGCATCAGCATCGCCAGCAGGCCCGCCAGCAGGAAGAAGAGGAACGACGTGATCAGGTACAGGGACCCGATCGTCTTGTGATCGGTGGACGACAGCCAGGACACGCCGATCGTGCCGGCTTTGCCCGGGCCCTCGGGCGGTGGTGGCGGTGCCTCGGGTTCGTCGGAAAGCTTGGGCTGCGGGGAACTCACGCGGTCTCCAGTCGTCTTGTTCCGGGGGTCTGGACATCGCGGGTCGGTCCCGTCACCGGGCCGGGTTCATCCCACAGAACGCCCCTATACGGCCGTACAGGTTGAAAGACTACGAATAGCCCGATCCATGGCATGTCAGGCGCGCGGGAGGCAAGCGCAACTCGCTGCGCCGGACCGGTCAGCGGCGCGTACCCGCGGACCGGCGGAGGCGGCGGCACCGATGACGCCGAAGGAGTTGCGGATACGGCCCGGGAGCAGCACGGTGCCGACGCGAAAGATGCCGGAAATTGACGAAAGATGCCGAACGATAATGAAGGCTGATGAATGGCAGTGAAAGATGCCCCGCGGATCCCGAAAGGCGGTCAGCCGTCCGAGGGGGCCAGCAGCCCTTCCGGGATGTCGGCCCGGCAGCCGCGCAACCGCTCGCCCAGCGCCTTGGCCTGCGGATCGGCGCTGGTCGACGACGCCACGCCGTCCCCGAGCAGGCCGTGCACCACGAAGTTCAGCGCCCGCAGGTTGGGCAGTTCGTAGCGGCTGACCGGCAGCTTGGCGGTCTCCGGAAGCAGGTCGCGCAGCCGGGTGACGTCGAGGTAGTCCCGCAGCCAGGCGTAGGTCTCGTCGTCGCCGGCCCACAGCCCCACGTTGGCGTCGCCGCCCTTGTCGCCGGAGCGCGCGCCGATCAGGGTGCCGAGCGGCAGCCGTACGGTACGTCCGTGCCGCGCTTCGAGGGCCTCGGGACGCTCCGGCCGGGCCGGGCCCGCTTCGGACGCGGCCGTCGGCGGCGGTACGGCCGCGGGTGGTACGGCGTCGGCCCGCGCGAGGTCGGCGGACTGCGGCGCCGACGCGGGCACGGACGGGGCCAGAGCCGGGGCTGAGGAGTCGGGCACGGGCGCCGGCACCGACGCCGGCTCGGAAGCCCGTTCGGAAGCCCGTGGGCGCGCCGCCGAAGGTACCGGCAGCCGCCGGCCGTCCGCCAGCACCGCGACGGCCGGTACTTCCCCGGCCGCGATCAGGGCCGGCCAGTACACCCCGTACTCGGTGGCTTTCGGCGCGGCGTGCTCCAGGTACAGGCCGGGGTAGCCGGCCAGCGCGGTGCCGGCCACGGCGGCGAAGAAGGCGCGGCCGGCCGTCTCCGGGTCGGGATCCTTGACGGTGAGGGTGAGCCGGTCGGCCTCCCCGCCGTGCTCGCGCCGCAGCTCGTAGCCGGCGAAGCGGGCGGGGCCGCCGGTGGCGTCGAGCAGGGTGGCCTCGGCGAAGTCGGCCTTGGCGTCGAGATCCAGGCCGGTGAGCACGAAGGTCGCGGAGTTGCGGTAGCCGCCCTGGTGGTTGAGGCACACCTTGAGGGAGGCGGGCGCGGGTTCGCCGGTGACCGGGCCGACCGCCACCCGGTCGGGCCCCTGCCGGCTGAGCCGTACGGTGTCGAAGCGGGCCACCACGTCGGCGTTGAGATAGGCGGGGTGGCCTATTTCGTAGAGGAGTTGGGCGGTGACAGTGCCGACGGTGACCGCGCCGCCGGTGCCGGGGTGCTTGGTGATCACGCTGGAGCCGTCGGCGTGGAGTTCGGCGATCGGGAAACCCGGGTGCACCGGGTCCGGGATCTCGGTGAAGAACGAGTAGTTGCCGCCGGTGGCCTGGGTGCCGCATTCGATGATGTGGCCGGCGGTGACGGCTCCGGCCAGCCGGTCCCAGTCGTCCGGCGCCCAGTCGAAGGCCCAGGCGGCCGGTCCGACGACCAGCGAGGCGTCGGTGACCCGGCCGCAGATCACCACGTCGGCGCCGGCCCGCAGCGCCTCGGCGATGCCCCAGCCGCCGAGGTAGGCGTTGGCGGTGAGCGGGGTCACGCCGGAGCCGGCCAGCGGGCGGCCGGTGGCCAGATGGGCGAAGTCGTGCCCGCGGGCCTGGAGTTCGGGCAGCCGGTCCAGCAGGTCGTCGCCCTCGACATGGGCGACGGAGGGGTGCAGGCCGGCCGGCGCGGCGAGTTCGCGGAGCTTCCGCGCGAGCCCGGCCGGATTGAGGCCACCGGCGTTGACCACGATCTTGATGCCGCGCTCCAGGCAGGTACCGAGCACGTCCCGCATCTGGGCGAGGAAGGAGACCGCGTAACCGCCGTCGGGGTCGCGCCGGCGGGCCTTCCACAGCAGCAGCATGGTCAGTTCGGCGAGGTAGTCCCCGGTGAGGACATCGATGGGGCCGCCCTCGACCATCTCCCGGGCCGCCGAGAGCCGGTCGCCGTAGTAGCCCGAGCAGTTGGCGATACGCAGCGGCTCCTGACGCGTCCTGGCCGGATCGCTCACCGTACGCTCCCGTCACTTCGCTCCCGGGTGATCCCGCACGATCATCGTGCCGGTACCCGCGCCGCGCAAGCCCCTTCCCGGCCCCGCCGCCGGGCCGCCGGCGGATGGTTGAATCACCGTATGAGCAGCCAGCAGCCACCGGAGCCGGGCGGTCCGGCCGCCGCCGCGCCCCCGCCCGCCACCGACGCGTCCCCGCTGTCCGCCGACGAGATCATCGACATCGTCGACGAGCACGACACCGTCATCGGGCAGTCGCCGCGCGGTGCGGCGTACGCGCGCGGGCTGCGGCACCGCTGCGCCTTCATCCTGGCCCGCGACGCGGCGGACCGGATCTTCGTGCACCGCCGTACCGCGCGGAAGCTGGTGTTCCCCTCGCTGTACGACATGTTCGTCGGCGGAGTGGTCGGCGCGGGCGAGAGTTACGACCGGGCGGCGCTGCGGGAGGCCGAGGAGGAGCTGGGGGTGAGCGGACTCCCGCAGCCGGAACCGCTGTTCCGGTTCTTGTACGAGGACGGTCCGCGCAGCTGGTGGTCGACCGTTTACCAGGTGCGGTGCGAGATGCCGGTCTCTCCGCAGCCGGAGGAGGTGGCCTGGCACACCTTCCTCACCGAGGACGAGCTGGCCGCCCGGCTGCCGGACTGGGAGTGGGTGCCGGACGGTCTGGCGGCCTACCGCAGGCTGCTCGCGCTGCGCGGCGGCAGCGGCGATCCGGCAGTCGGGGGCTCTTCGGGGGCAAGCAGCTGACCGGGGTCGCCGTGGCCCGGAGCGGCAGTGTCCGCCGACGGTGAGCCGGTGGTGCCGGCGACGGTGGCGGGCGGGAGCGCCCGGTGGCGATCGGCCGGTGGCGATCGGCCGGTGGCGATCGGCCGGTGGCGATCGGCCGGTGGCGATCGGCCGGTGGCGGGTGGCCCCGCCGCTGTCGGCCCTGGTTAGGGTGGCCGGGTGAGCGATGCGGGCGGATTGCGCGGGGTACGGGACTCGGTACGGCTGTGGCTCGCGCCGGCCCGGGTGCGGCAGGAGGGTGCCACCCCGGACTACCGCTTCTCGCTCGCCAACGAGCGCACCTTCCTCGCCTGGATCCGTACCGCCCTCGCCCTGATCGGCGGTGGCTTCGCGGTCGACCAGTTCCTCACCGACCACCTCGTCCACTGGGTCCGCGTCGTGCTCGCCGTCGTCCTGCTGGTCGGCGGGGTGGCCTGCACGCTGCGGGCGGTCAATCACTGGGTCCGCTGCGAGCGTGCCATCCGCCGCGGCACCGACCTGCCCGTCTCGCGCTTTCCCGCCCTGCTGGCGCTGCTGATCGCCGTGCTGGCGGTGGCGATGGTGGCGGTCGTGCTGCTCGGCCGGGCCGGATGAGCGGCGGGGAGCACGCCGGGCGGCCGGGGCCGGGCGGCGCGTCGCCGCGGGCCGGGGTCGAAACGGACCGCGATCCGGGGTTGCAGCCGGAGCGGACCCGGCTGGCCTGGCGGCGTACCACACTGTCCTGCGCGGTCACCGCGCTGCTGGCGATACGGCAGGCGCTGCACACCGACGGCGGGCCGTTGCGGGCGGCGGCGGTGAGCCTGCTGGCGCTGACCTTCGTGGCGTTCTTGTGGCTGGCCCATCTGCGCACCCAGCGGCTGGCCGCGGCCCGGCCGCGGCGGCTGGCGCCCTGGGCGGCGCTGTCGGTGGTGGGCTGCACGATCGGCTTCGCGGTCTTCGGCGCGGCCCTGCTCTTCTGAGCCGGGCCGGCCGCCGGCCGGGACTACCAGCGCGGCACGGCGGGCGTCTGCCATGCGGGGTCGGCCTTGCGCATCGCGGCGGCGTCGTCGCGGTCGCGCAGCGTGCCGTCGTCGGCCAGCCAGCGGCGGTGCAGCACGGCGAGCGCGTCGGGGTCGAGTTCGACACCGAGGCCCGGCAGGTCGCCGACGGGGAGCCGGCCGCCGGTGAAGACGTGCCGGCGGGTGATGACGTCCTCGGTCTGCCAGGGGTAATGGGTGTCGCAGGCGAAGTCGAGGTTGGGCACGGTGGCGGCGACGTGGTTCATGGCGGCCAGGCTGATGCCCAGGTGGGTGTTGGAGTGCATGGACAGGCCCACTCCGAACGTCCGGCAGATCGCGGCGAGTTGCTGGGTGTTGCGCAGTCCGCCCCAGTAGTGGTGGTCGGAGAGCACCACCTGCACGGCCTTGCGGGTGAAGGCCTCCTCGATCTCCTGGAAGGTCGTCACGCACATATTGGTGGCCAGCGGTACCTCGGCGCCGGCCGCGACGCGGGCCATCCGGTCGGTGCCGCTGGCCGGGTCCTCCAGGTATTCCAGCACGTCGCCGAGTTCGCGGGCCACGGCCAGTGAGGTCTCCACCGACCAGGCGCCGTTGGGGTCGAGCCGCAGCGGCTGCCCGGGGAATGCCTCGGCCAGCGCGCGGACGGCGGCGATCTCCTGGTCGGGCGGGAAGACGCCGCCCTTGAGCTTGAAGGAGCCGAAGCCGTAGCTGTCGGCGAAGCGCCGGGCCTGGGCGACCACGCCGGCCGGGTCGAGGGCCGCGCCCCAGTCGTCGCTCTCGCCGCGGCCCTGGGGGTGGGCGGCGAGCCGGTAGAAGAGGTAGGCGCTGTAGTCGACGCTGTCGCGGACCTTGCCGCCGAGGAGCGCGTGCACCGGCAGGCCGAGGGCCTTGCCCAGGGCGTCCAGGCAGGCGACCTCGAAGCCGGAGATGATTGAGAGCCGCAGCTTGTCGGCGGTCTGGACGCCGCGCAGGCCGCCGACGTCCACCGAGTCCGACACGTCGGCGGGGTCGCCGCAGACCTGCTCCGCGAGGGTGAACAGGCCGTTCAGATCGCTGACCGAGTGGCCGGGCAGCGCCTTGGCGAGGGGGGCGGCGAGGTCGAGATAGCGCGTGTCCCCGTACGTCTCACCCAACCCGGTCGTACCGTCGGCTGTGACGACCTCGATGATGAGTCGGGGAGTATACGGCTGGTGGACGCCCTGGGTGTTGAGCAGCGGCGGGTCGGAGATGAGGATGGGGGTCAGCCGCACCTCGGCGACTGTCAGTGCCCCGGAGATGCTTGCCGTCTGCATATGTGAATCATGTTCACCCATAAGTCCAGAGCGTAGGCGGGATCGCACCCGGCCGTCAATGTGCGGGCGGCGCCCGGACGGTGGACGGCATACCGACCAGTCGGTACGATTCCTGATGCGGCTGCCCGCCACCATCGACGCCACCATCGACCCGGCCGAGCGCCGGCCGACGAGGAGAGACGACGCATGAGCGAAACCGACGACCCCCCGGGCCTGGACCTCGAACGGCTGCGCGCCCACCTCGACCGGGAGATCCCCGGGCTGGTGGCGGGCCCGTTGCGGGCCCGGCTCGTCGAGGGCGGCCGGTCCAACCTCACCTACCGCGTCACCGACGGCGCCACCACCTGGGTGGTCCGCCGCCCCCCGCTCGGCCATGTGCTCGCCACCGCGCACGACATGACCCGTGAGCACCGGGTGATCACCGCCCTGGCCGGCACCCCGGTGCCCGTGCCCGGCACGATCCTGCTGTGCGAGGACCCGAAGGTCATCGGCGCCCCCTTCTACGTGATGGAGTTCGTGGCCGGCACCCCCTACCGCGACGAGCGGCAGCTGCGGGAGATCGGGCCGGAGCGGACCAGGGCCGCCGTGCTCACCTTGACCGACACGCTGGTGGACCTGCACGCGGTGGACCCCGCCGCCGTCGGCCTGGCCGGCTTCGGGCGGCCCGACGGCTTCCTCGACCGCCAGCTGCGCCGCTGGGGCAAGCAGCTCGACGCCTCCCGCAGCCGCGATCTGCCCGGCGTGGACGAACTGCACGCCCGGCTCGGCGCCGCGCTGCCCTCCTCGCCCGCCCCGACGATCGTGCACGGCGACTACCGCCTGGACAATGTGCTGATCGACGACGACGGACGGCTCGCCGCCGTACTGGACTGGGAGATGTCGACCCTCGGCGACCCGCTGACCGACCTCGGCCTGCTGGTGATGTACGGCGAGCTGCGCGCCGACGAGGCGGTGCCGGCCCCGACCATCGGCGGCTCCCCCGGCCATCCGTCCACCGGGGAACTCGTCGAGCGCTACGCCGAGCGGTCCGGCCGCGATGTGTCGGCGATCGACTGGTACACCGCCTTCGCCTACCTCAAGGTCGCGGTGATCCTGGAAGGCATCCACTACCGCTGGACGCTCGGCCAGACCCTCGGGGCGGGATTCGACCGGATCGGCGGCCTCGTCCCCGGCTTCATCGAGCGCGGTCTGCACACCCTCCGGCAGCAGGAAGCCCGATCCATCACAAGCGAGGGGTGACACCATGGAATTCGCCTACGACGCCCGCACCGAAGAGCTGCGCGCCCGGCTGGGGGCCTTCCTGGACGAGCACGTGTATCCGGCCGAGGCCGTCTTCGCCGAGGAACGCGAGCAGGCGGCGGGCGACGCCCGCTGGTCCGCGCCGCCGATCGTCCGCCGGCTCAAGGCCGAGGCCAAGGCGCAGGGCCTGTGGAATCTGTTCCTGCCCGGCGAGCACGGCGCCGGCCTGACCAATCTCCAGTACGCGCCGCTGGCCGAACTCACCGGACGGAGCCCGCATTTGGCGCCGCCGGCCCTCAACTGCGCGGCCCCCGACACCGGCAACATGGAGGTGCTCGCCGAGTTCGGCACCCCTGAGCAGCGCAAGGAGTGGCTGGAGCCGCTGCTGGCCGGCGAGATCAGGTCGGCCTTCGCGATGACCGAACCGGATGTCGCCTCCTCCGACGCCACCAATATCGAGACGCGCATCCGGCGCGACGGGGACGCATACGTCATCAACGGTCGCAAGTGGTTCATCTCCGGTGCGATGAACCCCGATTGCCGGATCCTCATCGTCATGGGCAAGACCGATCCGACCGCCGAGCGGCACCGCCAGCAGAGCCAGATCCTGGTGCCGCGGGACACGCCCGGGGTGGAAGTACGGCGCGGGATGCGGGTGTTCGGCTTCGACGACGGCGACCACGGCGGCCACGCCGAGGTGGTCTTCCACGACGTGCGGGTGCCGGCCGAGAACATCATCGGCGAGGAGGGCGGCGGATTCGCCATCGCCCAGGCCCGGTTGGGGCCCGGCCGGATCCACCACTGCATGCGGCTGATCGGGATGGCCGAGCGGGCCCTGGAGCTGATGTGCCAGCGGGTCACCGGCCGGATCGCCTTCGGCAAGCCGATCGCCGAGCAGGGGGTGATCCAGGAGTGGATCGCCGAAGCCCGGGTGGAGATAGAGCAGTTGCGCCTGCTGGTGCTCAAGACCGCCTGGCTGATGGACACCGTGGGCAACCGGGGCGCGCACACCGAGATCCAGGCCATCAAGATCGCCACGCCGGCCGCTGTCCAGCGCATCATCGACCGCGCTGTGCAGGCGCACGGCGCGGGCGGCGTCAGTCAGGACTTCCCGCTGGCCCAGCTGTGGGCGGCGGCCCGCACCCTGCGGCTCGCCGACGGCCCGGACGAGGTGCACAAGCGCTCGCTGGCCCGGCGCGAGCTGAAGAAGTACGCCCGGACCTGACACACCGGCCGGCAACCGGACGTGCGGGAGGGCCGAGGTCGCCCCGGCCCTCCCGCACATCCCGCCGATCGCCGCCCTTCAGCTCGGCCCGTCGGGGCTCAGGGCACCACGACCAGCCGGCCCACGGTCGTCCCGTCGGCGACCCGCTGGACCGCGTCGGGGACGGCGTCGAAACCGATCCGCTCGCTGACGAAGGGCTTCACCGTGCCCTCGGCGGCCAGCCGGAGCAGTTCCTCGTGGGCCTGGTGCACCGCCACCGGGTCCTGGACGTTGTAGAGCCCCCAGTGCAGCCCGAGGATGGAGTAGTTCTTGACCAGGGCGTGGTTGAGGCCGGGGGCCGGGACGGTCCCGCTGGCGAAGCCGACCACCACGATCCGCCCCTCGAAGGCGATGCACTTGGTGGAACGGGTGTAGGCGTCGCCGCCCACCGGGTCGTAGACGACGTTGGCGCCGCGGCCGGCGGTGGCGTCCTTGACCACGGCGACGAAGTCCTCGCGGTGGCGGTCGACCACGAGGTCCGCGCCGAGTTCGCGGGCCGCCTTCGCCTTGTCCGGGCCGCCGACCACCCCGATCACGGTGGCGCCCGCGGCCTTGCCGAGCTGGACGGCGGCGCTGCCCACCCCGCCCGCCGCGGCGTGCACCAGCAGGGTCTCGCCGGGGCGCAGCGCGGCCCTGCGGTGCAGCCCGAACCAGCCGGTCTGGTAGCCGATGTGCAGGGCCGCGGCCTCCGCGTCGTCCAGCGCCTCGGGGGCGGGCAGTACGCCCTGGCCGGTGACGACGGCGTATTCGGCGAAGGCCCCGCCGGGCAGCAGGGCCGGGGTGATCACCCGGGCGCCGGTCTGCACGCCGGTGACGCCCTCGCCCAGGGCGACGACCTCGCCGCACATCTCGACGCCCGGGGTGAAGGGCAGCGGCGGCTTGATCTGGTACTCGCCGCGGCACAGCATCGCGTCGGGGAAGTTGATGTTCGCCGCCAGGACCCGCAGCAGCACCTCGCCGGGGCCCGGCCGGGGGGTGGGCACCTCGTCGAGGCGCAGCGCCTCGCGCGGCTGTCCGGTCTGGTGCACGCGCCATGCCTTCACGTGGGGACTCCCGGTGGTGTCAGTGCTGCCGGACCGAGGCCAGCAGCAGGTCGGAGAACTCGGCGGCGACCGCTTCGGCGGACAGCGGGCCGTCGGCGTGGTACCAGGTGCCGAGGTGGTGCACCGAACCGAAGAAGAAGTCGACCACCAGGTCGGGGCGCAGATGCGCGCGGAAGTGCCCGTCGCGCTGGCCCTCCTCGATCAGTGAGCGGAAGGTCTCGTGGTAGCGGCGGCGTTCGGCGCGTACCGCCTTCTGCTTCTCGGGGCTGAGCTGGTGCATCGAGCGGAAGAAGATCTTGGTGTCGTCCAGGTTCTCGATGCTGGTGACCACCACGTCCGCGGCGGCCTCGGCGAGCCGGTCGCGGACATCGGTGGTGCGGGCGGCGATCGCGTCGAGGCGCTCGGTCTGCAGCCGCAGCACCCGGCCGTAGATCTCGTGCAGCAGATCGTCCTTGGAGCCGAAGTAGTGGTACAGGGCGCCCTTGGTGACGCCGGCCGCCTCGACGATCTCCTGGACCGAGGTGCGGTCGTAGCCGCGGCCGGCGAACAGCCGGGTGGCTTCGGCGAGCAGCCGCTCGGGCACCGCGGCTCCGCTGCCGGAACCGCTGCCGCCGCTGCTGCCGCTCGTCGCGTTGCGTGCCATGGCCTGCCCTCTCTCCGTGCCCGCCGGCGGTCCGTGCCGGCCGGCATCCCGACCGGTACGGACCCTATCCGGCCGAGGTCTTGAGCTCACGCCGCAGGATCTTGCCGGTCGCGGTCTTCGGCAGTTCGACCAGCATCTCGACCTCGCGCGGGTACTTGTACGCCGCCAGCCGCTCCTTGCAGTACGCGATGAGTTCGGCCGGTTCGGCGCTGGCGCCCGGCCGCAGGCTGACGTACGCCTTGACGCTCTCGCCGCGGTAGGAGTCCGGGACCCCGACGACGGCGGCTTCGCGGACCGCCGGGTGGGTGTAGAGGACGTCCTCGACCTCGCGCGGCCAGACCTTGAAGCCGGAGGCGCTGATCATGTCCTTCTTGCGGTCCACGACGTAGAGCCAGCCGTCCTCGTCCATGAAGCCGATGTCGCCGGTGAGCAGTTCCCCGCCGGGCAGCGCCGCCGCCGACTCCTCGGGCTTGTTCCAGTAGCCCGGTACGACCATCGGTCCGCTGACCGCTATCTCGCCGGATTCCCCGAAGGGCACCTCGGCGCCCTTGTCGTCGAGGATGCGGATCATGGTGCCGGGCCCGGGCACGCCCACCGCGAGGGTGCCGGACTCCGGGTCCACCGGGGCCTCCCGGCCGGGCGGCACGCTGGCGCAGGGGGCGGTGCACTCGGTGAGGCCGTAGCCGTTGGCGAGGTAGAGGCCGCCGGAGCGGATCCGGAAGGCCTCCACCACGGCCGGCGGCAGCGGCGCGCCGCCGGAGGAGATCAGCTGAAAGGACGCGAAGTCCTCGGCCGTGGCGTCCGGCCGGGCCAGCAGCGCCATGAACGCGGTGGACGGTCCGACGGTGTAGACCGGCCGGTGCTCGCGGAACGCGTCGAGGACCACACCGGGCTCGAAGCGGTAGGCGAGCGCCACGGTGTGGCCGGCCGACAGGGCCGCGGCGAGCTCGCAGACCAGGCCGGTGATGTGGAAGAGCGGGGCCAGCGCGAAGACCACGGCGTCGGCGGGGAAGTCCTGCACCCGGACCTGGCGGTGGGCGTTGAAGGAGATGTTGCCGTGGGTGTTGATCGCGCCCTTGGGGCGGCCGCTGGTGCCGGAGGTGTAGCTGATCAGGGCGGTGTCCCCGGAGCGCGGCAGGGCCACGTCGGGGCGGGGTCCGGCGGCGGCGCGGGCGGCGGTCAGCACGTCCTCGGCGTCGTCGGCGGGCCGGCGCCCGGCGGTCAGCACCCGGGGATCGTCACGGGTCTGCAGGTCCAGTTCGCTGGCGGTGAGGGCGATGCGGACCGGCGAGAGCGCCGCTGTGGCGCGCACGTAATCGTGCCAGGCCCGCTCGGAGCAGACGATCGCGGTGGCCCCGGCGTCGGCCAGGATGTGCGCCAGCTCGCCTTCCTTGTACATCGGGTTGACCGGGACGACCGCGCCGCCGGCCTTCCAGGCGGCGAGCAGCGCGATGACGAACTGCGGCACGTTCTGCAGCATGACCGCGAGCCGGTCGCCGGGGGCGAAGCCGCGGTCGGCGAGACGGCGGGCCAGGCCGTCGGAGAGCGCGTCGAGTTCGCCGTAGCTCACGGTCCCGTCGAAGTAGCGCAGCGCCGGGCGGGCGGGGGCGCGTTCGGCGGCTTCGAGGAAGCTGTGCAGGACGGACGGCGGGTTCTCGACGTCCTCGAGCTGCTCCTCGGTGAAGTGCTTGAGCCAGGGCCGGTCGGCGTAGCGCATCATGCCGATTCCCCTTCCTGTGCCGGGTCTTGTCCGTGGTCTTGTGCCGGGTCCTGTGCGTGGTCCCGTGCGTGGTCCTGTGCGTGGTCCTGTTCCGGGACGAGGCCGGCCCGGGCTTGCGCCAGGCGGGCTTCGAGGGTGCGCTGGAGCTTGTTCATACCGCGCAGCCAGCGTTCGGGTTCGGCCGCGCGCGCCGCGTAGTAGCCGGCCACCTCGGGGTGCGGCAGGATCAGGAAGCGGTCGGCCGCGATCCCGTCGATCACCGCCTGCGCCACCTCCTCGGGCTCGATGGCGTTGGGGGCCAGGACGAGTTCGCCCGCGACGCCGGCCCCTTGGATCATGGCGGTGCGTACGCCCTGGGGGCAGACCGCGTGCACATGGATGCCGCGGTGGCGGTAGGTGAGCGAGAGCCATTCGGCGAAGGCGAGCGCGCCGTGCTTGGTGACGGAGTACGGCGCCGCGCCGATCATCGTCAGCAGTCCGGCGGCGGACACGGTGGACACGAAGCGGCCCTCGCCGCGCTCCAGCCACGCGGGCAGCAGCGCCCGGGCGGCGCGGACGTGGCTCATCACATTGACGTCCCAGGCCAGCTCCCAGGCGGCGTCGTCGGCCTCCGGACCGCCGCCGGTGCCGACTCCGGCGTTGGCGCAGAAGATGTCGATGCCGCCGCCGAGCGCGTCGAGCGCTTCGGGTACCGCGGTGGAGGCGTCACCCGGTACGGCGGCGCCGCCGATCTCGGCCGCGACCCGGCGGGCGGCGTCGGCGTCGAGGTCGTTGACCGCCACCCGGGCGCCCTCGGCGGCGAATCTGCGGGCGAGGGCGGCTCCGATGCCGCCCCCGGCCCCGGTGACGACCACCCGGGCGTCGCGCAGCGCTTCCACGACCACGACGTGTCTCCTTCGACTCGACGGCTACCGTACGCCCCCGTTTTCCGGTCCGGCCCATCGCATACTAAGCGGTCGGTCACCCGATGCGTAAGAGGCGGGCGGCGGGACGCGCCGCAGGCCGGGTCCCGTGGCTTCCAGGACCCGGCCCGCGGGCGTCGCGCGTACCCCGGGGTCAGCGGTGGCCGGGGAACTCCACCACCTGCTGGAAGGTCGGCCGGTTCTGCCAGCCGATCCGGTCGTCCCCGATGCCGCCCAGCGGCCGCTGGACGATCGAGTCGGCGCACCACTGGTCGCCGGCCGCGCACCCGGTGTCGTCGCCCGGGTAGACGGTCGCCGCCGGGGTGGCCGCCGCCTGCTTCAGGGTGGACAGCAGCATGTCACGGCAGGCGGACAGCACTCCGGCGCCGCAGTAGCGCTGGCCGAGCGGTCCTTGGACATTCTGCCCGAGCACGGATCGCAGGTCCTTGTCGGTGTACGACCACCAGCCGTACTGGAACGAACTGCCGGCGTGCGAACCGGTCGGTCCGTGGCCCGCGGACGGCGACTCGTCGATGGTGAGGTCGGCCGCCAGCGCGTTGTACAGATCGCTGCCGAGCCCGGGCTGGAACTCGCCCTGGACCAGCAGCGGCCACCAGGCGTCCATCACCCGGACCGCGTCGGCGTTGGCGTAGGTCTGCGAACCGGTCGCCGCCGGGTGGCGTTTGGCACCCGCCGCCAGCCAGGTCGTCAACTGCTGGACGGCGGTGGCCTCCTGTGGATCGGTCACCGGCGCGGAGCCGATCACCTGGAGCAGGTCGGGCAGCACGTCCTCCCCGCGCAGGTCGGTCAGCGCGGCGTCCTCCATCGCCTTGGCCAGCGACGAGCGCGTCACCCCGCCCGCCTTGACGAGCGCCTTCACCCGGTCGTTCAGCAGATCGGCGCGGTGCACCGAGCCGTTGCCGAAGGTGGCCGAGGTGTAGCCGGGGGCCTGCTTGTTGTTCCAGGAGACGTAGTAGTCCTGGTCGACGGACTGGGGGTGCTGCGCGGGAGGCGTGTAGGTGGCGGTGTTGTACGTCGGATCCCAGCCCTGCCAGTCGTACTGCGCCCGCGCCCAGACCGGGAACGAGGCGTCGACGCCCGCCGCCCGTACCGGATTCGTCCCACTGTTGTAGTAGGCGGTCTGCCGGGAGTCGGCGTAGAACCAGTTGAAGGTGTAGTTGATGTCGCGCGTCGCCAGCTGGAAGGAGGCGGCGTCGTGCACGAAGCCGGGGTCGTTCAGCTCCTGGAAACCGATGATGGAGTCGGCCTCGTGCCGGTAGGAGCTGCGCAGTTGGGTGTACGCGACGGCTTTCCCGCCGACGGTGGCCCGGTATTCCACCGGTCCGTACGCGGTTCTCCACACCTGCATCCGGTAGGAGCCGGCCGGCGTGGAGTCGGCGAGGGTGGGCGACCAGGAGTTGGTGCGCTCCAGCTTCTCCATCGGTACGCACTGGCCGTGGAAGAGGTAGTGCGTGGAGTCCTGGCAGAGTTCGACCGCGTAGGTGTCGGTGACGTCCTGCGAGGCGGAGGTGGCGCTCCAGGCGTAGTCCTGGCCGCGGCCGAGTTCGATGTACATCCCCAGGCCGGCGAAGGACGCGCCGCGGGCGCTGATGCCGGGGCCCTGGAGTTCCTGGAGCATCAGCAGCTGTGGCGCGAAGTAGCCGGTCTGCGGGCCGAACACGGCGACCGGATGGCCGCTCGCGGTGTGCGCGCCGCTGACCACCAGGGCGTTGGACATGCCCTTTGCGGGTTGGTCAGCAGATCGGCCGGCAGCACGCCCAGGCTCTTGGTGGTGGCCTGGGTGGCGCCGCCGGTCGCGTCGTAGACCAGCGGTTCCGGCACGACCGAGCCCGGGTCGGGCAGCGCCTCGCCCTGCGGGTTCGCCGGCTTGCCCGCGTACGGGAAGCTGGAGCCGTCGTGCACGGTCGCGGTCGCCTCGGGGTCGTCGCGCTCGCGGAACGACTCCCAGACCTGGGTGCCCTGGGTGACGCCGTACTTCTGCTGCGCGGCCAGCAGCGACAGCGCCGACTGCACCTCGCCCCCGCCGCCGGTGCCGAACAGCGCGCCGACCACGGAGGCGAGCGCGATCAGGTCGGTGAGCTGGAAGGGGTCGATGGTGCCGGCGTTGGTGATCGCGTCCACATGCCCGGTCAGCACGTATTCGCCGGGGAAGTAGCGCCCGTTCTTCGAGGCGGTGATGTAGGCGTTGATGCCGTCGACGTACGACTGGGCGTCGGCCAGCGCCTGCTGGCCGCGCGGGCCGCTGTTGTTGGCCAGCCAGTCGACCTGGGACTGCAGATCGGCCTCCGTGTAGGGGGCCTGCCGCCAGAACTCCTGCTCCAGGCCGCGGTTGGCGGCCGCCCCGCCGGCGAAGGACGACAACTCGCCGCGCCCCACGTGCCGGAAGAGGTCCATCAGCCACAACCGGTCCTGGGCGGCGGCGTATCCGGCGCCGAACTCGGTACCCGCCCGGGTGGAGCCCTTGATGTGCGGGACACCGGTCTTCTTGTCGCGGGTGATCGTCACGTCCGAGCGCGGACTGATCACCGAGGCGACCTGGCCCGAAGGCACCCCGAAGGACGAGTCGTTGAAGAAGCTGGTGATGGTCGAGTCGGTGAGGTTCTGGTATCCGTCCGCGAGGGAGGAGTAGGGGCCGAGCTGGTCCATCGTGTGCGCGGGGCGCGTCCCGAGCGCCTTGTTGGCCAGGATGTCGGCGAGGGTGGCGTTGCCGTTCTCGCCGGGCGGCAGGATGTCGGCGCACTGTCCCGCGCAGTAGTCGGTGACGGGGTCGGCGGCACGGGCCAGTGGCAGCGGGGCCACCAGGGTGGCGGCGAGGGCCAGTAACGCGGCCGCGGTCGCCGTTCTCAGCGTGCCGATCCGTCGTGGGGTCCGTAGCGGCATGTCTGCTCCTTCCGGATGCGGGTTCGCCGGAGGTTACCGCCGGTACGCCGACCCCGGAAGATGAACATACGTCATANCTTTTTTACCGGCTGGTCGGGGCGCTCTCCCGCGGCTCTTCCCGCCGGCCGGCGGTGGCGCTCTCCCGCAGCACGAACACGCCCCACCCGAAGTACCGCCGGATCCAGGTCAGATGCGTCCGGCGGGCATGCTCCAGGAACGCCCGCATGTCGGCGGCGTCCGGGTGGTCGCCGGGCACCGACCGCAGCCAGTCGGAGACGGCGAACCACTGCTCGGCCGCGTACCGGTCCCAGCTGTCACCGTCCGCCAGCACCATCTCGACCAGTTCCATCCCGGTGGCCTCGATCCGGTCCAGCGTCCCGGCCAGCGAGGCGTGGTCCTCGGCCTCCACCCCGATCTCCTCCAGCGCCTCCTCGGGCGGCGGCTCGGTCCAGTACGGCTCGCCGATCAGCATCAGGCCGCCGGCCCGCATCGCGGGCCGCAGCAACCCGATCGTCCCGGCCAGGCCCTGCCCGATCCAGCTGGCGCCGATGCAGGACACCACGTCGAAGGCGCCGTCCGGCGCCCGGTAGGCGCCCGCGTCCCCGCGCTCGAAGTTCACCCGGTCGGCGACCCCGAGTTCCGCCGCCCGGTCGCGGGCCGCGGCCAGGAACACCTCGCTGAGGTCGACGCCGACCCCGCCGATCCCGTAGCGCTCCGCCCAGCGGGTCAGCATCTCCCCCTTCCCGCAGGCGAGATCGAGCTGCCGCTGCCCCTCCCGCAGCCGGCAGATCCGGCCCAGGAGCATCAACTTCTCCTCGGTGTACGGATTGAGGATGCGGTGGCCGGACTCGGCGATCTCGTGGTGGCGCAGGCTCATGCGGTTCCCTACGGGGGTGCGGGTGGCCGGCTCCGGGATGGGGCCGGTCGCAGGCATGCTGCCTGATTCGGCGGGGCAGGTGCCAGCGCGTGCCGCGAGAGCGGCGGCGCGGCGGCCGGGATCGGCGGCGCGGGGCGCAGGATCGGCGTCGCGGGGCCCGGGGCCGGGCGGGCCGATCGACCGGCTTTCGGCGGCTCGGCGGCTCGGCGGCTCGGCAGCTCGGCAGCTCGGCGGCTCGGCGGCACGGCGAGGGATTCTCGGCGGGCTCCGGGGGCCCTCCCGGGGTCGGAGGTGCGTCCAGCTGTTGGAGGCGTGTCCAGGGGCTGGCCGCTACCGGTCGGTAGTGCGAGGATCGCGCCGACGACGCGCGAGCGGGACGAAGGGGACAGCCATGGGCGAGTTGCACGATCTCACGGCGGTGGAGCAGGCGGCGGCGATCCGGGCCGGCTCCGTGTCGCCGGTCGAACTGACTGAGCACTACCTGGCCAGGATCGACCGGCTGGACGCCACCCTCGGGGCCTTCATCACCACCACCCCGGACATCGCCCGCAAACAGGCCGGCCAGGCCGAGACGGTGGCCCTGGCCGCCCGCCGCGAGGACCGGGGGCTGCCCGCGCTATACGGAGTGCCGGTCCCGGTGAAGGACCTCAACTTCGTGGCCGGCGTGCGCTGCACGCTGGGCAGCGCCGCGTACGCCGACCATGTGCCCGACACGGACGACCACGTGGTGACCCGGCTGCGGGACGCCGGCACGATCCTGCTCGGCAAGACCAACACCCCGGAATTCGGGCTGCCCTGCTACACCGAGAACCGGCTCGCGCCGCCGGCCCGCACCCCGTGGGACCTGACCCGTTCCGCGGGCGGCTCCAGCGGGGGCGCGGCGGCGGCGGTCGCGGGCGGCCTCGCACCCATCGCCCAGGGCAGCGACGGCGGCGGCTCGATCCGCATCCCGGCCTCGGTGTGCGGGCTGTTCGGGATCAAGCCGAGCCGGGGCCGGGTCAGCGCCGGCCCGGTGCAGCACGACGTGAGCGGGCTCAGCGCCTCGGGCCCGATCGCCCGGACGGTGGCCGACGCGGCGGCGCTGCTGGACGTCCTGGCCGGGCCGATGCCGGGCGACCCCTACGCCGCGCCCTCGTTGCCGCCCGGTGAGACCTTCTCCTGCTACGCGACCCGCGAGCCCGGCCGGCTGCGGGTGGTGGCACTGCCCGATCCGCCGGTGCCGGGCGTCTCGCTGCATCCCGACTGCCGGACGGCCTTCGACTCCGCCGCGGAGCTGCTGCGCGAACTGGGCCACGAGGTGGACGAGCTGGCGCTGCCGGTGGACGACTCGATCAAGAGCGCCTTCGAGGCGGTGTGGGCGGTCATGGCCACCGTCTACCCGGTGGCGCCCGCGGACGAGGCGTCGCTGATGCCGCTGACCCGCGGGCTCCGGACGGCCGGCGGCCAGATCACCGGCCCGGCCTTCGCCGCCGCGCTGTACGGCTTCCGGGCGCTGGGACAACTGGTCGCGGACGCGCTGCTGTCGTCGTACGACGTGATCCTCACCCCGACGCTCGCCCAGCCGCCCGCGCCGATCGGTGGCCTGCGCCACGACGAGGACCCGGCGGCGGAGTTCGAGGGGCTGGCGCACTTCACACCCTTCACCCCGCTCTACAACGCCACCGGGCAGCCGGCGGTCAACGTGCCGCTGCACTGGACCGAGCAGGGGCTGCCGATCGGGGTGATGCTCGGCGGGCGGTACGGCGACGAGGCGACGCTGATCTCGTTGTCGGCGCAGTTGGAGCAGGCCAGGCCGTGGGCTGGGCGGCGGCCGGAGGTGTGGGCGTAGCCGGGGTGGGCGGGACGGGGCGGTAGGGCAGAGGGGCGTGCGGGACGGGGGGAAGTGTCGGCGCGGGACGGGGGCGTGCGGGACGGGGGAAGTTCCGGCGCGGCGGCGGCGCGCGTTGACACGCGGGGCCGCCGGAATCATGCTGAGCAAGCGCTTGGTAACCCGAAATCCAGGAGGTCCCCACCATGTCGGAGCAGCCCCGCGTCTTCGCCTCGCTCGATGAACTGCGCGCCGCCGTGGGCGAAGAACTCGGCTGGACCGACTGGCTGGAGATCGACCAGAAGCGGATCGACCAGTTCGCCGAGGCCACCGGGGACCACCAGTGGATCCACGTCGATCCGGAACGGGCAGCGGGTGGTCCGTTCGGTACGACGATCGCGCACGGCTTCCTCACGCTGTCCCTCATCCCGTCGCTCACTCCGCAGCTCTTCCGGGTCGAGGGAGTGACGATGGGCGTCAACTACGGCGTCAACAAGGTCCGTTTCCCGGCCCCGGTACCCGTGGGCTCCCGGGTGCGCGGCACCGCGACGGTGGCCGAGGTGACCGAGGCGGGCGGCGGGGTCCAACTGGTCACCCGGGTGACGATCGAACGAGAAGGCGGCGACAAGCCGGTGTGCGTCGCGGAGACCGTGGCGCGCTTCTATCTGTGAGCCGGCCGCCCGGTCATCCAGGTGTCGGACGGTCCGGCGCCCGGCGGACCATCCGCAGCACGAGGTCGGCGTAGAGCTCGCCGACCTGGTCGGGAGTGCGCCGGCCGTCGGGGTTGAACCAGCGGGCGACATCGATGCACAGCGACAGCACCGCGAGCGTGGTCCCGGAGACATCCGGTACATCGAACTCGCCCTGTGTCACGCCGTCCTTGATGATCGACCGGATCGCGGCCTCGCTGCGGCGGCGGAGCGCCACGATCTCGGTGTAGTGGTCGGGGCCGAGCGCGCCCAGCTCGTACTGGACCACGCGCCCGGTGGTGTGGTGCTCGGCGTGCCAGCGGACGAAGACCCGGACCGCGCCGGCCAGCCGCTCGGTGGCGGTGCCCTCGGCGTCCCTGGCTCCGGCGAGCAGGGCCAGCGAGCGCTGGTGGCCGACCTTGCTGATCTGGTAGAGCAGCTCTTCCTTGGTCTTGTAGTGGATGTAGAGCGCGGCAGGGCTCATCCCGGCCCGGCTCGCGATGTCGCGGGTGGTGGTGGCGTGGTAACCGCGCTCGGCGAACGCCTGGACGGCGGCGACGACCAGCCGCCGGGCGGCGTCGGGGGCGATGTCGGCCCAGGCCCCGGCCGGCTCGCCTGCGGACGGCTCGCCTGCGGACGGTTCGCCGCCCGTTGCCGCTTCCGTACTCATCGCACGCTCCTCCCGCCCGGTCGGCCGGCCCCGGTTCATTGACAGGGCCACACCCTACCTGGCGGGGTGAGCAAGCGCTTAGATGCCCGGCGGGAAGCGGGATCGGGTGCGCGATCGGCACGTCGCGCGGCCCGTCGGTGGGTCGGCCCCCGGGGGCGGCCGACGGGGCGGTCGGTCAGAAGGCCGAGACGCCGGTGAGCGCCCGGCCGATGAGCAGCTTGTGGATCTGGCTGGTGCCCTCGTACAGCGTCATCACCCGCGCGTCGCGCAGCAGCTTGCCCGCCGGGTATTCGTCGATGTAGCCGTAGCCGCCGAAGACCTGGAGCGCGTTGTTGGCGCAGCGCACCGCCGCCTCACTGGCGTAGAGCTTGGCGGTCGAGGACTCGGTCGCGAAGGGGAGCCCGCGGTCGATGTGGTCGGCGACCCGCCAGGTCAGCAGGCGGGCGGCGTCCACGTCCACCGCGATGTCGGCGAGCAGTTCCTGGACGAGTTGGCGCCCGGCGATGGGTGTTCCGAACTGCTCGCGCTGCCCGGCGTAGGCGACGGCGGCCTCCAGGCAGGCCTGGGCGATGCCGACGCAGCCAGCCGCGACCGACATCCGACCCTTGGCCAGTGCCGACATGGCCACCGAGAAACCCTTGCCCTCGGGCGCGAGCAGCGCGGTGGCGGGCACGCGCACCGCGTCGAGCACGAGTTCGGCGGTCGCCTGCCCGCGCAGGCCGAGTTTGCCGTGGATCTCGCGGCGGGTCAGACCCGGGGTGTCGGTGGGCACCAGGAAGGCGCTCACTCCCTTGTGGCCAGGGCCGCCGGTACGGGCGAAGAGCAGCACCACATCGGCCCAGGTGCCGTTGGTGATGAACATCTTGCTGCCGCTGATGACGAAGGCGTCGCCGTCCTTGACCGCGCGGGTGGTGAGGTTGGCGGCGTCGGAGCCGGTACCGGGTTCGGTCAGGCCGAAGCAGCCGACCGCCTCGCCGGAGGTGAGCCGGGGCAGCCAGGCCCGCTTCTGGTCCTCGCTCCCCCAGTGCGCTATCGACTTGGCGACCAGGCCGAGCGAGACCGAGACGATGCCGCGTACCGACGAGTCGCCACGGCCCAGTTCCTCCGTGACGAGGCAGTAGGCGAGATGGTCCCCGCCGGAGCCGCCGTAACGCTCGTCGATGGTCAGGCCGAGGAAGCCGACCGCGCCGAGTTTCTTCACGATCGCCCGGTCCACACTCTCCGCCCGGTCCCAGGCGACCGCGTTCGGGGCGATCTCGCGGTCGGCGAAGTCCCTGGCCAGCGTCTTGACGGCGGCCTGCTCCTCGGACAGTTCAAGGTTCACCGCGCACCCGCCCCTTCTCACCCTCGATCGACGGACGGGAGCCCGTCCCGGAAACTACCACCGCTAGTTTTCTGGCGGCAGCCTCTACTATGTGCCGCATGGCCCGCCCCCGCAAGCCCCTGCTGAATCGCGACCGCATCGCGCAGGCGGCGCTCGCCCTCATCGACGCGGAGGGCCTCGCCGCCCTGTCCACCCGGCGGCTCGCCGCGGAGCTCGGGGTCAGCGGACCCTCGCTCTACAACCACTTCGCCACCAAGGAGGCGATCCTCGATGCGGCCGCCGACACCGTCGTCGCCCAGGTCGATCTGTCGATGTTCGGCGGTCGCGGCCCCGGCCCCGGCGCCGGCGCCAACGGCACACGAGACAGTGGGGCCGGCGCGGGCAGCGGTGCGTCCGGCGGGGACTGGCCCGACGCGCTGCTGGCGTGGGGGCGCTCCTACCGGGCGGCGCTCGCCGACCATCCGCACATCGTGCCCTTCCTGGCCACCGGGCCCGGGCTGCGGCCGGCCGGACTGCGGATGGCCGACGCGGTCTTCGGCGGGATGGTGGACGCCGGCTGGCCGCCCGCCCACGCGACCAGGATCGGCGCCCTGATGCGCTACTTCGTCACCGGGTCCGCACTCGGCTCCTTCGCGGGCGGCTTCGTCGGGGACGCGGCGGCCTACGATCCGGCGGACTATCCGCACCTCGGGCAGGCCCACTTGCTGGCCGGCCACCGGGAACAGGTGGACCTGGGCGCCTTCGAGACCGGCCTGCGCGCCCTGATCGACGGGCTGGCCCTCCAATTTCAGGTGCTGCGCACCGCGGACCGCTGACAGGATGTCGGCCATGCCACCCTCCGGAGAAGGACTCGTCCAAGTCGACTATCAGAAGTACGACGGCACCCTGCACTGGAATCTGCGGATGCGGCGCCTCGGCGAGGACGAGCACGGCGTCTGGCTGGGCCTGCCGGCGGACAGCGTGATGCGCAAGGGGCACAACCCCGAAGTGCCCCTGCCCGAGGCCCACGTCGTCCTCATTCCCCGGGGCACCTGGTGGACCGCCGTCTTCAACGCCGCCCCCCGCAGCACCGAGATCTACTGCGACATCACCACCCCGCCCGAGTGGCCTTCCCCGGACCGGGTCACGATGATCGACCTCGATCTGGACGTCCTGCGCAAGCGCGGCGCCCGGGCCCCGATCCTGGTGGACGAGGACGAGTTCGCCGAGCACCAGGTCCGGTACGGCTACCCCGCCGAGGTGATCACCGCGGCGCAGGCCTCCGCGGACTGGCTGATGACGGCGGTCGCCGAGGGCACCGGGCCCTTCGGCGGGGGGCACGAGCGGTGGCTGGCGCTGGTCGAGCAGGGGTGAGGACGCCGAGGAGAGCGCGGGCGCGCGGCCGGGCCGGCCGGGGGCGGTGCCGCCGGGCTCAGAAGACTATGAGCGCCCGGCCGCCCCGTCCGGCGGTCATCGCCTCGAACGCGGCCGGTATGCCGTCCAGCCCGATTCGATCGGTGACCATCCCGGACAGATCCAGCCGGCCGGCTCGCACATGCCCGGCGATGACGGGCAGATCCTTCGCCGGGTCGCAGTTGCCGTAGACGCAGCCCGACAAGGTCCGCCCGAAGTAAAAGAGCTCCAGCGCCGAGAAGCTCACCTGCTGGTCCTGGCCGCCGATGCCCACGACGGTCGTACGGCCGCCGCGGCGGGTGGCGGACCAGGCGGTCCGGATGGTGTCGGCCCGGCCCACGCACTCGATGGCGGTGTCGGTGCCGTAGCCCCCGGTGAGCTTGCGGATCCGCTTGGCGGTGTCCTCGCCCGCGACCACGAAGTCCGTGGCACCGGCCGCCCGGGCCAACTCCTCCTTGCCGGGCGAGACGTCGACCGCGACGATCTGCCCGGCGCCCGCGATCCTGGCCGACTGCAGCACCGCGAGTCCCACCCCGCCGACCCCGAACACGGCCACCGACTCCCCGCTGCGGATCGCCGCCGAATGGTGCACCGCGCCGTATCCGGTGAGCACCGCGCAGCCGAGAAGCGCGGCGTCGGTCAGCGGAATCCCCTCGGGCAGCGGCAGAACGGCCGCCGCGGCCACCACGGTCTCCTCGGCGAACACCGCTGTGCCCAGACCCGGATACAGGTCGCCTCCTCCTGCGGCGAGCTTCGCGTACGGCGCTGCCGCCGCCGAGCCGGAGTTGGCACACAGCCAGGGTTCGCCCAGGCCGCAGAAGTGGCAGGATCCGCAGGCCGGCGCCCAGTTCAGCACCACGGAGTCGCCCGCGGCCACATGGTCGACCCCCTCCCCGACGGCCACCACCGTGCCCGCGCCTTCGTGGCCGAGCACCGCAGGGAAGGGCTGCCGCAAAGTGCCGTTGGACAGCGACAGATCGGAATGGCAGACGCCGGCCGCGGCGAGCCGCACCCGCACCTGACCGGGCCCGGGGTCCGGAAGCTCGATCTCGGTCACGGTCAGCGGGGCGTTCACAGCGGTCAGGACGGCGGCGCGGACCACGAGGACTCCTGGGCGTTGTCGGGACGGGCGTTACAGGGACAGGTCGGTGCGTGGACCGGGGCATTCGGCACCTCGGCCCGGGAGGCGGTCGGCCTCCGGTTCCGGCGTGCGCTGCCGGCCCGCGGGTCGCGGGTCGGCGGCGCACGGCGCGGCGCGAGACCCGTCGGCGGGACGCACCTCGGTGTGGCGCAGGCCGGCGGCGCGCAGGTGGCCGGCGTGGATCAGAACTGGAGGGACTTGGTCTGGAGGTATTCCGCCAGTCCGTGCGCCCCCAGCTCCCGGCCCACCCCGGACTGCTTGTATCCGCCGAAGGGCGCCAGCGGATTGAACCGCCCGCCGTTGATGTCGACCTGCCCGGTGTCCATCCGGCGGGCGAAGGCGACAGCCGCGTCCTCGTCGGCGCCCCAGACCGCGCCGGCCAGTCCGTAGACCGTGCCGTTGGCGATCCGCAGCGCGTCCTGTTCGTCCTCGTAGCGGATGAGGACGACGACGGGGCCGAAGATCTCCTCCTGGGCGATGGACATCTCCGGCCGGACATCGGCGAAGACCGTCGGCCGCACCCAGTAACCGGTGGCCATGCCCTCCGGTGTCTCCGCGCCGCCCGCGACGATCCGGGCGCCGTCCGCAACTCCTTGCCGGATGTAGCCCCGCACCCGCTCGCGCTGTCGAGCGTTGACCACCGGGCCGAGCCGCTCGCCGGGCACGTACTTGGCGGCTGCGGCGGTGGCGATCTCCACGGCCTCGTCGTAGCGCTCGGCATCGATGAGCATCCGGGTCCAGGCGCTGCAGGTCTGGCCGGAGTTGGCGAAGACATTGGCGAGGCCGACGTGGACGGCCCGGGCCAGATCGGCCCCGGGGAGGATCACGTTGGCGGACTTGCCGCCCAACTCCAGGGCGACACGCTTCACGGCGCCGCCCGCCGCCGCGCCGATCTTCCGGCCCACGGCCGTGGAGCCGGTGAAGGACACCAGGTCGACGTCCGGGTGCTCGGCCAGCGCCTGCCCGGCGACCGGACCGAGGCCGGTGACGAGATTGAACACGCCGGCCGGCAGCCCCGCCTCGTCCAGGATCGTCGCGAGCAACTGCGCCACCAGCGGGGTGTCCTCAGCCGGCTTGAGCACGACGGTGCAGCCTGCGGCGATCGCCGGCGCGGCCTTGGCCACGATCTGGTGCAGCGGGTAGTTCCAGGGTGTGATGGCGCCGACCACCCCCACCGGCTCCTGGAACACCCGGGAATTGCCGACCCGCTCCTCGAAGGGGTGCTCGGCGGCCAGCACGGCGAAGGAACCCATCACGGCGGTGGGCAGATCGGCGTGGACCGCGGTGGCGAAAGCCGGTGGCGCCCCGAGTTCCGCCCCGACGGTATCGGCGATCTCCTCGCGCCGGGCGACCATCAGCTCGCGGGCGGCGGCGAGCACGGCGGCGCGCTCGGCCGGGTCGGTCGCCGCCCAGCCCGGCAGCGCGGCGCGGGCGGC
>NZ_FMCH01000342.1 GCF_900091855.1 Streptomyces sp. DvalAA-14
CGCCGAAGAGCATCCGGCTGTTCTCCCGGAAGAACAGCGGATTCTGCACCCCGGCGTATCCGGAGGCCATCGAGCGCTTGAAGACGATCACCTGCCCGGCTTCCCACACCCGCAGCACCGGCATCCCGGCGATCGGGCTGCCCGGGTCCTCCATCGCCGCCGGGTTGACGGTGTCGTTGGCGCCGATGACCAGTACGACGTCGGTGCGGGCGAAGTCCTCGTTGATCTCGTCCATTTCGAGCACCACGTCGTAGGGCACCTTGGCCTCGGCGAGCAGCACGTTCATATGGCCGGGGAGCCGGCCGGCCACCGGGTGCACCCCGAAGCGGACCTCGACTCCCCGCTCGCGCAGGGCGCGGGTCAGCTCGGCCACCGGGTGCTGGGCCTGTGCGACCGCCATGCCGTAGCCGGGGGTGATGATCACCGAACCGGCGGTCTCCAGCAGCGCCGCGGTCTCGGCGGCACCGGTCTCGCGGTGCTCGCCCTGCTCGGTTTCGCCGCCGGCCGGGGCCTCGATGCCGAAACCGCCGGCGATGACGGAGATGAAGGACCGGTTCATCGCCTTGCACATGATGTAGGACAGGTAGGCGCCGGAGGAGCCGACCAGCGCGCCGGTGACGATCAGCAGGTTGTTGTTCAGCAGGAAGCCCGCGGCCGCGGCGGCCCAGCCGGAGTAGCTGTTCAGCATGGAGACCACCACCGGCATGTCACCGCCGCCGATCGAGGCGACCAGGTGCAGGCCCAGCAGCAGCGCCAGGGCGGTGATCGCGATCATCAGCCCCAGGCTCGGGGCGGCCGCGAACCAGATCGTCAGCGCCACGAACGCGGCCAGGGCGCCGATGTTGAGCAGGTTCTTGCCCGGCAGCATCAGCGGCCGGGACTTGATCCGCGCCGACAGCTTGAGGAAGGCGATCAGGGAGCCGGTGAAGGTGACCGCGCCGATGAAGATGCCGATGAACACCTCGGCGTGGTGGATCCGCAGCAGGTCGGCGGCCACCGCGGTCTGCGCCGAGCCCCGCGCCTCGACCTCGTAGTAGCTGTTCCAGCCGACGAGTACCGCCGCCAGGCCGACGAAGCTGTGCAGGACCGCGATGAGTTCCGGCATGCCGGTCATCGCCACCACCCGGGCCCGCCACAGGCCGAGCGCCGCGCCGATCGCCATGGCGATCAGGATCAGGCCCACCGCCGCGCCGGAGATGTCGCGGGAGGCGAAGACGACGGTGGCCACCAGCGCGAGCGCCATGCCGCAGATCCCGAACACCACGCCGTTGCGCGAGGTGCGGTGCTGGGACAGCCCGGCCAGGCTCAAGATGAACAGCAGCGCGGCGACGACGTCCGCGGACTGGGTTGCTGTACTGGCATTCATGAGTCGGCCTCAGTCCTTCGAGAACATGCTGAGCATGCGGCGGGTGACGGCGAAGCCTCCGAAGATGTTGATGCTGGTCAGCAGGATCGCCACGAACGACAGAACGGTCACGGCCACCGGGTCGTGGCCGATCTGCAGCAGGGCGCCGATGACCACGATCCCGGAGATCGCGTTGGTGACCGACATCAGCGGGGTGTGCAGCGCGTGGTGCACCTTGCCGATGACGTAGTAGCCGATCACCACGGCCAGTGTGAACACCGTGAAATTCTCCGCCAGTTGAGCGGGGGAGTAGGCGATGACCAGGAACAGCGCGATCATGCCGAGGCCGATCAGGCCGAAGCGGCCCGCCGCGGTGAGCCGCGGCTCCGCGCCGGGGGAGCGGCCGCGGCGGGAGCCGCCGTCTGCGGGCCGGCCGCCGAGACCTGCACGGGCGGCGGCGGCCAGGTCTTCGTCCCGTCGCGTACCACCGTGACCGAGCGCTGCACCACATCGTCGAAGTCCAGCCGGACCCGCCCGTCCCGCTCCGGGGTGAGCAGCTTCAGCAGATTGACCAGATTGGTGCCGTAGAGCTGGGACGCCTGCGCGGGCAGCCGCCCGGCGAGATCGGTGTAGCCGATGATCGTCACCCCGTTGTCGGTGACGACGGCCTTCCCGGCGACCGTGCCCGCCACATTGCCGCCCTGCGCCGCGGCCATGTCCACGATGACGCTGCCCGGGCGCATGCTCGCCACATCCTGCTCCGTCAGCAGCCGCGGAGCCGGACGGCCCGGGATCAGCGCCGTGGTGATCACGACGTCCACGTCGGCCGCCTGCTCGCGGTAGATCTCCGCGGCGCGGCGGTCGTACGCCTCCGAGGTCGCCCGGGCGTAACCGTCGCCGGCCGACTCCTGCGCCACCTCCACGGCCAGGAACTCGCCGCCCAGCGAACGCACCTGGTCGGCGACCTCCGGCCGCGGATCGGTGGCCCGTACCACCGCCCCCAGGCTACTGGCCGCCCCGATCGCCGCCAGGCCGGCCACCCCGGCCCCGGCCACCAGCACCTTGGCCGGCGGCACCTTGCCCGCCGCGGTGACCTGCCCGGTGAAGAACCGCCCGAAGACATGCGCGGCCTCGATCACCGCCCGGTACCCGGCGATATTGGCCATCGAACTGAGCACGTCCAGCGACTGGGCCCGCGAGATCCGCGGCACCGCGTCCATCGCCAGCACGGTGATCGGATGCCCGGCCAGATCGTCGAGGAGATCGGGGGACAGCCCGGGGCTGATCAGGCCGACCAGCGTCGCCCCCCGGCGCAGCCGCCCGATCTCCTCGTGCGAGGGAGCGTTCACTTTCAGCACGACATCGGCCTGCCAGGCCTCGCCGATCCGCGCGCCGGCCTCGGTGTAGGCGTCGTCGGCGAAACCGGAAGCCGTACCGGCCCCCGATTCCACCACCACGTCGTAGCCCAGGGCCTGGATCTGTCGGACGGTCGCCGGAGTCGCCGAAACGCGGGTCTCTCCGGTGGCCGATTCGGCGACAACACCGATCTGCTGTGGAGCTGAATCTGACATCGATATCCCTCTCACCTGATAATGGGCAGACGGAACGGGGATGGCGAACAGCGTGCAGGTAACACCCAGACGACAGTGAAGGACCCCGACCCGCCGCACAAGCCCGCGATGCGGCCGACCAGGGACCCAACGGCCGCCAGGACCGGTTGGCAGACTACCGACGCCGCCGCGCCCGTTCAGCTCTCCCAGCTCCAGTCGGTCACCTCCGGCAGATCCGTTCCGTGCTCGCGGACCCAGGCGTGGTGCCGCAGCCGGACGTCCTCCATCAACTGCCGCACCGGAGCCGCGCGCACCGCCAGCCCCGGGACGCGGTCGATCACGTCCATCACCAGCCGGTACCGGTCCAGATCGTTGCGCAGCACCATGTCGAACGGCGTGGTCGTGGTGCCGATCTCCTTGTAGCCCCGCACATGCAGGTTGTTGTGGCTGTCGTGCCGGTAGGCCAGCCGGTGGATCAGCCACGGATAGCCGTGGTAGGCGAAGATCACCGGCTTGTCGGGGGTGAACAGCGCGTCGTAGTCGGCGGCGGACATGCCGTGCGGGTGCTCCGCCTGGGGCAGCAGCCGGGCCAGGTCCACCACGTTGACCACCCGCACCCCCAGCTCCGGCAGATGCCTGCGGAGCAACTGGGCCGCCGCCAGCACTTCCTGGGTGGGTACGTCCCCGGCGCAGGCCAGGACGACATCGGGTTCGCGGGTGCCGTGCTCGGTGCCCGCCCAGTCCCAGATGCCGGCGCCGCGCGCGCAGTGCGACCTGGCCGCGTCCATGCTCAGCCAGTCGAAGCAGGGCTGTTTGCCGGCCACCACGACGTTCACGTAGTCCTTGGACAGCAGGACGTGCTCGGCCACCGACAGCAGCGTGTTGGCGTCCGGCGGCAGGTAGACCCGCACCGCCTCCGGCGACTTGCTGAGCACGTGGTCGATGAAGCCGGGATCCTGGTGGGAGAAGCCGTTGTGGTCCTGCCGCCAGACATGCGAGCTCAGCAGGTAGTTGAGGGACGCGATCGGGCGGCGCCAGACCAGGGCCCGGGTGGTGCGCAGCCACTTGATGTGCTGGTTCACCATCGAGTCCACGATGTGCACGAACGCCTCGTAGCAGGAGAACAGCCCGTGCCGGCCGGTGAGCAGGTAACCCTCCAGCCAGCCCTGGCAGGTGTGCTCCGACAAGATCTCCATGACCCGGCCGTGCGGGTCGAGGTCCTCGTCCACCTCCAGGGTGCGGGCCTGCCAGGCCTTGCCGCTGGCGGTGTAGACCTCCTCCAGCCGGTTGGAGGCCGTCTCGTCCGGTCCGACCAGCCGGAAGTCCCGCCGCTGCGCGGTGTCCGCCATCAGCTGGGCGAGCAGGGCGCCCAGCACCCGCGTCGGTTCGTGCTGGGAGGCGCCGGGGGCCTCGACGGGCACCGCGAAGCGGTCCAGGTCCGGCACCGGGAGATCGCGCAGCAGCAGCCCGCCGTTGGCGTGCGGATTGGCGCCGAGCCTGCGGTCCCCGGCCGGCAGGTACTCCAGCACCCGCGCCACCGGCCGTCCGTCCGCGTCGAAGAGCTCCGCCGGGCGGTACGAGCGCAGCCACTCCTCCAGCTGCCGCAGGTGCTCCGGATTGCTGCGTACCGCGGCCAGCGGCACCTGGTGGGCACGCCAGGTGCCCTCCACCGGCAGCCCGTCCACCGTGGCCGGGCCCGTCCAGCCCTTCGGCGTCCGCAGCACGATCACCGGCCAGCGCGGACGCTCCTTGGCGCCCTTGCCGCGGGCGGCCCGCTGCAGGGCGGCGATCCGGTTCAGCGCGGTGTCCATCGCGACCGCCATCGCCCGGTGCACCGACATCGGGTCGTCGCCGCCGACGTGGATCGGGTCGTGGCCGTAGCCGCGCAGCAGCTCGTCCAGTTCGTCCTTGGCGAGCCGGGCCAGCACGGCCGGGTTGGCGATCTTGTAGCCGTTCAGGTGCAGGATCGGCAGCACCGCGCCGTCGTGCACCGGGTCGAGGAACTTGTTGCCGTGCCAGGAGGCGGCCAGCGGCCCGGTCTCGGCCTCGCCGTCGCCGATCACGCACGCCACGATCAGGCCCGGGTTGTCGAACGCGGCGCCGTACGCGTGCGACAGGGAGTAGCCCAGCTCGCCGCCCTCGTGGATGGAGCCGGGCGTCTCGGGGGCGACGTGGCTGGGGATTCCGCCGGGGAAGGAGAACTGCTTGAACAGCCGGCCCATCCCGTCGGCGTCCCGGGTGATGTCCGGATAGGTCTGGGTGTAGCTGCCGTCCAGCCAGGAGTTGGCGACCACCGCCGGGCCGCCGTGGCCCGGGCCCCAGATGCAGATCGCGTCCAGCTCCCGGGCCTTGATCACCCGGTTGAGATGGGTGTGGACGAGATTGAGGCCGGGGGAGGTGCCCCAGTGGCCGAGCAGCCGCGGCTTGATGTGCTCGGGGCGCAGCGGCTCGGTCAGCAGCGGATTGCCCATCAGGTAGATCTGGCCCACCGCGAGATAGTTCGCGGCCCGCCAGTGCGCGTCCAGGCTCCGCAGTTCTTCCTTGCCGGGAGCGGCCGGCCCGCGTGCGTCGGACATATGATCCTCCGTCGGGTTCGGGGTGGTGTACACACCTTCCGTTCCCCCGGATCGGATCCGGCGGCCCACCGGGCGGGCCATTCGGGTGGTGCACCCGCCGGCGGACGCTCGGCGGGGCCCCGGACGTCAGACCGCGGTGACGGTGACGCCCTCCTCCTCGAAACGCGCGCGCGCCTCGGCGGAGATCTCCTGGTCGGTGACGAGCGTGTCCACCGCGCCGATCGCGCAGACCTTGGCGAAGGCCCGGCGGCCGATCTTGGACGAGTCGGCGGCGACCACCACCCGGGTCGCCCGCTCGGCCAGCAGCCGGTTGATGCTCGCCTCGTCCTCGTCGTGCGCGAAGGCGCCCTGCGCGGGGTCGATGGCCCCCACACCGAGCACGGCGATGTCCAAGGTGACCTCCTGGAGCACGTTGCGCGCCAGCGGACCGGTCAGCTCGTACGACTGGGGCCGGGCGACACCGCCGGTCACCACGATCTTGATCTGCGGTCTGATCACCAGCTCGTTGGCGATGTTCAGCGCGTTGGTCACCACGGTCAGCGCCGGCTGCCGGTCCGTGCCGCCGGCCCCGTCGGCGGCGATGTCGGCGCGCAGCGCCAGCGCCCTGGCCACCTCGGTGGTGGTGGTGCCGCCGGTCAGCCCCACCACGTCGCCCACCGCCACCAGCGCGGCCACCGCCTGCCCGATGCGCTGCTTCTGCGAGGCGTGCCGGGCCGTCTTGTAGCGCAGCGGCAGCTCGTACGACACCCCGTTCGCCACCGCCCCGCCCCGGGTCCTGGTGAGCATCCGCTGCTCGGCGAGCTGGTCCAGGTCGCGGCGGATGGTGGCGGCGGACACGCCGAGCGCGCCAGCCGCGTCGTCCACGTCCAGTCGGCCGTGCTCGGCCAGCAGATCGAGCAGCGCGGACCACCGGGCATCGCGGGACACCAGCGCCGCCTCCTCGTCGTCGGACCGTAACAGGAACGTCCGGACGCTACCCCAGTGCCCGCGGGCGGACCGAACGCTGCTCGATCCTAAGGGCTGTCCCGTCATCCCCGGCGGGGCGCACGACGACAGCCGCCGCGCCTGGCCGCAATGCGCCCGGCGCGCATCGGCCGCCGGGCCGGCCACGTGCCGCCGGCCCGCGCCCGCGTGCACCACGGAAACCGGCACTTCGCGACTTCGCCGGTTTTCCTCCGCCTTCGCGGGTCACGCGACGTGCCGGGGCCCGGGGTGACCGAGCCGACTCGGTCACCCCGGGCCCCGTTTCGCCGCGCGGCCGGGACGGCTCAGTGCAGCATTGCCTGCCAGTTGGGCGGCACGCGGTCCGCCGGTCCCGGCACCGTCTGGTCCACCGGGTGGCTGACCGGCGGCGCCAGCGTCGGCCCGTGGTCCAGATAGCTCTCCACCGGATAGTTCCAGAACCAGTCCTCGCCCGGCTCGTAGCTCTGGACGATCGGGTGACCGGCACTCGCGGCGTGCGCGCTGGCGTGCTGCGCCGGCGAGCTGTCGCAACAGCCGACGTGGCCGCACTGCGCACAGCGGCGCAGATGCAGCCACCACCCCCCGGCAGCGTCGCAGTCGGCGCAGCCGGCTCCGCTCGGCGGGACGGACGGGTCGATTCCTGGGATCGTGCTCATGCTGAGTCCTCCTCTGTCGCTGATTCCGGCTCCTCGTCACGGGACGGTGCGGTGAGCGGAAGACGCACCCGGAAGCGGGTGTCGCCGGGCTCCGACTCCAACTGGATGTCGCCGTGGTGCTTGTTGACGACGATCCGCCAGGAGATGTCCAGTCCGAGACCGGTGCCCTCGCCCACCGGCTTGGTGGTGAAGAACGGCTCGAAGACCCGCTCCCGCAGCTCCGCGGGCACCCCGGGGCCGGTGTCGCGGAACTCGACCAGCAGATGCTCGCGGTCCACCGCGGTGCGCACGGTGAGCGTGCCCTCCTTGTTCATCGCCGAGACCGCGTTGTCGATGAGGTTCGTCCAGACCTGGTTCAACTCGCCCGGAAAACCCGGGATCCGGGGCAGCGAACGGTCGAACTCCTTGACGACGCGCACGCCGGGGCCCATCTTCCCGGCCAGCATCTGCAGCGTGCTGTCGAGGAGTTCGTGCACGTCCACCACCTGGTACGGTGCCCGGTCCAGTTGCGAGTACTGCCGGGCGGCGCCCACCAGCGACGAGATCCGGGCGGTGGAGTCCTGGATCTCGTTCATCAACAGCTCGGTCTCCACGGTGTAGTTGAGCCACCGCAGCGCGCCGTCCAAGGTTGCCTCGTCGGTCGCCTCCGCCACCTGCTCGAGCCAGTCGGCGTCCAGGCCCGCCTGGACGAAGGTCGCCGCCAGGTCCCAACCGCCCTGCACACCGCGGTCGTCCAGCCAGTCGGCGATGGTGTCCTCGCGGTCGGAGGTCTCCACCGGGCTGAGCGGCGGCGCGTTGATGGCCTTGATGGCCTGCTCGACGGCGCGCTCCTGCAGTTCGACCAGCGAGGCCATGGCCGCCCGCCGGTGCGGGTCGGCCGCGATGGCCCCCAGCTTGTGCCGCATGCCGGCCACCCGCTCGCGCAGCGTGGAGGTCGCCCGCAGCGCCGCCGCGGCCGGATTGTTCAGCTCGTGCGTCAGGCCCGCCGACAGCGAGCCCAGGGCCAGCAGCCGCTCGCGCCGGTCGACGGCCTGCCGGGTGCTCCGGTCGCCGAGGAACAGGCCCTCCAGCATGTGCACGGCCATCGGGAACCAGTCCTGCATCATCCCCGCGAACAGCTCCGCCGACAGCACGAAGAAGCGCGAGGGGACCGTGGTGCGCAGCGACTGGCTGTACACCTGCGGCACCCGCTCGCCCAGGTACGCCTGGAAAGCCCCCGCGTACACCCCTTTCTGGGACGTCCGGGTCACCTCCACGTCGTCCGCGCCGACCCGGCGCGACATCACCACGGTGCCTTCCAGCAGGACGTAGAAGCAGGTCGCCGGGTCGCCCTCGGAGTACACCGGGCCGGCCTCGACCTCCTCGACGCCGCCTTCGCGGCACAGCCAGTCCAGCTGCTCGTCGGTCAGCTTCTCGAAGAGGAAGAGCGACCGCAGCTCGGCCGCACTGCATGAACCCTTGTGCACGCTCACAGCCGCTCCAGGTATCGGTGGACGAGCATGACCGCCATCGCGCCCTCACCGACCGCCGACGCGACCCGCTTGGCGGACTCCGACCGGGCGTCACCGGCCACGAACACGCCGGGCACGCTCGTCTCCAGGTGGTACGGCGCCCGGTCCAGCGGCCAGTCCGCCGGACGCTGCCCGTCCAGCGCCAGATCGGGTCCGGTGAGCACGAATCCGTGCGCGTCGCGCTGCACCACCCCGTCCAGCCAGTCGGTACGCGGGGAGGCGCCGATGAAGACGAACAGGTACTGGGCGTCGACCAGTTCGGTCTTCCCGGTCGAGGTGTCGCGCAGCGTGATCTGCTCCAGGTGGTCGGTGCCGTGGGCGGCGACCACCTCGGTGTCGGTGCGGACCGACACCCCGTCGGTCGCCGAGATCTGCTGGATCAGGTAGTGCGACATGGACGCGGTCAGCGAGGAGCCGCGCACCAGCAGGGTCACCGACTTCGCGCCCCTGGCCAGGTAGACCGCCGCCTGGCCGGCGGAGTTGGCGCCGCCGACGATGTACACGTCCTGCCCCTGGCAGCCGGCCGCCTCGGTCAGCGCGGAGCCGTAGTACACCCCGCGCCCGGTCAGCTCCGCCACGCCCGGCGCGCCGAGCTGCCGGTAGGCGACCCCGGTGGCCAGGATCACCGTGTGCGCCGAGACCTCCGAGCCGTCGGAGAAGCGCACGGTGCGCGACGAGCCGCTGATCTCCAGCGCGGTGACCTCGCAGGCGGTGAGTATCTCGGCGCCGAACTTGTTGGCCTGCCGGTGCGCCCGGTCGGTGAGCTGCACCCCCGACACGCCGTCGGGGAAGCCGAGGTAGTTCTCGATCCGCGAACTCTGCCCGGCCTGGCCGCCGGTGGCCATCTGCTCCGTCAGCACCGTGCGCAGCCCCTCGGAGGCGCCGTAGACCGCGGCGCCCAGTCCGGCCGGGCCGCCGCCGATCACCACCAGGTCGTAGAAGCGCTCCGACGGGGTGGTGGCCAGCCCGGCGCCGGTGGCCAGATCCTGGTCGGACGGCTCCACCAGCACCGTGCCGTCGGTGGTGATCACCAGCGGCAGCCGCAACCCGTCCTGCTCGGCCGCGGCCAGCAGGCCCTGGCCCTCCGGCTGGTCGCTCTCGTACCAGTGGTAGGGCACCTGGTTGCGGGCCAGGAACTCCCGCACCTCCGAGGAGCGGGCCGACCAGCGGTGGCCGACGACCTTGGTCTCCGACACCGGCCGGTGGTCGGTGGCCAGCCACGCGTCCAGCAGGTCGTCCACCACCGGGTAGAGCTTCTCCTCCGGCGGGTCCCACGGCTTGAGCAGGTAGTGGTCCAGATCGACGACATTGATCGCGTCGATGGCGGCGGTGGTGTCGGCGTAGGCGGTCAGCAGCACCCGGCGGGCCGCCGGGTACACGTCCATGGCCTGCTCCAGGAACTCGATGCCGTTCATGGCGGGCATCCGGAAGTCGGCCATGATCACGGCGACGCGGTCACCGCGCAGCCGCATCTCCCGGAGCGCGCCGAGTGCCGACTCGCCGGACTCGGCCCGGACGATCCGGTGCCGCTCGCCATACCTGCGCCGCAGGTCACGGGCCACTGCCCGCGAAACGGCAGGGTCGTCGTCAACGGTCACGATCACGGTCCGTGTCGCGCCGCCGGGTTCTTTCCCCGGCATGCGTACCCCCATTCGCGCGCTGTGTCGGTGCCGGCCCGAGGCACGGCATTCCCCATCGTAGGCACGGGCGGGCCCGCCCCGCAGTCCCGGGGGCGGCCGGCCGGCCGGTCCGCAGTCCCGGCCGCGGGGCCGCCGCCTGCCGCCGCCCGCCTGCTCAGGCAGGGTATCGGGCCGGGAACGCGGTAGCGGAGGCCGCCTTCCGGACGGCGTCCCGCGCCGACTGTGGTCCGCGCCTTGGTCCAGACCTATTGACGAGTGGTCGAGACCACTTCTACGCTCCGGTCCGGCGGCTTCTACCACCTCGTGGCTCCGGGTTCACGACCGGAAGGGAGCACAGCATGATCGGTCGGAGGTTACGACTGCTGGGCGTCGGCCTGGCCATGGCCTTCCTCGCACAGATTCCGGTCGCCGCGGCGGCCCACACGGCGGCCGGCGCCGACACCTGCGCCACCAAACCGAGGCCCGCGGGCAAGGTCCTGCAGGGCTACTGGGAGAACTGGGACGGCGCCGCCAACGGCGTCCACCCCGGACTGGGCTGGATCCCCATCACCGACAGCCGGATCGCCGCACACGGCTACAACGTGATCAACGCGGCGTTCCCGGTCATCTTGTCCGACGGCACCGTCGAATGGCAGGACGGCATGGACACCGGCGTGAAGGTCGCGACCCCCGCCGAGATGTGCCAGGCCAAAGCGGCCGGATCGACGATCCTGATGTCCATCGGCGGCGCCGCCGCCGGAATCGACCTCAGCTCCAGCGCCGTGGCCGACCGCTTCGTGGCCACCGTGGTGCCGATCTTGAAGAAGTACAACTTCGACGGCATCGACATCGACATCGAGACCGGCCTCGTCGGCAGCGGCAGCATCAACACCCTGTCCACCTCGCAGGCCAACCTCATCCGGATCATCGACGGCGTACTCGCCCAGATGCCGGCCGGCTTCGGCCTGACCATGGCGCCCGAGACGGCCTATGTCACCGGCGGCAGCATCGTCTACGGCTCCATCTGGGGCGCCTACCTGCCGATCGTGAAGAAGTACGCGGACAACGGCCGGCTGTGGTGGCTCAACATGCAGTACTACAACGGGAGCATGTACGGCTGCTCCGGCGACTCCTACCAGGCCGGCACGGTGGCCGGCTTCACCGCCCAGACCACCTGCCTCAACAACGGCCTGGTCGTGCAGGGCACCACGGTCAAGGTGCCCTACGACAAGCAGGTCCCGGGTCTGCCGGCCCAACCGGGCGCGGGCGGCGGCTACATGTCGACCGGCCTGGTCTCCCAGGCGTGGCGGACGTACGGCACGGCGCTCAAGGGCCTGATGACCTGGTCGCTCAACTGGGACGGGTCGAAGAACTGGACCTTCGGCGACAACGTCAAGGCGCTCCAGGGCCGCTGACCCGCCGCGGCGCCCCGCCGGACCCCGCCGGCGGGCACCGCGGCCTCAGCCCGCCCGGACGTCGTCGTGGTCGGTGGACAGCGACAGCTCGCGGAACCGGTCGATGTCGCCGAGCAGCCGCTCGACCTTCGCCTCGACGCGGTCGACGCTGTCCGTTCCCAGCAGCAGCCGCAGCGGGGGCGGGTCCGCCTCGGTGATCTCCACGATCGCGGCGGCGGCCTTGACCGGGTCGCCGGGCTGGCCGTGGTTGACCTCCGCCGAGTACCGGCGGGTGGCGCCGGCCGTCGCGTCGTAGTCGTCGATCACCTCCGCGGTGGCCAGGCTCTGCGTGTCCAGGAAGTCGGTGCGGAAGTAGCCGGGTTCGATCAGCGTGACGCGGATCCCCAGCGGTGCCAGTTCGGTGACCAGCGACTCGCTCAGCCCCTCGACGGCGAACTTGGTCGCGTTGTAGAGCCCCCATCCGGGCGTGGCCGCCAGGCCGCCGACGGAGCTCATGTTGATCACATGGCCCGAGCGCTGGGCGCGCAGCACCGGCAGCACCGCCCGCAGGACGTTCAGAGTGCCGAAGACGTTGACGGCGAACAGCGACCGCACGGCCTCGTCGGGGACCTCCTCGACGGCGCCGAGCGTGCCGCGGCCCGCGTTGTTGACCACGACGTCGATCCGGCCGAAGGCGTCCACCGCCTCGCGCACCGCCCGCCGGGTCCCTTCCTCGTCCGTCACATCCAGGTCCAGCGCCAGTAGCCGGCCGCCGGCCCCGGGCAGCTGCTCCGCGATCTGCGCCGCATGCCGCGCGGTGGCCACGACACGGTGGCCGCGGTCCAGCGCGGCGCGGGCGATCTCCAGGCCGAAGCCGCGGGCGGCCCCGGTGATGAACCAGGTCTTGGGCTGCTCGGCCATGGCGGCGTCCCCTCTCGGTCCGTTCCGTCCACGCTAAGCGACCGGTCCGCGCGAGTCGCGGCGGACGCGGCCGGACGGGGGCGGGGCGGAGGCCGGGCGGGGCCCGGGCCGCGGCCGGCCCGGT
>NZ_FMCH01000343.1 GCF_900091855.1 Streptomyces sp. DvalAA-14
AAGAACATGCACGCCTCGCTGGAACTGCCTACCGCCACCTCGGTGCGGGCCATCCCGGTGAAGCTGCTGTTCGACAACCGCATCGTGATCAACAACCACCTCAAGCGCGCCCGGGGCGGCAAGGTCTCCTTCACCCACCTCATCGGGTACGCGATGGTGCAGGCCCTCAAGGCCATGCCGTCGATGAACCACTCCTTCACGGAGAAGGACGGCAAGCCCACCCTGGTCAAGCCGGAGCACGTCAACCTGGGCCTGGCCATCGACCTGGTGAAGCCCAACGGGGACCGGCAGTTGGTCGTCGCGGCCATCAAGAAGGCCGAGACGCTGAACTTCTTCGAGTTCTGGCAGGCCTACGAGGACATCGTCCGCCGCGCCCGCACCGGCAAGCTGACCATGGACGACTTCTCCGGGGTCACCGCCTCGCTGACCAACCCGGGCGGCCTGGGCACCGTGCACTCGGTGCCGCGCCTGATGCCCGGTCAGTCGATGATCCTCGGCGTCGGCTCGATGGACTACCCGGCCGAGTTCCAGGGCACCTCCCAGGACACCCTGAACAAGCTGGGCATCTCCAAGGTCATGACGCTGACCAGCACGTACGACCACCGGGTGATCCAGGGCGCCGCCTCCGGCGAGTTCCTGCGGATCATGAACCAACTGCTGCTCGGCGAGAACGACTTCTTCGACGACGTGTTCGCCGCGCTGCGCATCCCGTACGAGCCGGTCCGCTGGCGCACCGACATCGACACCGGGCACGACGACGATGTGACCAAGGCCGCCCGGGTCTTCGAGCTCATCCACTCCTACCGGGTCCGCGGCCATGTCATGGCCGACACCGACCCGCTGGAGTACCGCCAACGCAAGCACCCCGACCTGGACGTGCTGGAGCACGGGCTCACCTTGTGGGACCTGGAGCGGGAGTTCGCGGTCGGCGGCTTCGCCGGCAAGTCCCTGATGAAGCTGCGCGACATCCTCGGGGTGCTGCGCGACTCCTACTGCCGGACCGTCGGTGTGGAGTTCATGCACATCCAGGATCCCAAGCAGCGCAAGTGGATCCAGGACCGCATCGAGCGCCCGCACGCCAAGCCCGAGCGCGAGGAGCAGCTGCGGATCCTGCGCCGGCTGAACGCGGCCGAGGCGTTCGAGACCTTCCTGCAGACCAAGTACGTCGGCCAGAAGCGGTTCTCGCTGGAGGGCGGCGAGTCCGTCATCCCGCTGCTGGACGCGGTGATCGACGCGGCCGCCGAGTCCCGGCTGGACGAGACCGTGATCGGCATGGCCCACCGCGGCCGGCTGAACGTGCTGGCGAACATCGTCGGCAAGTCGTACGCCCAGATCTTCCGCGAGTTCGAGGGCAACCTCGACCCGAAGTCGATGCACGGCTCCGGCGACGTGAAGTACCACCTGGGCGCCGAGGGCACCTTCACCGGTCTGGACGGCGAGCAGATCAAGGTCTCGCTGGCCGCCAACCCCTCGCACCTGGAGGCGGTCGACCCGGTGGTCGAGGGGATCGCCCGCGCCAAGCAGGACATCATCAACAAGGCCGGCACCGACTTCACCGTGCTGCCGATCGCGCTGCACGGCGACGCGGCCTTCGCCGGCCAGGGCGTCGTCGCGGAGACGCTCAACATGTCGCAGCTGCGCGGCTACCGCACCGGCGGCACCGTGCACGTGGTCATCAACAACCAGGTCGGCTTCACCGCCGCCCCGGAGTCGGCGCGCTCGTCGATGTACTGCACCGACGTGGCCCGGATGATCGAGGCGCCGATCTTCCACGTCAACGGCGACGACCCGGAGGCCGTGGTCCGCGTGGCGCGGCTGGCCTTCGAGTTCCGGCAGGCGTTCAACAAGGACGTCGTGATCGACCTGATCTGCTACCGCCGCCGCGGTCACAACGAGTCCGACAACCCGGCCTTCACCCAGCCGCTGATGTACGACCTGATCGACAAGAAGCGCTCGGTGCGCAAGCTCTACACCGAGTCGCTGATCGGGCGCGGCGACATCACCCTGGAAGAGGCCGAGCAGGCGCTGCAGGACTACCAGGGGCAGCTGGAGAAGGTCTTCACCGAGGTCCGCGAGGCCGCCTCCGCCCCGGTGGAGCCCGCCGAGCAGCAGCCGGCCGCCCCGCAGCCGGGCTTCCCGGTCGCGATGCCGACCGCGGTGTCCTCCGAGGTGGTCAAGCGGATCGCCGCCTCGCAGGTGAACGTGCCGGAGAACGTCACCGTGCACCCGCGGCTGCTCCCGCAGCTCCAGCGCCGGGCCACCATGGTCGAGGACGGCACCATCGACTGGGGCATGGGCGAGACGCTGGCGATCGGTTCGCTGCTGCTGGAGGGCACCCCGGTCCGGCTGGCCGGCCAGGACTCCCGGCGCGGCACCTTCGGCCAGCGGCACGCGGTGCTCATCGACCGGCAGACCGGCGAGGACTACACCCCGCTGCAGTACCTGTCGGAGGACCAGGCCCGCTACAACGTCTACGACTCGCTGCTCAGCGAGTACGCGGCGATGGGCTTCGAGTACGGCTACTCGCTGGCCCGGCCGGACGCACTGGTGATGTGGGAGGCGCAGTTCGGCGACTTCGTCAACGGCGCGGCCACCATCGTCGACGAGTTCATCTCGTCGGCCGAGCAGAAGTGGGGCCAGACCTCCGGCGTCACGCTGCTGCTGCCGCACGGCTACGAGGGCCAGGGCCCGGACCACTCCTCGGCCCGGATCGAGCGCTTCCTGCAGCTGTGCGCGCAGAACAACATGACGGTGGCCGTCCCCTCCACCCCGGCCAACTACTTCCACCTGCTGCGCTGGCAGGTGCACAACCCGCACCACAAGCCGCTGATCGTCTTCACCCCGAAGTCGATGCTCCGGCTGAAGGCGGCGGCGTCGAAGGCCGAGGACTTCACCAGCGGGCAGTTCCAGCCGGTGATCGGCGACACCACGGTGGACGCCGACGCGGTGCGCAAGGTCGTGTTCTGCTCGGGCAAGGTCTACTACGACCTGATCGAGGAGCGGGCCAACCGCGGGGCGACCGACATCGCGTTCATCCGCATCGAGCGGCTCTACCCGCTGCCCGGCGTCGAGATCCAGGCCGCGGTGGCCCCCTACACCAAGGCGCAGAAGTTCGTCTGGGCCCAGGCCGAGCCGGCCAACCAGGGTGCGTGGCCGTTCATCGCGCTCAACCTGATCGACCACCTGGACCTGCTGCTCGGCGCGGCCCCGGACAACGCGGACCGGCTGCGCCGTGTCTCGCGCCCGGCGTCCTCCTCGCCGGCCGTCGGCTCCGCCAAGCGGCACGCGGCGCAGCAGGAAGAGCTGATCAACGAGGTCTTCGAGATCTGATCGGCGCCGCACACCAGCGGCAGCAGCGCTCGCATCGGCCGGGGCCCGTACCTTCGCGGTACGGGCCCCGGCCGTTCGCGCGACGCCCGGCCCGGGCGTGGCGCCGAGCCTCGGCCCAGCCGGGCGTCCCGGCCGGGCGTCCCGGCCGGGCGTCCGGCCGCTACGAGCTGAACGGCTCGAAGTCCCAGTAGGGCCGGGTACGGGACCGCGCCGCGACCGTGTGCGGGTGCTGGGGGCCGAGGGTGTTGGCGAGCGCGTCCAGCGCTTCCTCCTCGATCTTGTCGGCCTCCTGGCGGCGGCGCAGATTGCGCAGGTCGGCGGCCAGCGCGATCCGGCAGGACAGCGTCAGCGGGTGGTGCTTGCCGAGCTCGGCGGCGGCGCGGTCGCCGGTCGTCCGGCTCAACTCGGCGGCGCCGTCCGGGTCGCCGGCCAGATTGCGGGCCGCGGCCGCGTTGACCGCGCAGCCCAGCGTCCAGTAGTGGTGTGGGCCGACCGCCCGGGTCATGCCGTCCAGCGCGTCCTCGATCTCGATCTGCGACTGCTGGCGCTCGCCGGAGGCACGCAAGATCAGCCCGTGGCAGCCCAGGGCCCCGGCGGTGTACGGGTGCCGCTCGCCGAGCCGGGACCGGTAGCGGCCGAGCACGCGCTCGGCCAGGTCCCGGGCCCGGTCCAGATCGCCGTGCTCCCGCTCGAAGCTGGACAAGGTGAGCGCGACGCGCAGGCTGAGCGGGTCGTAGTCGCCGCGCACCCGCTCGCAGCGCTCCAGCAGCCGGGCCAACAGATGGGCCGCGCGGTTGCGCTCGCCGCTGCGGTGGTAGCACTGGGCCAGATTGTGCTCGGCGCGCAACGTCTGCGGGTTGTCCGGGCCGAGTACCGTGCGGTGCACCTCGGAGTTGCGCTCCTGCACCGACAGCGCCTGCTCGTAGCGGCCGAGCAGCCGCAGGTCGTGAGCGTAGGAGTTCTCCGAGGAGAGCGTCCAGTTGTTGCGGTCGCGCAGCAGCTCGCGGCGGATCTCCATGGTGTCGCGGTCGAGGTCGAGCGCGTCCTGGAAGCGGCCCAGCAGGCGGTGGATGAGCGCCATGTTGTTCTGCGCCATCAGCGTCACCGGGTCGCGGTCGCCGAGCAGCTCGACATAGGCGTCCCGGACCGATTCGGACAGGGCCAGCGTCTCCGGATAGCGGCCGAGGTTGCGCAGGTCGGAGGCGAGGTTGGCGGCGGCGCGCAGCGTCAGCAGGTCCCGGGCGCCGCGATCGGCGAGCAGCGTCTCGTAGGCGTCGCGGTCGATGCGCTCGGTGGTGGTGTAGTCGCCGGTGGCCCGCAGCAGGTTGGAGCGGTGGTGCACCAGGTCCCACAGCCGGGGGTGGCCGGCCTCCAGCACCCGCGGCCAGTGCTCGCCGGCGATCTCGGCGACCCGCAGGCCGGTGGTGTACTCGCCCGAGAGGTACAGATAGCGCAGGCAGTTGAGCACCATGCCCTGGATCTCGGGGTTGGTGCTCTCCAGCGCTCCGGAGGCCGCCAGGTGCGGCACGATCTCGGCGTAACGCGGCCACAGCCGGGTGTCGTTGGGGCGGCCGGGGTCGGCGGCGGCGAGGATCTTGCGGACCACCCGGGAGTAGACGTTCTGCTCGTCGTCGGGCATGTCGCTGCGGACCGCCTGGTAGACGAGGCGGTGCATCTGCACGATCTCGGTGGAGCCGGGCGGCTCCTCGGTGCCGACCTCCTGCGGGTCGGACTGGATGACGGACCACTGGGCGAGCTTGCTGATGGCCGAGTTCCACAGCAGCGGGTCCTCGATCAGGCCGGCCAGCTGCTCGGGCATGTCGCGGATCGGCAGGTCGCGCAGCAGCCGCACCGGGATGGGGCCGGGCGCGAAGAAGACACACAGCCGCAGCAGGTCGACCGCTTCCGGCTTGTCCTCGCGCAGCCGGTTGAGCAGTATCGAGAAGGCGGTGTAGTAGGTCATCTGGAAGTCGGCGGCGACCTTGAGGCCGGATTCCACATCGGCGCCGTGCCGCAGCAGTTCGATGTACTCGTCGACCGGCATGGTGGAGTCGTTGAGCGAGCCGGCGTTCTGGTCCAGGGCCAGTGCCAGGTCGCCGAGGGCCTCGGCGAGCTTGTTGGCGTCCGGCTCGTCGATCCGCGGCGCGCGGCGGCGGATGAAGGCCACCGACTCGACGCGGTCGTAGACCGGGACTTCGATCAGGGCGCTGTTGTACTCGCCCCATTCGCGGTTCTGCGAGGTGATCAGCACATGGCCGGGGCCGGCCGGGACCAGGTCGTGGATCTCGTCCGGCCGGTCGGCGCCGTCCAGCACGATCAGCCAGCGGAAGTAGGGGTCGCCGCGGCGCAGCGCGTCGTGCACGGCGCGCAGCCGCTCGCCGTATTCGCGGCCGGTGGTGAGCCGCAGCGCCGGGGCGAGGGCGGCCAGCTTCTCCCGCAGGGTGCCGCGCTCGGCCGCCCGGACCCACCACACCACGTCGTACTCCGGGGCGAAGCGGTAGACGTACTCGGCGGCGATATGGGTCTTGCCGACGCCGGACAGCCCGTGCAAGGTGGCGACCGCGGCGCCGGGTTCGGCCTGCTGGAGCTGCTGGTGGAGCTCAGCGATCAGCTCCTCACGGCCGGTGAAGCGGGTGTTGCGGCGCGGGACGCCGCCCCAGACGGCCGGCGGCTCCAGCGGGAAGCGGGGGCCGGCGCCGGCTCCCGGCGTGTCGGTGCCGGCCGAGCCGGCGGCGGAGGCGGATGCCGAGGAGGAGCCAGCCGCGGATCGGGCGGGTGTGATGCCGAGCCGGGACAGCAGCCGGCGCTCGGCCTCGGCGGCGCCCAGGCCCCACAATTCGGCGGCGCCCAGCGCCACGGAGGCGGTGGGCAGCGCGGCGGAGGTGACGGAGACGGCGGCGAAGCGGTCGCTGTTGGGCGGGATCACCGCGCGCAGCGCGCTGTTCCATTCCTGCTGGCTGCGCGGGCCCAGCCGGAAATACCACTCGCTGAGCACGATCAGCACCGGGCCCTCGGACAGCAGCAGGTCGCGCAGGCCCTGCTCGACGCTGCTGTCCGGGGTGATGTCCCAGCGCTGGAGCACCACTTGCCGCCCGTGCTTCTCCAGCCGGCTGGCGATCCACGACGCCCACGCCCTGTTGTACCCCGCGAAGCTGACGGTCACGGGTCCCGACCCCACCGCCGACGCGGTGTTCCGCCCTCCGGCCATGTGACCGACTCCCTCTTTGCGCGTGTTTCGCCCCTGGCGTGAATGGCCAGCGGATGCGGCTTCTGCGCCAGAAACTACACTGATTTGGTCCCCCGCTGACGGACAGTCATGCCCTTTCCTGTGGATAAGTACGGTTCGGGCCGGCGGCTGCCCGGGGTTCACGGACGGTGCGCGCGCTGTCGCCGCCAGATGACCCGGCTGGTCTCGACGTACGCCGCCGCGCGCGCCAGGTGGCCGCTCGGCGGTACGTGTTCCCGCAGTCGACTGTGATGCGCCGCCATCGCCCGCACCAGGCTCAGTCCGTGCGGGGTCAGCCGGCTGGAGCCGAGCAGTTGGGGCAGCGCGGCCTCGACCTGCTGGCGGCAGCGGCAGTGGTCGGCCCAGGCGGCGTCCCGCAGCCCCGGACCGGCCCCGCTCAGCGCCACCCCCAAGTGGAAGTCGGCCAGGGCCAAATGGGCGTACGCACCCTGGAAGAGGCCGTCGAAGGGCCGCGGGTCGGGACGCCAGGGGGCCCAGTGGCGCGGGGTGTCGTCGGCGGTGTGCAGCACGGTCAGCGCGGACAGGGCGAGCAGCTTGGCGTGCTGCAGTTCGTGGACCAGGGTCGCGGCCAGTTCCAGGCCGCTGCGCGGCGTGCTGCTCAGCAGCGCGCCGAAGGCCTCGCGGCGGGTCGCGCTGCACCGGGCGGTGGCCGAACCGGCCAGCGGCACGAAGCAGTCCAGCAGCGCGTCCGCCTCACGGGCCCGCGAGCCGTCACCGAGCCGCAGCCAGACCTGCGCGTCCTGCCACGCGCTGCGCCAGCGGGCGTGCTCGGCACCGTCGAGGGCCGAGGTGGCGGTCAGGCCGTACGGATTGGTGGGCCGCTCCTCGTCGCGGTAGGGGTCGGCGTCGTCGATCAGCACCGGGTGGCCGGCCGCCGAACGCAGCCGGCGCAGCGGCAGCCAGCCCGGCGCGGCGGACCGCCACACCCCGTCGGACCCGCGCCGGACCTCCACCCGGGTCTGCCTGGTGCGCAGCCACAAGGTGCCCGCGTCGCCGTCCACCCGGGCCCGATCGGCGGCGGCCGGGGGCCGGTCGGCGGCGGCCGGGGGCCGGTCGGCGGCGGCCGGGG
>NZ_FMCH01000344.1 GCF_900091855.1 Streptomyces sp. DvalAA-14
TGGCCCTCGCCGAGCATCTGGCCGACCGCGAACTGCTGCTGATCCTCGACGGTTTCGACCTGCTCCCGGACCCGGCGGCGGCACTCGTGGCGGAGTTGCTGCGCCGCGCGCCCGCGCTGCGGGTGCTGGCGGCCGGCCGCCGGCCGCTGGGCGTCACCGGGGAGCGGCTGCTGCCGCTGGACCCGCTGCCGGGCGGCGGCGACGCGGAGCGGCTGTTCGCCGAGCGGGCCGCCGCGGTGGTGCCCGGCTTCCGGATCACCGAGGAAAACCGCGCGGCGGTGGCCGAACTGTGCGCCCGTCTCGACGGGCTGCCGCTGGCCCTGGAGCTGGCCGCGGTCCGGCTGCGCGCCCTGTCGGTCGAGCAGGTGCTGCACCGGCTGGACGACCGCTTCGCCCTGCTGACCGGCGGCGATCCCAGCGCGCCGCCCCGGCACTCGGCGCTGCGCACCACGATCGGCTGGAGCCATGAGCTGTGCACGCCGGCGCAACGGCTGCTGTGGGCACGCCTTTCGGTCTTCGCCGGCCGCTTCGACCTGGACGCGGCCGAGTACGTGTGCGCCGGGCCCGGGCTGGCGCAGGAGAGCGTGCTGGACACGGTCGCGGAACTCGTGGACCGCTCGGTGCTCAGCCGCGAGCAGGGCCCCGACGGCCAGCCCCGCTACCGGATGCTGGAGAGCGTGCGCGAATACGGCGCCGGGTGGCTGGAGGTGCTCGGCGACCGGGCGCGGACGCGGCGCCGGCACCGCGACTGGTATCTGGGCCTGGCCACCTGGTGCGAACTGGAGTGGTTCAGCCCCCGCCAGCAGGAGGTGGCCGCCCGGGTGGCGGCGGACCTGCCAAATCTGCGGCTGGCCCTCGAATTCAGCCTGGACGCGGCCGTGGGCGGGCTGCCGCAGGACCCGGCGGTGGGCCAGTACCTGGTGGGCACCTTGTGGTTCTGCTGGGTCGGCTGCGGACGGCTCGGCGAGGGCAGGCACTGGCTGGAGCGGGCCCTCGGCCTGTCCGAGGCGCCCACCGCGGCGCGCGCCAAGATGATGTGGGTGTACGGCTATGTGGCCCTGCTCCAGGGCGACTCGGCGACCGCCCGTACGGTGCTCCAGCAATGCCGGGCCGAGGCGGAGGCCACCGGCAACGCGGCGGCCGAGGCGTACGCGGTGCACCGGCTGGGCTGCCTGGCGCTGGTCTGCGACGACATGCCGCGCGCCGAGCACTTCATCGGCGAGGCGCTGCAGCGCTACCGGCGGATCGGCGAGCTGAACAGCAATGTGCTGATGGGGCAGGTCGAGCTGGCGATGGCGGTGGCCTTCCAGGGCGATGTGCCGCACGCGGTGCGGCTGGCGCAGGAGGTCAGCGAGATCTGCCGGGACCACGGCGAGCGGTGGACGCTGGCCTACGCCCTCTACGTCCTGGCCTACGCGGCCTGGCTCGCCGACGAGCCGGACCGGGCCCGGCGGCTGGCCGAGGAGTCGCTGGCCATCGACCACGTCTTCCACGACCTGGTGGGCGCGGTGCTGGCGCTGGAGCTGCTGGCGCTGATCACCGAGAGCGAGGGGGCGGCGCACGAGGCCGCCGTCCTCCAGGGCGCGGCCGGCCGCCTGTGGGAGTCGGTGGGGCTGCGGCTGTTCGGTTCGCGCTACTTCAACGCGCCGCACACGCTGTGCGAGCGGCGGCTCCACGAACACCTGGGCGCCTCCGCCTACGCGGCGGCCATGGGCGAGGGCGCCCGCCTCGGCCTCGACGACGCGGTCCACCGCGCCCTGACCCCGCGGGACCCGCACGAAATCGCCCCGATCCCGGCCCGCAGCCCGGACACGACAGCAACAAGGTCGCCCCGCAGGGGCGCGAGGAACGGCGCGAGCAACCCACCACCGACCGGCGGCCCGGACACGACAGCAACAGCCCCACCCGGCCGCTGACAACCCGCACCCCGTCCGACGGCCGGCCGCGCCCCCGGTCCGGCACCGCCCAGTGCAACGCCCGGTGGAACGCTCAGCGGGCGTAGAACTCCACGACCAGCTGCTCCTCGCAGATCACCGGGATCTCCTTGCGGTTCGGGTCGCGGTCCAGGCGGAAGGCCAGTGCCTGGAGGTTGACCTGGAGGTAGCGCGGGGTCTCGCCGTCGCCGGCCCAGCCGCCCTCGCGGGCGACCGCGAAGGGGGTCTTGTCGCGGGAGCGTTCGCGGACCTGGACGACGTCCTCGGGGCGGACCCGGAAGGACGGCTTGTCGACCTTGCGGCCGTTGACCTCGATGTGGCCGTGCACCACCATCTGGCGCGACTGGTAGATCGTGCGGGCCAGCCCCGCACGGAGCACGAGCGCGTCGAGCCGGCGCTCCAGCTCGATGATCAGCGCCTCACCGGTCCGCTGGCCGGACACCTTCTTGGCGCGGTCGTAGGCCAGCCGCATCTGGCGCTCGCTGATGTCGTACTGCGCACGCAGCCGCTGCTTCTCCAGCAGGCGGGTCTTGTAGTCGCTGTTCTGCTTGCGACCACGGCCGTGCTCACCCGGCGGGTAGGGGCGGGCCTCGAAGTACTTGACCGCCTTCGGGGTGAGCGCGATGCCCAGCGCCCGGGACTTCTTGACCTTGGGACGCGACTGATTCACGTGCGTCGAACCTCCGTAGAAATTAGGTAAGGCTTACCTTAACTGAGGAGTGCGCGTGATTCGACCCGGGAACCCCGCCCCCGACGGGTAGAACCCGTCGGAGCACGGTCAGCCGCGTCCCGAAGTGGAGAAAAGCGCCCCCACGGCCTGTTCGCCGCGGACGCGCGCGCACTCGTATCGAGGGTAACCCGTCACCCGTGCGAGCCATTCCGGCGCTCGAGGGCCCGGTCCCGACGGCGCCGCACCCGGCGAACCCGTTGACCCGGCGGACCCGGCGCCCCGCCGGCCCTCACTCCCCCGTGCCGGCCAGCCGCTCCCTGACCCGCTCCAGCACATCGAAGTACCGGGCCTCGGCGCCGTACCGGGTCGGGTTGTAGTAGTGGCGGCCGAGCAGTTCCTCCGGGAGGTAGGACTGCGCGGCGATACCGCCGGGCACGTCGTGCGGGTAGACATAGCCCTGGGCGTGGCCGAGCTTGGCCGCGCCCTTGTAGTGCCCGTCGCGCAGATGCGGCGGCACCGGGCCGGCCTTGCCCGCCCGTACGTCCGCCAGCGCCGCGCCGATCGCGGTGGTGGCCGCGTTGGACTTGGGGGCCAGCGCCAGCGCGATCGCCGCGTGGCTGAGGATCAGCGACGCCTCCGGGAAACCGATCATGGCCACCGCCTGCGCCGCGGCCACCGCGGTGGGCAGCGCCGTCGGGTCGGCCAAGCCGATGTCCTCGCTGGCCGAGATCATCAGCCGGCGGGCGATGAAGCGGGGGTCCTCGCCGGCGTCGATCATCCGGGCCAGATAGTGCAGGGCGGCGTCCACGTCGGAGCCGCGGATCGATTTGATCAGCGCGCTGGCCACGTCGTAGTGCTGGTCGCCGTCCCGGTCGTAGGCGACCGCGGCCCGGTCGACGGACTCCTCCATGGTGGCCAGCGAGATGACGGCCTCGCCCTTGGCGATCGCCGCGCCCGCGCCGGCCTCCAGCGCGGTCAGCGCCCGGCGGGCGTCGCCGGCCGCGACCCGCAGCAGATGGGACTCGGTGTCCTCGGGAAGGGTGACCGCGCCGCCCAGACCGCGCTCCTCGGTCAGCGCCCGGCGCAGGACGTCGCGCAGGTCGTCGTCGGTGAGCGGTTCCAGTGTGAGCAGCAGCGAGCGGGACAGCAGCGGGGAGATGACCGAGAAGTACGGGTTCTCGGTGGTGGCCGCGATCAGCGTCACCCAGCGGTTCTCCACCGCGGGCAGCAGGGAGTCCTGCTGCGCTTTGCTGAAGCGGTGGATCTCGTCCAGGAACAGCACGGTCTCGCGCTGGTATCCGCCGGCCTGGCGCTTGGCGCTCTCGATGACCGCGCGGACCTCCTTGACCCCCGCGGTGATCGCGGACAGCTCCACGAACCGCTTGTTGGTGGCCTTGCTCACCACGTACGCCAAGGTCGTCTTACCGGTGCCGGGCGGACCCCACAAGATGACCGAGGACGAGCCGGCCGGGCCGCCGCCGCCCTCCCCCACCAGCCGGCGCAGGGGTGAGCCGGGCCGCAGCAGGTGCTTTTGGCCCACCACCTCGTCGATGGTGCGCGGTCGCATCCGCACGGCGAGCGGACTGCTGCTGGGGTCGCGCTCCTGACGGTCTTCCACGGCTGCGGTGAACAGATCTGGCTCCACATACTGAAGCCTAGGTCACCGGTGTGACAGTGCCCTCTTTCCGCCGGCGCCGGCGGGGACGCAGGCCACGGGGTCGTTCCCTCGGACGGGGCCAGCGCCTAGGTTGGTGCCCCGGTGCCACGAGAGGGGTCCCCTTGCCAGAAGAGCACGCTCCCGCGCTGACCGTCGAGGAGCTGCGCGGGCTGGTGGCGGCGGGCGAGGTGCATACCGTCGTGCTGGCCTTCACCGACATGCAGGGCCGGCTGCAGGGCAAGCGGTTCGCGGCGCCCTTCTTCATGGCGGAGGTGCTGCCGCACGGCTCGGAGGGGTGCAACTACCTGCTGGCCGTCGATGTCGACATGAACACCGTCGACGGCTACGCGATGTCCTCCTGGGAGCGCGGCTACGGCGACTTCGCGATGCGGCCGGACCCGGCGACCTTGCGCCGCGTCCCCTGGAACGACGGCACCGCGCTGGCGCTGGCCGACCTGACCTGGCACGACGGCAGCCCGGTGACGGCCTCGCCCCGGCAGATCCTGCGCGGCCAGCTGGAGCGGCTGGCCGGACAGGGCTTGCGGGCGTACGCCGGGACCGAGCTGGAGTTCCTGGTGTTCCGCGACACCTATGAGCAGGCCTGGGACGGCGGCTACCGCGGCCTGACCCCGGCCAACCGCTACAACGCCGACTACTCGGTGCTGGCCACCTCGCGGGTGGAGCCCCTGCTGCGCCGGCTGCGCAACGACATGGCGGGCGCCGGCCTGGCGCCGGAGTCGGCGAAGGGCGAGTGCAATCTCGGCCAGCACGAGGTCGTCTTCCGCTTCGACGAGGCACTGACCACCTGCGACCAGCACAGCGTCTACAAGACCGGGGCCAAGGAGATCGCCGCCCAGGAGGGCCTGTCGCTGACCTTCATGGCGAAGTACGACGAGCGGGAGGGCAACTCCTGCCACATCCACCTGTCACTGCGGGATTCCGGCGGCCGGCCGGTGCTGGCCGACCCGGACGGCGGCATGTCCGAGCTGATGCGGCACTTCCTGGCCGGTCAGCTGGCCGCGATGCGCGACTTCAGCCTGCTGTTCGCGCCGAACATCAATTCCTACAAGCGCTACCGGCCCGGCTCCTTCGCCCCGACCGCGGTGGCCTGGGGCCATGACAATCGCACCTGCGCGCTGCGGGTCGTCGGCCACGGGGCCTCGTTGCGGCTGGAGAACCGGGTGCCGGGCGGCGATGTGAACCCGTATCTCGCGGTGGCCGCCATGGTCGCCGCCGGCCTGCACGGCGTGGAGCGGAAGCTGGAGCTGCCCGAGCCCTGCGCGGGCAATGCCTACGCCGCCGACTACCCGCGGGTGCCGGGCTCGCTCCGGGAGGCGGCCGAGTTGTGGTCGGCCAGCCCGCTGGCGGCGGCGGCGTTCGGGGCCGAGGTGGTGGCGCACTACGCGAACATGGCCAGGGTCGAGCAGGAGCAGTTCGACACGGCCGTCACCGACTGGGAGCGGTTCCGGTCCTTCGAGCGCATGTAGCGGGGCGGGCCCGTGCGGTGGCGCCCGCAGCGGGCGTCGGGGCGGTCGCGCTCAGATCAGCGTCTTCCAGTACGCCCACCAGCGGGTCAGGATCAAGGTGGCGATGACGCCGTACCACAGCACCGGCACCACCCAGTGGAACTCCAGCACCGCCGAGCGGGCGCCCTCGGGCACCTTGATGACGCGGTGCTTGATGTTGTGCACGGCGGTGTACCAGAAGGCGGCGATCGTGACGACCCAGGCCAGGCTGCACCACAGGCAGAGCGAGCCGATGCTGTACAGCGACTGGTACTGGAGCCAGCTGCAGAAACCGACGCCGAACAGGGTGCCGGCCTGCAGGCCGAGCCAGAACCAGGGGCGGTAGCGGGCCCCGGCCAGCACGCCCATGGCCACGCAGATCATCACCGGGTAGGCGATCAGGCCGATCATCGGGTTGGGGAACCCGAAGGCGTGCGCCTGCTTGCTCTGCATGATGTTGCCGCAGGAGATGATCGGGTTCAGGCTGCATCCCGGCACGAAGCTCGGGTCCTCCAGCAGCCGGAACTTGTCGTACGTGATCACGAACGAGGCGAGGGTGCCGAGCGCTCCGCAGATCACCAGCAGCCAGCTGAACGCACGTCCCGCGGCGATGCCGTCGGCGGGGCGCTGTTCCGGTTCGCCGTCGGTTCGCGTCTCGTCAAGAGCGGAAGTCGTCATGATCGCCGATCTCTACTAGGGCCGTGGGGCGGGCACCCCTCATTGTGCACCAGGGCGGTGAGGACGGAATAAGTCCTGACCGCCCCGGTTTCCCGAACGAGGGGTTCAGGCCAGCCGTTCCTTGACGGTGGTGACGATCTCGTCGAGCGCCACCGGGCCCTGCTCCCCGGTCTGGAGGTCCTTCAGCTGTACCACGCCCTCGGCCAGGTCCCGCTCCCCCGCGAGCAGCGCGAACCGGGCGCCGGAGCGGTTGGCGGATTTCATGGCGTTCTTCACACCCTTGCCGCCGTAGGCGAAGTCGGCCGCGACACCGGCCCGGCGCAGCGCGGTGACCGCGGTGAACAGCGTCCGCCGGGCCTGCTCGCCGAGCGGCACCGCGTAGACGTCGGTGGCCGGGGGCAGCGGCAGCGCCACGCCCTCCGCCCGCAGCGCGAGCACGGTGCGGTCCACGCCCAGCGCCCAGCCGACCGACGGCAGCGACGGGCCGCCGATCATCTCGGACAGGCCGTCGTACCGCCCGCCACCGCCGACCGCGGACTGCGAACCGAGCCCGTCGTGCACGAACTCGAAGGTGCTACGGGTGTAGTAGTCCAGCCCGCGCACCAGCCGCGGATCGTCCTCGAAGCCGACGCCGGCCTCGGTGAGCAGCTCGCGGACCTGCTCGTGGTACGCCCGGCATGCCTCGCACAGGTGATCGCTGATGAGCGGGGCGCCAGCCAGTTGACGCTGCACGGATTCCCGCTTGTCGTCCAGCACCCGCAGCGGATTGATCTCGATCCGCTTGCGGGTGTCGTCGTCCAGATCCAGGCCGCGCAGGAAGTCCTGCAGGACCGCCCGGTAGACCGGGCGGCACTCCTTGTCACCCAGCGAGTTCAGCAGGAGCCGGACACCGCTGAGCCCCAGCGAGCGGTACGAGTCCGCCGCCAGGATGATCAGCTCGGCGTCCAGGGCCGGGTCCTCGGCGCCGATCGCCTCGGCGCCGACCTGCGAGAAGTGCCGGTAGCGACCGGCCTGCGGGCGCTCGTAGCGGTAGTAGGAGCCGGAGTACCAGAGCTTGACCGGCAGATTGCCGGTCTTGTGCAGATTCGCCTCCAGCGCCGCGCGCAGCACCGAGGCGGTGCCCTCGGGGCGCAGCGCGAGCTCGTCGCCGCCCCGGGTGGTGAAGGCGTACATCTCCTTGGTCACGATGTCGGTGGACTCGCCGACGCCGCGGGAGAAGAGTTCGACGTTCTCGAATCCGGGGGTCTCGACGTAGCCGTAGCCCGCGCGTCGCACGGGTGCGGCGATGGCCTCGCGCACCGCGAGGAAGGTCGCGGAGTCGGGCGGCAGCAGATCGTAGGTGCCCTTGGGGGCCTGGAACAGGGTCACAGCTGGAGTCACAATCCTCGTCGCGGAGCCGGGTCGCCGGCGCCGGGGCCGCGGGCCGCCTCGCCCAGGTAGGGGTTGGCGGCGCGCTCGCGGCCGATGGTCGTCTGGGGGCCGTGGCCGGACAGCACCACGGTCGAGTCGTCGAGCGGCAGGCACACGCGGGCCAGCGACTCGTACAGCTCGGCCGTGGAGCCGCCGGGCAGGTCGGTGCGTCCGACGGAGCCGGCGAAGAGCAGGTCACCGGAGAACAGCACCGACGGGATGTCGGTGTCCTCGGGCAGCCTGAACGTCACCGACCCCTTCGTATGGCCGGGCGCGTGCGCGACGGAGAACTCCAGACCGGCCAGCCGCAGCGCCGTGCCGTCGGCCAGCTCCCGCAGGTCGTCGGGCTCCCCGATGGTCAGCTCGCCCATCAGCTGCGCCCCGACGGCGCGTCCCAGCGCCTTCTCGGGGTCGCCGAGCATGTAGCGGTCCTCGGGATGGATCCAGGCCGGGACGTCGTGGGCGCCGCAGACCGGAACGACGGAGGCGACATGGTCCAGGTGACCGTGGCTGAGGATGACGGCGACGGGCTTGAGTCGGTGTTTGGCGAGCGTGTCCTCGACGCCCTGGGTCGCGAGGTGACCCGGGTCGATGATCACGCACTCCTCGCCTGCGGCGGGGGCGACCACATAACAGTTGGTGCCCCAGGCCCCGGCGGGGAACCCGGCAATGAGCACGTTCGTCCTTCTGTCGTCCGCGGGAGGTGGCGGCGGCACGCCCGAGCACGTCGAGCGGTGATGCAAGATCACCGATTCACAGCTCGGTGGTGCACGATCCGTTGCACGAGCCTACCGGCGACCGGATGACGGCCGCGAACCCATATCGTGCCCGCATCGGCCGGTACGCGGACTGGACTGTGCGCTTGCGGACCGCGAAGATCTGCGGCACGAGGCACAGAAGACACGTACAACAACAGATGGCACGGACAGCGACAGACGGCGTGCCCGACACACGGCACACACGACACTAACGACGGAGACGGCGAAGTGGTCACCAAGGACCAGCGGCGGCGGCAGCTCGCCCGGGAGAAGTTCGAGCGGCAGCAGCAGCGCAGGGTGCAGCTGCGGCACAAGTCGCGGATGCGCAATTCGATCATCGCCGCGGTCGCCGTGGTCGTCATCGCCGCGGTGGGCGGCGCGTGGCTCGGCGGCGCCTTCGACAGCAGCGGCAAGAAGACCACCGCCGCCGCGAAGGGCGCCACCCCGTCCGCCTCGGCGGCGCCGACCACTCCGGCCGCCCCGGTCCACGACCCGTGCAGCAAGCCCGCCGCGGGCTCGCCGGGCAAGAAGCAGTGGAAGACCGAGCCGACCATGTCGATCGACAAGTCCGCCTCGTACACCTTCACCCTGCAGACCACCTGCGGCGCGATCCCGATGGCGCTGAACGCGGCCAAGGCCCCGGAGACCGTCAACTCCTTCAAGTTCCTCGCCGACCAGGGCTTCTTCGACCACACCAAGTGCCACCGGCTCACCACCACCGGCATCTACGTGCTCCAGTGCGGCGACCCGACCGGCCAGGGCAGCGGCGGTCCCGGCTACACCATCGGCGACGAGAACCTGACCGCGTTCGGCAAGGCCGGCGCCAGCGGCAGCGTCACCTACCCCGCGGGCACCGTGGCGATGGCCAACACCGGGCAGCCGCACACCGGCGGCAGCCAGTTCTTCCTGGTCTACAAGGACAGTCCGCTGGCCCCGAGCTACACCCCCTTCGGCACCATCAGCAAGGACGGCCTGAAGGTGCTCACCAAGATCGCCGGCGCCGGCGAGGACTCGGGCCAGGGCGACGGCCACCCGAACGCCACCGTGGTGATCAACAAGGCGACGGTCACCACGTCCTGACCAACTCCGGGCAGAACCGCGGCGGCGGCCGGGACACGGACCGGAGACGGACCGGAGACGGACCGCGGAAGGACCGGGGCCCCGCCGGGGAGCGGGGCCCGGACGGGTCCGAGACCTGATCGGTATCTGAATCACGATCGGGCCCCGCACCGGATGCGGACAGCCGGGGCGCCGGTCGCCTATGTTGGCGTGGAACCGGTCAGGGCGTGCGGCCCGGCCGGAGAGAAACTGTGAACGATGCCCGCCGGTCCGACGCGGTGGGGCATCACGTGGAGGAGGCGCTGTGAGCAGCGACCCGTGGGGCCGCGTCGATGAGACGGGGACCGTGTACGTGCGTACGGCCGAGGGGGAGAAGGAGGTCGGTTCGTGGCAGGCGGGCTCCCCCCAGGAGGCCCTCGCCTACTTCGAGCGCAAGTACGAGGGGCTCGTCGTGGAGATCGGCCTCCTGGAGCGGCGGGTGCGGACCACCGACCTCGCCCCGAAGGAAGCGCTGGCCGCGATCGAGCATCTGCGGGCCAGCGTCACCGAGGCGCACGCGGTGGGCGATCTGGCGGCGCTGGGCGAGCGCCTCGACGGCCTGGTCGCTCTGGTGGACTCCCGGCGCGAGGAGCGCAAGGCCGCCAAGGCGAAGCAGACCGAGGAGGCCAAGGGCGCCAAGGAGCAGCTGGTCGCCGAGGCCGAGCAGCTGGCGGAGAGCGAGCAGTGGCGCACCGCGGGCGAGCGGCTGCGCGCCCTGGTGGACACCTGGAAGGGCCTGCCCCGGCTGGACCGCAAGGCCGACGACGAGCTGTGGCACCGGTTCAGCCACGCCCGTTCGGTGTTCTCCAAGCGCCGCAAGGCGCACTTCGCGTCGCTGGACGCGCAGCGCGAGGAGGCCAGGCGGACGAAGGAGAAGCTGGTCACCGAGGCGCTGTCGTTGTCGGACTCGACGGACTGGGGGCCCACCGCGGCCCGCTACCGCGAGCTGATGGCGGAGTGGAAAGCGGCCGGGCGCGCGCAGCGCGAGGCCGAGGACGACTTGTGGAACCGCTTCCGCGGCGCCCAGGACGTGTTCTTCGCGGCCCGCTCCGAGGTGTTCGCCGAGCGGGACAGCTCCGAGCGCGACAACCTCGCGCTGAAGGAGGAGCTGGTCACCGAGGCGGAGAAGCTGCTGCCGGTGACGGACCTGCGCGCGGCGCGGGCGGCGTTCCGCACCCTCAACGAGCGCTGGGAGTCCATCGGCCACGTGCCGCGGGACGCCCGGCCCCGGATCGAGGCGCGGATGCACACCGTCGAGCGGGCGCTGGCGGAGTCCGAGGAAGCGGAGTGGCGCCGGACCAACCCGGAGGTGCGGGCGCGCGCGGCGGGCCTGACCGGGCAGCTCCAGGCGGCCGTCGAGAAGCTGCGGTCGCAGATCGAGGCGGCCCGGGCGGCCGGCAACACCGCCAAGGCGGACAAGCTGCAGGCCGAACTGGACGGGCGGCAGGCGCTGCTGGACTCCGCCCTCAAGGGCATGCAGGAGTTCGGCGGCTGAACCGGCCGGCCGACCGGCGGACGGTGCATGGATGCGGGGCGGGACCACACGGTCCCGCCCCGCATCCGTTGCCGCTCGCGCGGCCCGTCAGTCCCCGTCAGTGCCGTCAGTGCCGGCCCGAGGTGACCCGGTAGACGTCGTAGACGCCCTCCACGCCGCGGACCGCCTTCAGGACGTGGCCCAGGTGCTTGGGATCGCCCATCTCGAAGGTGAACCGGGAGGTGGCCACCCGGTCGCGGGAGGTCTGCACCGCCGCGGACAGGATGTTGACGTGCTGGTCCGACAGCACCCGGGTGACGTCGGACAGCAGCCGGGCCCGGTCCAGTGCCTCGACCTGGATGGCGACCAGGAAGACCGAGGACTGGGTGGGCGCCCACTCGACGTCGATGATCCGCTCGGACTGCTGGGACAGCGACTCCACGTTCACGCAGTCCGCGCGGTGCACCGAGACGCCGTTGCCCCGGGTGACGAACCCGATGATCGGGTCGCCGGGCACCGGGGTGCAGCACCGTGACAGCTTGACCCACACATCGCTGACGCCCTTGACGATGACGCCGGGGTCGGCGTTGGCCCGCCGCTTGCTGCGCCCCTGGGTCGGGGTGGTGATCTCCGCGATGTCCTCGGTGGCGCCCTCCTCGCCGCCGAGCGCGTCCACCAGCTTCTGCACCACCGACTGGGCGGTGATGTGGCCCTCGCCGATCGCCGCGTAGAGCGCGGAGATGTCGGGATAGCGCATCTCGTGTGCCAAGGTGACCAGGGAGTCGCCGGTGAGCACCCGCTGGATGGGCAGATTCTGCTTGCGCATCGCGCGGGCGATGGCTTCCTTGCCGGATTCCACCGCCTCCTCGCGGCGCTCCTTGGAGAACCAGGCGCGGATCTTGTTGCGGGCCCGCGGTGATTTGACGAAGCCCAGCCAGTCGTGGGACGGCCCGGCGCCGGACGCCTTGGAGGTGAAGACCTCCACGGTGTCGCCGTTGTCGAGCGTGGACTCCAGCGGTACGAGGCGGCCGTTGACGCGGGCGCCTATGGTGCGGTGGCCGACCTCGGTGTGCACCGCGTAGGCGAAGTCCACCGGGGTGGCGCCGGCCGGCAGCGCTATCACGTCTCCCTTGGGGGTGAAGACGAAGACCTCGCTCTGCGAGAGGTCGAAGCGCAGCGACTCCAGGAACTCGCCGGGGTCCTCGGTCTCCTTCTGCCAGTCCAGCAGCTGGCGCAGCCACGCCATGTCGTTGACCGCGTCGTCCTTCTTGTCCGAACGCGGGCTGTCGGTGCGCACCTTGGAGGCGCCGGCCACCGCCTCCTGCTTGTACTTCCAGTGCGCGGCGATGCCGTACTCGGCACGGCGGTGCATGTCGAAGGTGCGGATCTGCAGCTCGACGGGCTTGCCGCTGGGGCCGATCACCGTGGTGTGCAGCGACTGGTACATGTTGAACTTCGGCATCGCGATGTAGTCCTTGAACCGGCCGGGGACCGGATTCCATCGCGCGTGGATGGTGCCGAGCGCCGCGTAGCAGTCCCGGACGGTGTCGACGAGCACCCGGATGCCGACCAGGTCGTAGATCTCCGCGAAGTCGCGGCCGCGGACGATCATCTTCTGGTAGACGCTGTAGTAGTGCTTCGGCCGGCCGGTGACGGTGGCCTTGATCCGGGCCGCCCGCAGGTCCTGCTGGACCTGGTCGGTGACGACGGCCAGGTACTCGTCGCGCTTGGGTGAGCGCTCGGCGACCAGGCGGACGATCTCGTCGTACATCTTGGGGTAGAGGATCGCGAAGGCGAGGTCCTCCAGCTCCCACTTGATGGTGTTCATGCCGAGCCGGTGGGCCAGCGGGGCGTAGATCTCCAGCGTCTCGCGGGCCTTCTTCTCCTGCTTCTCCCGCTTGAGGTAGCGCATGGTCCGCATGTTGTGCAGCCGGTCGGCGAGCTTGATGACCAGGACGCGGGGGTCCTTGGCCATGGCGACGACCATCTTGCGGACCGTCTCGGCCTGCGCGGCCTCGCCGAACTTGACCTTGTCCAGCTTGGTCACGCCGTCCACCAGCAGCGCCACCTGGTCGCCGAAGTCGCGGCGCAGCGTCTCCAGGCCGTACTCGGTGTCCTCCACCGTGTCGTGCAGCAGCCCCGCCATCAAGGTGGCGGAGTCCATCCCCAGCTCGGCGAGGATGGTGGTGACCGCCAGCGGGTGGGTGATGTACGGATCGCCGCTCTTGCGCTTCTGCCCGCGGTGCCAGCGCTCGGCGACCTGGTACGCCGCCTCGATCTGCCGCAGCTGGGCGCTGTCGCCCTTGGGGTCGTTGCCCCGCACGACGCGCAGCAGCGGCTCCAGCACCGGGTTGTACGGGCTGGAGCGCTGCACGCCGAGCCGGGCCAGCCGGGCCCGGACACGGCTGGAGGAGGCGCCGGGGCGCGTCGGGGCCACGCTGCCGGGCGTGCGGACGGGCCGCACGGCGGGGGCCGCCGGCGGGGCCGGGCTTTTCGTCCCGGCGCTGTCCGCGGGCACGTCCTGCCGGCCGCTGACCGGTTCCGTTCCGCCTGCGGCGTCGAGAGGCTGGGCCTGGTCTGGCAAGAGCACTCCTCACGCGGGTGGAACTTCCATGGTATCGACCTGCGGCGCGAGACGGGCGCTCGGAGGTGCGGGCGGGCGCCGCCCCGGCCTCGCGGGGCCGGGGCGTCCGGGCCGGTCAGACCGTGATCAGCGCCTCCAGCGGGGCGCCGCCCAGGGCGGGCGCCAGCCGCGACCGGCCGGCCAGGAATTCGAGCTCCAGCAGTACGGCCACCGCGGCGACGGTGGCCCCGGCCCGCCGCACCAGGTCCAGTGCCGCCCCGGCGGTGCCGCCGGTGGCGAGCACGTCGTCGATCACCATCACCCGGTCGTCGGGCGAGAAGGCGTCGGTGTGCACCTCGATCTCCGCGGTGCCGTACTCCAGGTCGTAGGACTTGCCCAGGGTGTCCCCGGGCAGCTTGCCGGCCTTGCGGATCGGGATGAAGCCCAGCCGGGCCCGGGCCGCGACCGGTGCGGCCAGGATGAAGCCGCGCGCCTCCAGCCCGACCACCTTGGTGGCGGCGTGCTTGCGACACAGCGCGGTCAGGGCGTCCACCAGCGCGTTGAAGGCCACCGGGTCGGCCAGCAGGGGGGTGATGTCCTTGAAGGTCACTCCGGGCCGGGGGTAGTCCGGCACGTCCCGGATACGGGAGAGCAGCAGTTCCCGCAGCTCCACGGAGGTGGCGTCCGTCGTGGTCATCGAACCTCTTTCCTCGGTTTGCCTCGGTTGGCTCGGTTTGCCTCGGCTCCGCCGGGCTCTTGCCCCGGGACAACGTACCCGGTCGGTGATCCGGAACGGCCGTCGCCGCCCGGTCCTGTGCGGGACCGGGCGGCGACGGGTGGTGGAACGGGCCTGCGCCTCAGCGGCGCTTGCCGGAGGGGCGGCCCCGGCCGCCCCGGTTGCTGCGGTTGACCGGCTGGCTGCGGGCGGGGCGGCCGACACCGGTCTGGCCCGCGCCGCGCGGTCCGACCACGCCGGCCGCTGCCGGGGTGCCCTCCTCGTCGTCGGTGAGCTCGTCGCCCTGCGGACCCGCGTCCTCCAGGTCCTCGTCGGGGGCCGGCTCGCCGTTGGCGAGCGCCTGCTTGGCCTTGGCCGCGTCGGCGGACCGCTTGGCCAGCACCCGCTTGCGCAGGGCCTTGATCTGCGGGTCGCGCTCCTTGAAGTCCGCCACGATCGGGGTCGCGATGAAGATCGAGGAGTAGGCGCCGGCGGCGAGGCCGACGAACAGCGCAAGCGCGATGTCGTTCAGCGTGCCGGCGCCGAGGATGCCGCCGCCGATGAACAGCAGCGCCGCGACCGGCAGCAGCGCGACCACCGTGGTGTTGATGGACCGCACCAGGGTGCCGTTGAGGCTGCGGTTGGCGATGTCGCTGTACGTCCAGCGGTTCTGCTTGGTGATGTCCTTGCTGGCTTCCTTGAGACCGTCGAAGACGACGACGGTGTCGTAGAGCGAGTAACCGAGGATGGTCAGCAGACCGATGACCGTACCGGGGCTGACCTCGAAGCCGACGATGGCGTAGACACCGGTGGTGATGGTCAGGTCGTGCAGCAGGGCGACCAGGGCGGCCACCGCCATCCGCCACTCGAAGGCGATGGCCAGATAGATGACCACCAGGACCAGGAAGATGATCAGGCCTTCCAGGGCCTTGTTGGAGATCTCCTTGCCCCAGCTCGGGCCGACGATCTCCGCGTCGATCGAGGACTTGGGCATGCCCAGGTCCTTGGCGATGGCCGTCTGCATCGTGGCGGACTTCGCGGTGGACACCCCGCCGACCTGGATGCGGACACTGCCGTTGCCGAGCTTCTGCACGGTGGCGTCGTTGCCCCCGGTGTCACCGGAGATCTTGTTCTGCACGTCGCTGACCGACATCGACGTCTTGTGCGTGTTGAAGACGGCGCCGCCGGAGAACTCGATGCCCTCCTTCAGACCGTTGACGGCGAGCCCGATGATCGCGGTGATCGTGATCAGGACCGAGATCCCGTACCAGATCTTGCGCTTGCCGACGAAGTCGTAACTGATCTCGCCCCGGTGCAGCCGGTGACCGAGATTGCCGAGCTTGGACATCAGGCTTCCTTCGTCTCGGAGCTGGGCATGCGGCGGACACGGCGCAGCGGGGCCTTGACGCCGAGGCTCTTCGGGTCGAGGCCGGACCACTTGTGTCCTTGGGCGAAGAACGGCCGCCGGGCCAGGATCGTCATCAGCGGCATGGTGAACAGGAAGACCACCACGACGTCGAGCACCGTGGTCAGGCCGAGGGTGAAGGCGAAGCCCTGGACCTTGCCGACCGAGACCACGTAGAGGACCGCGGCGGCCAGGAAGGACACGAAGTCCGACACCAGGATGGTGCGCCGGGCGCGCGGCCAGCCGCGGGCGACCGCCGGCTGGAGCGAGCGGCCCTCCCGCAACTCGTCCCTTATCCGTTCGAAGAACACGATGAAGGAGTCGGCGGTGATACCGATGGCCACGATGGCGCCGCAGACCGCCGGCAGGTTGAGGGCGAAGCCGATGGCCTGGCCGAGCAGGCACATGATCGTGTAGGTCAGCGCCGCCGAGACCAGCAGGCTGACGATCGCCACCGAGGCCAGGCCGCGGTAGTAGGCGAACATGTAGAGCACCACGAGGACCAGGCCGACCGAGCCGGCGATCAGGCCGCCGCGCAGCTGCTCACCGCCGAGGGCGGCGGAGACGGTGGTCTTGTCCGAGATCTGGAACGACAGCGGCAGCGAGCCGAACTTCAGCACGTTCGCCAGGTCGTCGGCGCTCTGCTGGGTGAAGCTGCCGGAGATCTGGGCGCTGCCGCCGACCAGGGCGGTGGAGACCGACGGGGCCGAGATCACGTTGCCGTCGAGGTCGATGGCGAACTGGTTGTTCGGCGGGGACTGCGAGGCGAGGTCGCCGGTCACCTTGGTGAACTGGCCGGCGCCGGTGTGGTCGAAGCTGAGGTTGACGACCCAGCCGTTGCCCTGCTGGGTGTCGAAGCCGGAGCTGGCACTGGAGACGTTCTTGCCGTCGATCAGGGACGGGCCGAGCGCGTACTTGACCCACTGCTTGCCCTGCTCGCCGCAGGCGATCACCGGGACCTTGGGGTTGTTGACCGCGCTGGCCTTGGCGCGCTGCGTGGCGTTGGTGCAGTCCAGGTTGTCCATCTGGGTCTGCAGGGCGGCCGGCAGCGTGGTGTTGGTGGGCGGCGCGGCGGGGGTGGTGGGGGTGGTGGCCGGCGGCGGGGTGTCCGCTGCGCCCGGCGTGGAAGCGGGGCTCGTCGGAACCGGCGTCGGGGCCTTCAGCGCGTCGCTGACGGCGCGGCCCTGCGGGGTGGACCCGGCCGACGGGGTGGTGGCGGACTTCGACGACGTCGTGGAGCCGGAGGGCGTGGCCGAGCCGGACGGCTTGGGTGTCGCCGAGCCGGAGGGCTTCGGTGTCGCGGTGCCCGACGCGCTGGGAGCGGGGGTGGGCTTGGTGGGAGTGCCCGCGACCTGCTGGAGCACCTGTCGGAAGTACAGCTGCGCGGTGGTGCCCACCTGCTTCTCGGCCTGGTCGGCGTTGGTGCCCTTGGGGATGTCCACGATGATCGTGGACGAGCCCTGGGTCTGCACTTCCGCCTCGGACACACCCAGCGCGTTGACGCGCTGGTTGATGATGTTCACCGCGGTGTCCATGTTGGTCTTGTTGACCGCGCTGCCCTGGTGGGGCTTGGCGGTCAGCGTGATGCTGACACCGCCCGCGAGGTCGATGCCCAACCGGGGGGTCTTGTGGCCGGAGAGGAAGATCCCTCCGGTCAGCGCCACCAGAGCGATGAGGATCACGGCCAGGGCGCGCGTGGGATACCCCTGGCTCCCCGACGACCTGCGGCCCTTCTTGGCTGCTGCCACCTTCTTGATTCTCCCTGTCCTACCGCCCCCGAGCCTGCGCGCTCAGGGGGTGGCCACGAGTGTTCCGGACCCTACTTGGAGCCGGCGCCGGGGCCGTCCTGCCCCTGCGCCTCCCCGGCCTTGCTCAGCTCGACCGGGCCGTCCCCGACGTCCTTCTTCAGAAGGTCGGGGCGGGCGTCGTCCGAACCGGACACGACCTCCGGCGTCTCGGCATCCTCGTCCGCCGCGTCATCGCTGTCGGCGTCCTCGATCTCCTCCGGCTCGATGCCGTGCACGATGCGGTTGAACTCGCCCTCGCTCAGCACGGTGGCGACGGCGTTCTTCGCGAAGTGCGCGTGCACGCCGTCGGTCAGCTCCAGAAGGACCGTCTCGTCGTTCACTTCCTTGACCACGGCGTAGAGGCCGCCGATGGTGCGGACGCCCGCGCCCGGCTCCATCTGGTTGCGCATCGCCGAAGCCTGACGCTGCTTGTTCTTCGCCGACCGCGTCATCAGGAACATGACGCCGACGATCAGGATCAAGGGGAGGAGAGTGACAGGACTCACGGTGTGGACGTTCCTTCGTACGGCCGGCGTGGGGGCCGACCTGGATTTGGGGATGTGGTTGCCGATCCGGAGGAAGGGCGTCGGCGGAGTCTAAGCGCTGGCTCGCCGCCTGAACAACGCCAAGCATCGCACCCGGGTTCCTGAATGGGCGAGTCTAGCCGAGGTCATGTTCCGAACAGCCCGGTCTGTCCTGATCCCGCCCCACCTGTCCCCGGAGTCCCGGAGCCCTGCGGGGGCACCAGGCCCAGATGCGCCCAGGCGGCCCGGGTGGCCACCCGCCCCCTGGGCGTACGGGCCAGCAGGCCTTCGCGGACCAGGAAGGGCTCGGCGACCTCCTCCACGGTCTCGCGCTCCTCACCGACCGCGACCGCCAGCGTCGACAGGCCCACCGGGCCGCCGCCGAACAGCTTCAGCAGCGCGTGCAGCACCGCCCGGTCCAGCCGGTCCAGGCCCCGGGCGTCCACCTCGTAGACCTCCAGGGCCTGCCCGGCGATCTCCTGGGTGACCACCCCGTCGGCCCGGACCTGGGCGTAGTCGCGGACCCGGCGCAGCAGCCGGTTGGCGATCCGCGGGGTGCCGCGCGAGCGCCCGGCGATCTCCGCGGCTCCTTCCGCGGACACCTCGACGTCCAGCAGCCCGGCCGAGCGGTGGATCACCCGCTCCAGCTCGGCGGGGGCGTAGAACTCCATGTGGCCGGTGAAGCCGAACCGGTCGCGCAGCGGCGGCGGCAGCAGTCCGGCCCGGGTGGTGGCCCCGACCAGGGTGAACGGCGGCAGCTCCAGCGGAATGGCGGTGGCCCCGGGGCCCTTGCCGACGATGACGTCGACCCGGAAGTCCTCCATGGCCATGTAGAGCATCTCCTCGGCGGGCCGCGACATCCGGTGGATCTCGTCGAGGAAGAGCACCTCGCCCTCCTGGAGCGAGGACAGGATCGCGGCCAGGTCGCCGGCGTGCTGGATGGCCGGGCCGGAGGTGATCCGGATCGGCGCCCCCATCTCGGCCGCGATGATCATCGACAGGGTGGTCTTGCCCAGGCCGGGGGCGCCGGAGAGCAGGACGTGGTCGGCGGTGCCGCCGCGCTGGCGGGCGGCCTTGAGCACCAGGTCGAGCTGCTGGCGGACCCGCTCCTGGCCGATGAACTCGTCCAGGTCCTTGGGGCGCAGCGCCGCCTCCACCGCCTGGTCCTCGTGGTCGGCGGCGGAACCGACCAGTCGGTCCGGCTCGGCGGTGGCGTCGTCCCAGTTCATCGTGGTCTCTCGGATCGGCGGGGCGTCTGGCTGCTGCGGGGAGGGGCGCGGTGGCCGGGCGGTGGCGGCTCGGCGGGGCGGGCTGCTAGCGGGTCCGGTTGAGGCTCTGCAGGGCCGCGCGCAGCAGCGCGCCGACATTCGGCTCGGCGGCGGCCTCGGCCTGCGGGGTGACGGCGGCGACCGCCTCGTCCGCCTCGCGGCTCGCGTAGCCGAGGCCGAGCAGCGCGGCGTGCAGCTGCTCGTGCCAGGAGGCGCCCACCGAGCCGCCGGCAGCGCGGGCGGCGGGACCCAGCGGCGCGCCGAGCCGGTCCTTGAGCTCCAGCAGCAGCCGCTGGGCACTCTTCTTGCCGATACCGGGCACCGCCATCAGTGCCTTCTCGTCCCCGGCGGCCACCGCGATCCGCAGCGCGTCCGGGGCGTGCACGGCCAGCATCGTCTGCGCCAGCCGCGGCCCGACCCCGCTGACGGTCTGCAGCAGCTCGAAGACCTGCCGCTCGTCGTCGTCCGCGAAGCCGTACAGCGTCAGGGAGTCCTCGCGGACCACCAGCGCGGTGGCCAGCCGCGCGGGCTGGCCGATCCGCAAGCCCGCCAGCGTGGCGGGCGCGCACTGCACGGACATGCCGATGCCGCCCACCTCGATGACCGCGGCGTCCGGGGCGAGGGCGGCGACCGGGCCGCTGACGAAGGCGATCACGTGGCGGACTCCTGGGTTCGTGCGGACTGGTGGGCGGCGACCGCCTGTTGGAGGCGGTTGGTGGCGGTGCCGCGCCAGATCTGGCAGATGGCCAGCGCCAACGCGTCGGCGGCGTCAGCGGGTTTGGGCGGGGCGTCGAGCCGCAGCAGCCGGGTGACCATCGCGCCCACCTGCGCCTTGTCGGCGCGACCGCTGCCGCTGACGGCCGCCTTGACCTCGCTGGGGGTGTGCAGCCGCACCGGCAGGCCGCGCCGGGCCGCGCACAGCATGGCCACCGCGCTGGCCTGGGCGGTGCCCATCACCGTGCGCACGTTGTGCTGGCTGAACACCCGCTCCACCGCGACCACTTCGGGCCGGAATTCGTCCAGCCACGCTTCCAGGCCCTGCTCGATCAGCACCAGCCGGTGGCCGATCTCGGCATCGGCGGGCGTGCGGACGACGCCGACGCCGACCATCGTCAGGGGCCGGCCGGCGGTGCCGTCCACCACGCCGACTCCGCACCGGGTCAGCCCCGGATCGACGCCGAGTACCCGCATCGCGCCCCTCCCCTCCGCACCGTCGTCCACCCGTTCCCGCAGGCTATCGGTTGGCACCGACAGCGCGGGGCGGGCCGGGCGGGTGTGTTCCTCCCCGCTCGGCCCGCCCCGGTACGGCGGGGGTTCGCGCCGGTCAGGCGTCGACCTGCTCCATGACCTCGTCCGAGACGTCGAAGTTCGCGAAGACGTTCTGCACGTCGTCGCTGTCCTCCAGCGCGTCGATCAGCTTGAAGATCTTGCGCGCCCCGTCCTCGTCCAACTCGACCTGCATGGTGGGCAGGAAGTTCGCGTCGGCCGAGTCGTAGTCGATGCCGGCCTCCTGCAGCGCCTTGCGGACCGGCACCAGGTCGGTGGCCTCGCTGATCACCTCGTACGACTCACCGAGGTCGTTGACCTCCTCGGCGCCCGCGTCCAGCACCGCGCCCAGCACGTCGTCCTCGCCCAGTTCACCCTTGGGGACGATGACGACGCCCTTGCGGTTGAACAGGTAGGACACCGAGCCGGGGTCGGCCATCGAGCCGCCGTTGCGCGTCATGGCGACCCGCACGTCGGAGGCGGCGCGGTTGCGGTTGTCGGTGAGGCACTCGATGAGAACGGCCACGCCGTTCGGCCCGTAGCCCTCGTACATGATCGTCTGGTAGTCGGCGCCGCCGGCCTCCAGGCCGGCGCCGCGCTTGACCGCGCTGTCGATGTTCTTGTTCGGCACCGAGCTCTTCTTCGCCTTCTGGATGGCGTCGAAAAGCGTGGGGTTGCCGTCCACGTCAGCGCCACCCGTACGCGCCGCGACCTCGATGTTCTTGATCAGCTTCGCGAAGAGCTTGCCGCGCTTTGCATCGATCACGGCCTTCTTGTGCTTGGTCGTAGCCCATTTAGAGTGGCCGGACATCCGACGGTCTCCTTCGCGTCACCCAGTGCTGTTCTTCGTCGCGCCGTCGATCCTACCGGGACTGCGTCAGCCCGAGGTGCGCACCATGTCCACGAAGAGTTCATGGACCCGGTGGTCCCCGGTCAGCTCCGGATGGAACGACGTGGCGAGCACCCGGTCCTGCCGGACGGCGACGACATGGCCGCCGTACTCGGCCAGCACCTCGGTCCCCGCGCCGACCGACTCCACCCACGGCGCGCGGATGAAGACCCCTTCGACCGGCCCGCCGGACACCCCGGCGACCTCCACCGGCGCCTCGAACGACTCGTTCTGCCGGCCGAAGGCGTTGCGGCGGACGATCATGTCGATGCCGCCGAACGTCTCCTGGCCCGATCTGGGATCCAGGATCTTGTCAGCGAGCATGATCATTCCGGCGCAGGTGCCGTAGACCGGCAGACCGCCGCGGATCGCCGCGCGCAGCGGTCCGGCCAGGCCGAAGAGCTCGGCCAGCTTGGAGATGGTGGTGGACTCGCCGCCGGGCAGGATCAGTCCGTCGACGGCGGCCAGTTCCTCGGGCCGCCGGACCGGCACGGCCGCGGCGTCCGCCGCGGCCAGCGCCGTCAGGTGCTCCCGGACGTCCCCCTGCAGGGCCAGGACGCCGATGGTGGGAGAAGCGGTCATGGTCGATTACCAGCCGCGGTTGGCGTAGCGCTCGGTCTCCGGCAGCGTGTCGAGATTGATGCCGACCATGGCCTCGCCCAGGTTGCGCGAGGCGTCCGCGATCACCTTGGGGTCGTCGAAGAAGGTGGTGGCGCGGACGATGGCGGCGGCGCGCTTGGCCGGGTCGCCGGACTTGAAGATGCCCGAACCGACGAAGACGCCCTCGGCGCCGAGCTGCCGCATCAAGGCGGCGTCGGCGGGGGTGGCCACCCCGCCGGCCGAGAACAGCACGACCGGCAGCTTGCCCAGCTCGGCCACCTCCTTGACCAGCTCGTACGGGGCACGCAGCTCCTTGGCGGCGGCGTAGAGCTCGTTGTTGTCCAGGCCGCGCAGCCGGGAGATCTCGCCCTTGATCTGGCGCAGGTGGCGGACCGCCTCGACGACGTTGCCGGTGCCGGCCTCGCCCTTGGAGCGGATCATGGCCGCGCCCTCGGTGATCCGGCGCAGCGCCTCACCCAGGTTGGTGGCGCCGCAGACGAAGGGGGTGGTGAAGGCGAACTTGTCCGCGTGGTTCACCTCGTCGGCGGGGGTCAGCACCTCGGACTCGTCGATGTAGTCGACGCCGAGTGCCTGCAAGACCTGGGCTTCCACGAAGTGGCCGATACGGGACTTGGCCATCACCGGGATGGACACGGCGCCGATGATGCCCTCGATCATGTCGGGGTCCGACATCCGGGCCACCCCGCCGTCCTTGCGGATGTCGGCGGGCACCCGCTCCAGGGCCATCACGGCGACCGCGCCGGCGTCCTCGGCGATCTTGGCCTGATCGGGGGTGACGACGTCCATGATCACGCCGCCCTTGAGCTGCTCGGCCATACCGCGCTTGACCCGTGCGGTGCCGGTCTCGGGGGTCGTGGTGGTGGACGGTGTGATGGACACGGTGACCTCACTCCTGGCTGAAAAGGACTTTTGCCCCAGTCTCCGTCGGGTGACCGGAAGCGGAAAGGGCCAATCCGCCGCGAGTGGCTCCCCGGTGGCTCACACCGCGGTGGCGCCGCCCTCGGTGGTCAGCGCGGCCGGCGGTTCGTCGTCCATCTCGAAGGCGAGCGCGAAAGGGGCGTGGCCCGCCAGGTGGAACCAGCGCACCACCCGGTGCCTGCGGACCGCCCGGGCGGCGCGCACCGCGTCGTTGTGGAACCGCCGGGCCATCGGCACCCGCCTTACGCCCTGCGTCAGTTCGCGGATCGCCGCGGTGCCGCCGGGCGCCTCGCGGACCTCGGCCACGGCGGCCGGATCGGGGAAGACCGCCCGCAGCGCCTGGCTCAACTCGCTCTCGGCCACCTCGCGCTGCTCCGCGTCGGCCTGCCGGGCCGCGTGCGCGGCCTCGTAGAGCACGATGGACGCGGCCGGGTCCAGTACGCCGGCGGTCGCCAACTCCTGGGCCACCGAGGCGCGTCGCAGCAGTTGCGCGTCCAGCGCGGCCTTGGCGGCGTCGATCCGCGCGTGCAGCCGGTCGAGCCGGCCGGCGGTCCAGCTCAGGTACAGCCCGATCGCGATGATCGCCACTGCGACCCAGATGATGGTGCTCACGGGCGGAAGGCTACC
>NZ_FMCH01000644.1 GCF_900091855.1 Streptomyces sp. DvalAA-14
GCGTTGCCGAAGGCGCCGGCGATACCGCTGGTGGCCGGGGCGGCCGCGGCAGCGGCCGGACGCCCGGCGGCGCCCATGTTCTTCGGGTTGGCGCCACCCTGGGTGACGTCCACCGGCAGCATGACCAGCGCGGTGGTACCGCCCGAGTCGGACGGCCGGAGCTGGATGCGGATGCCGTGCCGCAGGGACAGCCGGCCGACCACGAACAGGCCCATCCGGCGGGAGACGGAGACGTCCACCGTGGGCGGGTTGGCCAGCCGCTCGTTGATGTCGGCCAGGTCCTCGGGGGACAGGCCGATACCGGTGTCGTGGATCTCGATGAGCACCCGGCCGTCGGGCAGCGAGTGACCGGTGACCCGCACTTTGGTCTGCGGCGAGGAGAACGAGGTGGCGTTCTCCAGCAGCTCGGCGAGCAGGTGGACGAGGTCGTTGACGATGCGGCCGGTGACCTCGGCGGTCGGGACCGCCGTCAGCTCGATCCGCTCGTACTGCTCCACCTCGGACGCGGCGGCGCGCAGCACGTCGACCAGCGGCACCGGGCGGGTCCACCGGCGGCCCGGCTCCTCACCGGCGAGAACCAGCAGGTTCTCACCGTTGCGGCGCATACGGGTCGCGAGGTGGTCCAGCTTGAACAGCGAGGACAGCTGGTCCGGGTCGGCCTCGCGCGACTCCAGTTCGGAGATGAGCGACAGCTGGCGCTGGATGAGGCCCTGGCTGCGGCGGGAGAGGTTGGTGAACATCGCGTTGACGTTGCCCCGCAGCAGCGCCTGCTCGGCGGCCAGCCGGACCGCCTCGCTGTGGACCTCGTCGAAGGCGCGGGCGACCTGGCCGATCTCGTCACGGCTGTTGATGCCGATCGACTCGACCGAGGTGTCGACGTCCTGCGGGTCGGTCTCGGACAGCTGCCGGACCAGCTCGGGCAGCCGCTTCTGGGCGACGTCCTGGGCGGTCTGCTGCAGCCGGCGCAGCGAGCGGATCATGGAACGGGCCACGATGAAGGCGCCGACCACCGCGACACCGAGCACCAGCAGGATGATCGCGCCGGAGATCAGCGCTTCCTGCTTGGCCTCGGCCTGCAGCTTGAGCGCTTTTTGCTGCATGTCGTTCAGCAGCGAGCGCTCGATCTGGTTCATCGCCTGGATCTTGGTCTTGGCGTCGTCGTCCCAGTCGAGGTACGAACTCTTGATCTTGGTGATCGCGGTCGGCGAGGCCGCGATCCGCTGCCGCATGGTGTCGTGCTGCAGGATCAGGTTGTTGTCGTGGATCGGCTGCAGCAGTTCCTCGCTGGCCGGGCCGTAGATGATCTGGAACCGCTTGAGCGCGGTGTCCTCGTCCTGGCTGCCCCAGTAGACCGTCTGGTAGTCGTTGCCGTTCAGCGTGCCGCTGGTGGCGAACGCGGCGCTGATCACCGCGCGCTGCACCGACTCGTACTCCTTGGCGGAGGAGAAGGCCGCGAGCGCGCGGGTGGACTGGATCATCTCGTGGTTGTTGGTGGCCTGCGCCATGTCCTGCGACAGCGACAGCAGCGACTGGATGAGGCCGTCGTACTGCGAGACGGTCTGCCCGATGACGGCCGGCGAGCTGTACGCCTGGCCGCGGATGTCGGACAGGGTGTTCAGCTGCTGGCTGATGGACAGCAAGGTGGCGCGGACGCCGCTGTAGATCGGGTCGTCGGCCGAGACGTCGTCGGTGGCCGAGTTGTACAGCTTCAGCTCGCGGTCGGTGTCGGCACGCGAGGCGGCGACCTGGTCGTCGCCCTTCTGGTGGGACGCCAGCGGACCGGCCGAGCTGTCGCGCTCCTCCTGGAGCGAGGCGGCCAGGTCGGTGGCGTGCTCGGTGATGTCGGTCAGCGTCTTCATGTGCTCGAGCTGGTTGATGTTGTCCAGCGAGCTGTTGATGCGCAGACCACCGAGCGCCGAGGCGGTCACCACCGGCAGGGCGAGCAGGGAGACAAGTCTGGTACTGATCCGCCAGTTGCGCATGGCTATGCGCGGGCCGGGCTTGCCGTCGAGGCCGGTGATCTTGCCGGCTTCGATGCCACTGGGCGTGCTCGTCCGTCCGGTGGCCGCAGTGGTCCCCGGCGTGGCGGCTCCGGTGTCGGTAGCCGCTTGCGCCGGACCGCTGCCGGTCCCGCCTGGCTGCTCCGGGTCACCCGCAGCGCCGCTGTCCCTCTTGAAACGTCCCTGCACTAGCGTCGCAACCTCTGGACCAGGCGTCCCCCGCAATCAAGCGGACAGGACGGTGTCGAGTCATGGGGGCTCAGGCCGCCCCGGGTCACGAGGAGGCAGATGTGCCCATCACCACCGCTCGGTACTCGAACGCGCCCCCTGCGCGCCGGTTCGATGTGATGCGGCGGTCCGGGGAATTCCAGCACAGTGCCGGATCTCCCAACAAGGCCCGTGGCTGACCTGTTGGAATGTGTCACTCGCCGCGTCGATCCAAGTACGCAGCGTCGAGCGCGGCGTCGGTGAAAGCGGGCAAACCGGGTCGTGCGCGCAACTGGCTGCAGGGGCCATCGGACAACCGTGCCCCGGCGAGTGTGCCGGAATCATCCGTATATGGGTTGCTGTGAACGATTTATGGGTAAGTGGCTTTTGTCTGCTCTGGGCGATCTGCGACTCAGTTCGTGAGCAAAATCACAACACGTCGAATGTTGACGCCCCGGCCTCCGGGGAAGGGGCCGCACTAGCTTGGTGCTTTACAGAAAACGGCATACTGTCCACCGCCGCGCCCCGTCCCGGGCGCCCCGACACCCGAGGTCCCCACGGCTGATGAAGACCACCTTGATGTTCCGTCCGATCGCCAACCCGCGGCGCACCACGCTCGCCCACCTCACGGACGCGACCGAGCCGGCCGAGTCGGCCGAGCCCGCCGTCGCGGCCGCAGCCGCCGAGCCCGCCGGGGACACCGGCGAAACCGGGAGCCGGCCGCTGCCGCAGCGCACCGCCAACCCCCGTCGTACCGTACTCACCGAGCTGCCCAAGGCGCCGGTCGCCCCCTGAAAGCGCGCTGACCTGGCCTTATTCTCGCCGTTCTCGCCCCGTGGACGCGCGGCCGGTGGCTTCGCGGCGCGCCCCCGGCGACTAGGCTGAGCCCATGCGCATCGCCAGGTTCTCCATCGACGGCAACGTCGCCTTCGGCGCGGTCGAAGGCGACTCGACAGGCCCCGGCCTCGACGGTCTCGTCATCGACATCATCAAGGGCGTCCCCTTCGCGGACTTCGAGCTCTCGGGTACGAAGGTGCCGGCCGACAAGGTGCGGCTGCTGTCGCCGGTCCTGCCCAACAAGGTCGTCGCGATCGGCCGCAACTACGCTGCCCACGCGGCCGAGTTGGGCAACGAGGTGCCGACCGCCCCCTGGGCCTTCTTCAAGCCCTCGACCTCGGTGATCGGCCCCGGCGACTCGATCGTCTACCCCTCGTTCTCCCACGAGGTCCACCACGAGGCCGAACTGGCCGTGGTCATCAAACGGCTCTGCCGCGAGGTGCCGCGCGAACGCGTCAAGGACGTCATCCTCGGCTACACCTGCGCCAACGACGTGACCGCGCGGGACACCCAGCGGACCGAGAAGCAGTGGGCCCGCGCCAAGGGCTTCGACTCCTCGTGCCCGCTCGGCCCCTGGATCGAGACCGACCTCGACGCCTCCGACCTGGCCATCACCGCCACCGTCAACGGCGAACTCCGGCAGGCCGGCCGCACCACCGAGATGATCAACTCGATCGAGGACCTGATCGTCAACATCACCGAGGCCATGACGCTGCTCCCCGGCGACGTGCTGCTCACCGGCACCCCCGCAGGCGTCGGCCCGCTCCACCCCGGCGACGAGGTCGCCGTCACCATCGAAGGCATCGGCACTCTCACCAACAAGGTGATCTCGCGTGGCTAGCACCCCCACCTCCTCCGCACCCGCCGGCCCCGCCGGCGCGGGCGTCCGCGTCCGCTTCTGCCCCTCGCCGACCGGCAACCCCCATGTGGGCCTGGTCCGCACCGCCCTGTTCAACTGGGCCTTCGCCCGGCACCACCAGGGCACGCTGGTCTTCCGCATCGAGGACACCGACGCGGCCCGCGACTCCGAGGAGTCGTACCAGCAGCTGCTGGACTCGATGCGCTGGCTCGGCCTGGACTGGGACGAGGGCCCCGAGGTGGGCGGCCCGTACGCCCCCTACCGGCAGTCGCAGCGGATGGAGGTCTACGCCGATGTGGCCCGCCGGCTCAAGGAGGCCGGCCACGCCTACGACTGCTACTGCACCCCCGAGGAGCTGGAGACCCGCCGGGCGCAGGCCCGCGCGGCCGGCCGCCCCTCCGGCTACGACGGCCACTGCCGCGACCTCACCGCCGAGCAGGTCGCCGCCTACCGGGCCGAGGGCCGCCCCGCGATCGTCCGCTTCCGGATGCCGGACCGGCCGATCACCTTCACCGACCTGGTCCGCGGCGAGCTGACCTTCGCCCCGGAGAACGTGCCGGACTTCGGCATCGTCCGGGCCAACGGAGCCCCGCTCTACACCCTGGTCAACCCGGTGGACGACGCGCTGATGCAGATCACCCACGTGCTGCGCGGCGAGGACCTGCTGTCCTCCACCCCGCGGCAGATCGGCCTCTACCTGGCGCTGATCGAGCTGGGCGTGGCCACCGGGGTGCCGCAGTTCGGCCACCTGCCCTACGTCATGGGCGAGGGCAACAAGAAGCTGTCCAAGCGCGACCCCGAGGCGTCCCTCAACCTCTACCGGGACCGCGGCTTCCTGCCGGAGGGGCTGCTGAACTACCTGTCGCTGCTGGGCTGGTCCTACTCGGCCGACCAGGACGTCTTCTCGATGGCCGAGATGGTGGCCCGCTTCGACATCGCCGGCGTCAACGCCAACCCGGCCCGCTTCGACCTGAAGAAGGCCGAGGCGATCAACGCCGACCACATCCGGCGGCTGGAGCCCAAGGACTTCGCCGAGGCCTGCCGCCCCTGGCTGCGGGCCCCCTACGCCCCCTGGGCGCCGGAGTCCTTCGACGAGGCGGCCTGGCAGGCCGTCGCCCCGTTCGCGCAGACCCGCGTCACCGTACTGTCCGACATCACCGCCAATGTCGACTTCCTCTTCCTGGACCAGCCGGTCGAGGACGAGGCGTCGTGGGCGAAGGCGATGAAGACCCCGCAGGCCGCCGAGCTGCTGCGCACCGCCCGCGAGCGGCTCGCCGCGGCCGACTGGTCCGCCGCGGAGCCCCTCAAGGAAGCGGTGCTGGCGGCCGGCGAGGCGCACGGCCTCAAGCTCGGCAAGGCGCAGGCCCCGGTCCGGGTCGCCGTCACCGGCCGCACCGTCGGCCTGCCGCTCTTCGAGTCCCTGCAGATCCTCGGCCGCGACCGCACCCTGGCCCGGATCGACGCGGCGCTGGCCAAGCTGGGCGGCTGATCAGGCCGAAGTGGTCCCGGTGGCGCCCGCCGGGCCGACCGCGCGATTACCGTGTCCGGTATGGCGATTCGCGCGGTCCTGTGGGACATCGACGACACCATCTTCGACTACGGGAGCGCCGACCGGGCCGGTATGCGCGCCCATCTCGGCCTGCAGGGCCTGCCCGACGGCTGTGACAGCGTCGAGCAGGCCCTGCTGCGCTGGGCGGAGCTGACCGCGCTGCACTGGGCGCGCTTCGCGGCCGGCGCGTGCGACTTCCTGGCCCAGCGCCGGGACCGGGTGCGGGACTTCACCAGACGGCCGATGACCGACGACGAGGCCGACGCGTACTTCGACGGGCATGTCGCCCACTACGAGGCGGCCTGGAGCCTGTTCCCCGACACGGTGGCTGCGCTGGACGCGCTGTCCGGCTACCGGCACGCGGTGCTGTCCAACTCCGTTGCCGACGTGCAGGAACGCAAGCTGCGCACGCTGGGGGTGCGCCACCGGTTCGAGGCGCTGGTGTGCGCGGCGGACCTGGGGCTGGCCAAGCCCGATCCGGGGGCCTTCCTGGCCGCCTGCCAGGCGCTGGCCCTGGAGCCGCGCGAGGTCGCCTACGTCGGCAACGAGCCGGACATCGACGCGCGCGGGGCGGCCGAGGCGGGCCTGTTCGGCATCTGGCTGGACCGGCGGGGCGTCGGCGGGCGTCCTGACCTGACCCGGATCACCGGACTCGCCGAACTCCCCGGCGCGCTGCGCGGCGATACTCGTTTTGGAGCGGTGTCCCGCATCGGGTAATGTTCTTCCTGCGCCGCCGGAGAGGGCTGACAGGCCCGGCCGGTGAACGCAAGCCGAACAAGGCCCCAAGGGGTTGCGTTTTGGTGGGGTATGGTGTAATTGGCAACACGGCTGATTCTGGTTCAGTTGTTCTAGGTTCGAGTCCTGGTACCCCAGCGCGCATGCAGTGCGAG
>NZ_FMCH01000346.1 GCF_900091855.1 Streptomyces sp. DvalAA-14
CGCCGCGCGCTCGGCCGCGTACTGCTCGGACTCGGAGCGGGTCAGGGCGCCGCGCAGCAGGCCCTTGGTCTCGTGCACGGCGTCGCGCGGCGCCGCGAGCAGCGCGGCGACCAGGTCGTCGACCGCGGATTCGAGTTCGGCGGCGGGGACGACCAGATTGGCCAGGCCGGTGCGCTCGGCCTCGGCGGCGTGGACGAAGCGGCCGGTGGCGCAGATCTCCAGCGCCCGGGCGTAGCCGAGCAGTTCCACCAGCGGCTTGGTGCCGGTGAGGTCCGGCACCAGGCCGAGGCTGGGCTCACGCATGGCGAACTGGACGTCGTCGGCGCAGACCCGCAGGTCGCAGGCGAGTGCCAACTGGAAGCCGGCGCCGATGGCATGGCCCTGGACGGCGGCAACCGTGATCAGGTCGGTGCGCCGCCACCAGGTGAACGCCTCCTGGTACAGGCTGATGACCGCGTCGAGTTCGGCCTCCGTGCTGCGGGCGAGGTCCAGGAAGGAGGGCTCGCCGTCGAAGCCCTCGGGCGTGAAGGCCTGGCGGTCCAGCCCGGCGGAGAAGGAGACCCCCTCGGCGCGCAGCACCACGACCCGCACCTGTCCCGGCAGCAGCCGCCCCGCTTCGGTCAGCGCCCGCCACAGGGCGAACGTTTGCGCGTTGCGCTTGGCCGGGTTGCACAAGGTGACCTGGGCGACGGAGTCATCGACGGTGAGCCGGACCCCGTCGCGTTCGAGCAGGGGCGTGACGTCGGGCATCGGGAACCTCCGAACGGACCGCGGACATGATTACCGAAGAGTAACCACCCGGGTCCGACGGAAACCGCCGGGCCCCCGCAGGGGTCAGGCGGCCGCCTTCTTGCCCCGCGTCGCGCCGCCGCGCCCCCGCAGGGTCACGCCGGACTCGCTGAGCATCCGGTGCACGAATCCGTAGGAGCGGCCGGTCTCTTCGGCCAGCGCCCGGATGCTCGCACCGGAGTCGTACTTCTTCTTCAGGTCCGCCGCGAGCTTCTCGCGCGCGGCGCCGGTTACCCGGCTGCCCTTCTTCAGAGTCTCGGCCACCCGTGCCTCCTCCAGGGAAGTGCGCTATGGAACTCTCATGATCACCCCTCAACGCGTTCCTGGCCACCCATTCGACAAGGTCCATCACGCGACATTCACCCGAGGAATGCCGTGATAGCGCCCGCGGAAGCGGCGCGCGGAGGTATTCGTACCGGACACATTCCGGCCGGAGATCGAGCCGCCGACAATACTGGCAGGTCAGGAGTGGTCGGTAAGGTGTTTACCGATGTCACACCACTGATCACGGGTCCCAGCCGCCTCCCGGAGCCGCCCGCGGCGCCGGTACCAGCCCGACTCATGCAGATGAAGGATCAACGATGGGCCGAATGATCCAATCGGCATGATCATCCGACCGGGAGGTGGGCACGGCGGCCCGCCGGGAGCCGGTCGACGGCCCCGGCGGGCCCCGCTCCGGGGGCCCTCCAGGGGTCCTCCGGGGGTCAGGCCAGCGCGACCAGATCCACGTAGTGCTGGCCCCACAGGTCCTCCACGCCGTCCGGCAGCAGGATGATCCGCTCCGGTTCGAGCGCCTCCACCGCGCCCTCGTCGTGGGTCACCAGCACCACCGCGCCGGTGAAGGTGTGCAGCGCGCCGAGGATCTCCTCGCGGCTGGCCGGGTCGAGGTTGTTGGTGGGCTCGTCCAGCAGCAGCACGTTGGCGCTGGAGGAGACCAGCGCGGCCAGTGCCAGCCGGGTCTTCTCACCGCCGGACAGCACGCCGGCCGGCTTGTCGACGTCGTCGCCGGAGAACAGGAAGGAGCCGAGGATCTTGCGGATCTCGGCCAGGTCGGTGTCCGGCGCCGAGGACCGCATGTTCTCCAGGACGGTCCGCTCCGGGTCCAGCGTCTCGTGCTCCTGGGCGTAGTAGCCCAGCTTGAGTCCGTGGCCCGGGGTGACTTCGCCGGTGTCGGCCTTCTCCACCCCGGCCAGCAGCCGCAGCAGCGTGGTCTTGCCCGCGCCGTTCAGGCCGAGGATGACCACCCGGGAGCCCCGGTCGATGGCCAGGTCGACATCGGTGAAGATCTCCAGCGAACCGTAGGACTTCGACAGCCCCGAGGCCATCAGCGGGGTCTTGCCGCAGGGGGCCGGGTCGGGGAAGCGCAGCTTGGCGACCTTGTCGGAGGCGCGCACCGCCTCCAGGCCGGACAGCAGCTTCTCCGCGCGGCGCGCCATGTTCTGCGCGGCGACCGTCTTGGTGGCCTTGGCGCGCATCTTGTCGGCCTGGGTATTCAGCGCGGACGCCTTCTTCTCGGCGTTCGCGCGCTCCCGCTTGCGGCGCTTCTCATCGGCTTCGCGCTGCTGCTGGTAAAGCCGCCAGCCCATGTTGTACACATCGATCTGGGAGCGGTTGGCATCGAGATAGAAGACCTTGTTGACGACGGTCTCGATGAGGTTCACATCGTGGGAGATGACGATGAATCCGCCGCGGTACGTCCTGAGGTAGTCGCGCAGCCAGGCGATGGAATCGGCGTCCAGGTGGTTCGTCGGCTCGTCCAGCAGCAGGGTGTCGGCGTCCGAGAACAGGATGCGGGCCAGCTCCACCCGGCGGCGCTGGCCGCCGGACAGGGTGTGCAGCTGCTGGCCGAGCACCCGGTCGGGCAGACCGAGCGCGGCGGCGATGGTGGCGGCCTCGGCCTCGGCGGCATATCCGCCCTTGGTGAGGAATTCCGTTTCCAGGCGCGAGTACTTCTTCATCGCGTTCTCCTGGGTGGCGCCCTTTCCATTGGCCATCCGCTCCTCGTTCTCCCGCATTTTGCGCAGGACGGTGTCGAGGCCGCGGGCGGACAGGATGCGGTCGCTGGCGAGGGTCTCCAGGTCGCCGGTACGCGGGTCCTGCGGGAGGTAGCCGACCTCGCCGCTGGATGTCACGGTGCCGGCCGCGGGCTGGGCCTCGCCGGCCAGCACCTTGGTGAGGGTGGTCTTGCCGGCTCCGTTGCGGCCGACCAGGCCGATGCGGTCGCCCTTGGCGACACGGAAGGAGGCGGACTCGATGAGGATGCGCGCGCCGGCGCGCAACTCGATGCCGGTGGCAGTGATCACGGGAAAAGCTCCAGGGCGATGCGGGCGACGGTCAGGGGGCGTCGAGGTGGCACGCCGCGGCTAATCGAGGAGGAAAACTGCCATGCCGCCCATTCTACTGGGGCCGGGCAAGAGCTGTGCCGGGCCCGGGGCGGCCCGCGATCCGCCGGCCGTCGGGGCGGCCCGACGCGCGGGCGCCGTCCGCCGGCCGGGGGGCGGCGGCCCGCTGCCGGGCTCATGCCTCCCCGGTGTGCACCTGGAACGCGGCCCGGCGCATCGCCTTGGCCACCGCCGGGTCGGGATGGGCCGCGGCGAGGGCGACCAGCACCTGCACCGTCCGGGGGTGCCCGACATTGCGGACTTCCTCCAGCAGTCCCGGGACCGATCCCTGCACGGCCGTCTCCAGATGGCTCACCAGCAGGTGGTCCTCGCCGTGGTCGGCGACGGCCGCGGCGGTGTCCACCCACAGCCAGGTGGCCTCCTCGCGGGTGAGCAGCCCGGTCGCGTCGTCCGGGTCGCCGCCGCCGTGCTCGGCGAGCCACAGCACCGCGTACGGCCGCAGCACCGGCTCGTCCACCCCGGCCCGTACCGCCGCCTCGGCCGGATCGCCGACCACCCGCAGCGCCTCGAAGGCCAGGCCGCGCAGCAGGGCGTCGTCGCCGCGCGCGGTGTCGAGGAGTTCGGCGACCGCGGGGGCGACCGGGCGGGCCGCCAGCCACGCGCGGTACTCGGCGCGGGCCGGACCGGGCGACAGGCGGGCGCAGGCACGCAGCATGGTCTCGGCGGACTGCTCCATGTGGCCGGCCGGGCCCTGGGCGGCCACGCAGATCTGCTCCAGCTTGACCCAGACCGCCCAACTGCCCAGCGGAGTCAGCGTCACCTCGTCGGGACGGCGCGGGTCGCGCGGGCCGAGGGCGCCGACGAGGGTGGCGGCCTCCAGGGTCCAGTCGAGCAGCCCCGGCAGCGGGTCGTGGGCTCCGTCGGTGGGCGGTTCATGGCGCTCGGAGCGCAGTTCCGCGACGCGCTGGCGCAGCAGGTCCAGCAGGGTGTCGATCGGCACCGGGCCGTTGGACAGGTGCAGGAAGGACAGCAACTGCGGGGCGGCCTCGATGACTTCGGCGACCAGTGCGGCATCGGTGTCGGCCGGCGCCCGCGCGTCGTCCGCGCCGCCTCCCGGCACGAAGGGATGCGCGAGCGACCAGGCGTCGAACAGGGCCACCCAGCCGCGCAGTACCGCGGTGTCGTCGTTGTCCCAGGCGCGCAGCCGCCAGCCGGGCCGGGCGGCGCCGCCGTGCAGTTCGATCAGGCCGGCCAGTCGGGCGCGGTCCCAGGCGGCGCGGATCTGGCCCGGCGTCAAGTCCAGGGCGTCCGCTGCCTCCTTGAGGGTGGTGTCGTCGAGTATGCCGGTCGGTCCCGCGGTGCCCGGGCCGGTACCGGCCCAGCGGGCGAGCCGTGCGGCGGCGGCGAGTTCGATCCGCGCCAGCCGGGCGAGATCGGGCACCGAGGGCGTGCCCTCGGGGGGGCGCGGAGGCCGGGGCCTGCGCGTCGTGGCGGTCCGGCGGGCGGCGGTGAGCGGCCGGCGGGGGACGATGCGGAGCGGAGTGTCTCGCGGGATACGGGACGTCACTGGAGCAGTCTCGCCGCTCGGGGCCCGGAATCCCAAACGGAGCCGGTCCTCCACCCGGCGGGCGCTCACATGAGCGGGGTCAGGAAGCGCCGCAGCGTCTCCGCGTAGCCGTCCGGGTCGACATTCCACATCGCGGCGTGCGGGGCGCCGGGCACGGTGTGCAGCGCGATGAGCTCGGGGCGCCGCCGGGCCAGCTCCTCGGTGGCCGCCCAGGAGGCGAAGGTGTCGTCGGGACCGTGGATGAGCAGGGTGGGCACGGTCAGCCGGTCGGGGTCGACGGCCTCGGCGTGGCGGGCGCCGTGCTGCCCGGTCCGGCCCTCCGCGGCGCGCACGGCGAGCGGGGTGAGCAGCGCCGGCAGCCGGTGCTGGGTGACCGCGGCCCGCACCGTGGACCGCCAGTCGAGCACTGGCGAGTCCAGTACGAGTCCGGCCACGTGCTCGCGGGCCGGCGACTGGTGGAGCGCGCGCAACGCCATGGTGGCGCCGGTGGACCAGCCGTACAGCACGATCCGGCGGGCGCCGCGGGCCTCCGCGTAGCGCATGGCCGCGTCCAGGTCGCGCCACTCGGTCTCGCCGAGGTGGCCGATCCGGTCGGGCGAGGCGGGGGCGCCGGGGGTCATTGCGGTAGGACGGCACCAGCACCGGGAAGCCGAAGCGGTGCAGGATCGCCACCACGTTCAAGGTGTGCTCGCGGGTGGCGCCCACGCCGTGCACGGCGATCACCCAGGTGCTCCGGGCGCCGGGCACGAACCAGGCGGGCAGCGGGCCGAGTTCGCCCTGCACCTCGACGTCGTCGTACTCCAGGGCGAGCGCGCTGCCCGGGTCACCGGTATAGACCTGTGGCGTGATCCGGACGAAGGTACTGACGCCCAGCGCGCCCTTGTCGACCCGCAGCAGCCGGCGGGTCACCGTCCGCGCGTCCTGGTCCATCACCCGGCCGACGGTGGCGTGCACACCGATGCCCGCCAGGCCGTAGACGCCGGGCCGGACGGAGGCCCCGGTGCGGTCGAGGACGACCTGGTCGCGGGTGACGGCGCGGACCCGGATCAGGCCCTCCGGCGCCGGTCCGGCCACCGACGGCTTGAGCGCGAACGCGGATCCGTACCGGCCCGCCGCCAGCGCGGCCGTACCGGCACCCACCAGGCTGGTGACCGTCAGGGCCACCGCGGTTCGAAGGCGCATCACTTCCAGTGTGAGCGGTCGGCGGCGGCCCTGCCAGGGGGAGCCGGAGTTTGGGTCGGGCGGCGGGAAACGGGGAAGAAGAGCCGGATTGGGTGCGCCCGAGGCCCGGCCCGGCCCGGCTCGGCACGGGCAGGCCGGCTCGGCGGGGCCGGGTGGGACCGAGCGCGCGCTCAGCGCTGTCCGTAGCCCTTCAGCTTGGCCGCGACCCGGCCCATGTCCCGCTGGGACAAGGTCCGCGGCGAACCGTTGTCGGTGGCGGACCGGGCCAGCAGCCACACCCGGCACATCCACTCCAGCTGCGCGGTGTGCTCGTATGCCTGGTCGAGGGTGTCGCCGTACACCAGCGTGCCGTGGTTGCGCATCAGGCAGCCGGTGCGGTCGCGCAGCGCCCTGAGCACCGCGCGGGCCAGTTCCTCGGTGCCGTAGAGCTCGTAGCGGGCGACCTGGATCTGGCCGCCCATCGCGGCGGCCATGTAGTGGATGTTCGGCAGCTTGTCGACCAGGGCGGACACCGCGGTGGCGTGCGGCGCGTGAGTGTGCACGATCGCCCGGGCCGGCGTCTGCCGGTATACGGCCAGATGCATCGGCACTTCGCTGCTCGGCCGCAGTTCGCCGCGCACCTGCCGCCCGTCGAGATCGACGGCGACCGCGTCGTCCGGGCCGAGGCGGTCGTAGGGCACCCCGGTCGGGGTGATCAGCACCAGCTCCCCGACCCGGGCGGAAACGTTTCCCGAGGTGCCGACCACCAGCCCGTCCGCCACACTGCGCCGGGCCGTGTCCACCAGGTCCGACCAGGCTTTCTCCACCGCGTCGTGCATCGTCGGCCACCTCGCTCGTCGCTCGCCGGGATCTCTCGGGACCGCACCGGCATTATGCGGGGCCGGGCCGGCGGGGACGGCCCGGGACGGCGTCACCGGGGAGCGGATCCGGTGCACCGGAGGCGGTCCGGGTTCACCGGACGGCGGGCTGGACAGCGGCCCCGGTTGGCGGGGTGTTCATCCCCCCGACATCTCAGCACCACGAGTACCTCGCCAGTTCATCTTCCGTTCATCAAGGATCCGTACGTTCGGCTCGCCCCTGCTCGATCGAACGAATCCTGGGTCCATGGAACACATCACGCTCCTGATCGGAATCGTGATCGCCACCGCGCTCGTGTTCGACTTCACGAACGGTTTCCACGACACCGCCAACGCGATGGCCACCACCATCTCGACCGGCGCCATGGGGCCCAGGACCGCGGTCGGCATGTCCGCCGTCCTCAACCTGGTCGGGGCCTTCCTGTCGGTCGAGGTGGCCCGGACCATCTCCGGCGGCATCGTGGACGAGTCGGCCGGTGTCCGGCCCGAGGTGATCTTCGCCGGGCTGGTCGGCGCGATCCTGTGGAACCTGCTGACCTGGCTGGCCGGGCTGCCGTCGAGTTCCTCGCACGCCCTGTTCGGCGGGCTGATCGGCGCGACCCTGGTCTCGGTCGGCACCCACGGGGTCAACGGCGACGCGGTGGTGATGAAGGTGCTGGTGCCGGCGGTGGCCGCACCGGTCGTGGCGGGGCTGGCCGCGCTGCTCGCCACCCGGCTCAGCTACCGGCTGGGCCGCCGCGCCGATCCAGCGGCCACCGCCAAGGGCTACCGCGCCGGGCAGATCGCCTCCGCGGCCCTGGTCTCGCTGGCCCACGGCACCAATGACGCGCAGAAGACGATGGGCGTCATCACCCTGGCCCTGATCACCGGCGGCGTCATCGCCCCGCACTCGGACCCGCCGCTGTGGGTGATCGTCTCGGCCGGCAGCGCGATCGCGCTGGGGACGTATCTGGGCGGCTGGCGGATCATCCGCACCATGGGCCGCGGCCTGACCGACATCGAACCGCAGCAGGGCTTCAGCGCGCAGACGGGCGCCGCGGTCACCATCCTGGCCTCCTCGCACCTCGGCTTCGCCCTGTCGACCACGCAGGTCTGCTCCGGCGCGGTGATGGGCGCCGGACTCGGCCGGCGCGGCGCGGTGGTGCGCTGGAGCACCGCCGGCCGCATGGCCGCGGC
>NZ_FMCH01000351.1 GCF_900091855.1 Streptomyces sp. DvalAA-14
TCGTGCGGCTCGTACGGCCCGTGCGCTTCCAGCGCGAAGAACGGGCCGAGCGCCGCGAGTTCCCCGATCGGCGCGCCCGGCGTGCTCACACCGGGACCGGGGCCGGCTCCCGGGCCGCCGAGGTACCGGGACGGGGCTGCAGCAGGCGTTCGGCCAGCGGCGCGAAGACCAGGCCGATCGTCGACCAGAGCAGCAACTGGGCGGCGACGGAGTAGAAGCGGAAGGAGTAGAGCACGTCGGCCGGGAAGCCCGGGTAGACGATGGTGCCCTTACTGTTGGTCAGCGGCAGCGGCGTCTCGGTGGCGTGGTTGCCGAACTGCTCCTTGTTGTAGGTCAGATGGCCGAGCGACGGCAGGAGCAGCATGACGGTGCCGATGGCGACGACGAAGGCGGCGCCGGCCAGCAGCACCGCGTTCCAGTTGCCGAAGCGCGGCTGGAGGCGCTTGCCGAGCCAGACGGCCGCCACCAGGAACGCCACCGAGCACAGCACCATGATCAGGTACAGGCCGCTGCGGGTCTTGATGGTCTCCTCGTGTCCGATGGCGGGCGGGTTGGCCGGGTACTTCAAGAACGGCACCAGGTACATGCCGAGGAAGCCGCCGGCCGCGACGGTCAGCGCCAGACCGCGGGGGCGCAGCGCGCCGACCCGGCCCAGGCTCACGGAATAGGCCACCGCGAACAGCGCGCCCATCGCCATGCCGAAGACGATCATGCCGACGCCGATGCCGACATCGGCCTGGATGGTGCGGCTGAACAGATCGGGGCCCGCGGCCTCCGGCGGCAGCCCGGCCGCCTTGTCCAGTGCGGCCTGCGCCGCGTCACGGCCGTTTTCGTAGGAGATCGCCTTGCCGATCTGCGGTTCGGCGAAGATCCGGGCGAAGAGGAAGGCGAGCAGCCCGGCCGCTGCGCCGGCCAGCAGGCCGCGCAGTATGAGCTTTTTTTCCATGTCGAGTTGTCCGTACGTCAGGCGAGCAGGTGACGGGGTGACGGGTCAGTGGCAGGGGAAGCCGAGGAAGTGACGCGCGTCGTGGACGAACTCGTGGATGTGCATGTCCTTGCCGAACACCGAGACGGCGCCCTGGTCGACACCGATGAAGTAGTAGGCGGCGAGCGCCAGTACGACGGTGCCCACGAGCCATATCGCGGCCTTGGAGACGGGCAGGACGACCGGCGTCGCGGCCGGACGGGACGGGGTGATGCTGCTCATAGGGTGGGCCCTCCTTGGGGGATCGTGCGTCCCTGTTCCATGGGCGTCGTGATGGGCGGGTATCTGACTCCCCCTCCGCCAGGCGGCGGTGGGCTCACAGTGGCGCGACCGTGCCGGATT
>NZ_FMCH01000247.1 GCF_900091855.1 Streptomyces sp. DvalAA-14
GAGGACGGGTCGGCCCGCCACCGTGGACGAGGCGGAGGTAGGTCGCCCGGGCCCTGCTCGCCCCCGGCGGCAGCGGCGGCCAGCCGGGCCATCGCCCGCGAACTGGGCCTGTCGCACGCCACGGTGGCCGCCATCCGCCGCCGCTGGGGCCTCGGCGCGGAAGGCGCCGTGCCGACTCGGCCGCCGCTGCCCGGCGCCGACGTCTGGGTGATGGGCCTGTACGCCGACGGCCGCCGGGCCGTGCTGCTGGCCGGCACCCGTCCGGTGCCCGCACCGCCCGCGGCGGCCGTGGCGACCGTCATCGGCGAGGACGTGCTGACCGGCCTGGCCGACGCGCTGGAGGCGGTCCGTACCGCCGCCGAGCCGGCCGCGCCGGACCTGCCCGCCTACCTCGCCGAGGCCGCCGCGCACCACCCGGACATCGCCCTGCACGCCATCACCTTGTGGGACACCGCGCCCGAACAGCCGCCCACCCCCGGGGTGACCGGGCACCGGCTGCCCGCCAACGCCACGTGGCGCAGCTTCCTGCGGGCGGTGATCGCGCTGGACAGCACCAGCCACCCCGAGTCCTCGCGCCGGGTGTACCTGGACCTGATCGCCGCGCTGGCCCGGCGGGCGGCCCGGTCCGCTGGCTGCGCGAAGCGTCGCCGGGCATCTGAAGGCGCCGCACCGCGCCGAGCCGCCGGCGCCCAGCAGCAGCGGGGTGAACCNGATCGACCTGGGCTCGTTCAACGAGTGCGTGGTCATCGAGTCGGTACGGCTGTCCGGCACCATCACCCGCGGCGAGATCGCCCACCGCACCGGTCTGACGCAGCAGTCGGTGTCCCGGATCGCCCGGTCGCTGCTGGACCGCGGCGTCCTGGTCGAGGAGTCGCAGCGCAGAGCCACCTCCGGCAAGCCGCGTACCCCCGGTGCGGCTGTGCGGCACCGCCGCGCACGCCCTCGGCCTGCACATCGACCCCGAGGTGCTGACCGCCGTGGTGATCGACCTGGACGGGGCGATCGTGTGCACCCGGACCCGGCCGGTGAGCGCCGGCATCGACCCGGCGGAGTTCGTGGCGCAGGTGGTCGCGCTCGGCCGGGAGGCGCTGGACAAGGCCCGCGACGCGGTGCGCCCGGACGGCTTCCTCGGCATCGGGGTGGCGGTGCCGGGGCCGGTGGACATCGCCTCCGGTACGGTGCTGGGCCCGCCGCTGCTCACCGCCTGGAACGATCTGCCCCTGCTGTACCTGCTGAAGGACCACTTCCCCTGCCCGGTGATCATCGAGAAGGACTCGCTGGCCGCGGCGGCCGGCGAGCGGTGGATCGGCCGCGACCGCAGGGCCCGGGACTTCGCCTACCTCTACCTGGGGACCGGCGTCGGTTCCGGGCTCTACCTGAACGGCGACCTCTACCGGGGAGTGAGCGCCAACGCCGGCGAGTTCGGCCAGCTCTGCGCGATCACGCTGGGCCGCACCGGCCCGGACGGCCGCCC